>DAIQBH010000020.1:0-46504 GCA_036781285.1 Thermodesulfobacteriota bacterium | reverse complement strand
ACTTTCACCATCGACTCGCCGAGCTCGCCCGCACCCACCGGAACGTCGCCGACATCGAGATCCTGCTACCAGTCCGGGATCAGTGGCGTCTCCTCGGCAGCTCCGGCCGCGCGACCCCAACCGAGCCGATCGCGCTCGACCGTCTGGCCATGGAGCTCGATCAGCCCATCTGGCAGCTCTTGCCTGGCAGCTCCCACCTCGGGCTCGCCGTCGCGCCGTTCCACCTGGGCCAGCGCGTGATCGGGTCGATTCGCGTGAAAGCGTCGCTCGCGGAGGTAGAGCGCCTGGCGAACATCCAAGCCCAGCGCGCCTTGTTGCTGGCCCTCTTCTCGGTCCTCACGATCGCCGGAGTCCTCGGCGTGATTCTGACCCGAACGATCGCCCGCCCAGTACGGTTGCTCGTCGACGCCATGAACGCGACGCGAGCGGGGCGCCTCGACACCCGTGTCCACCTGCGCGGCAGTGACGAGCTCCAGCAACTGGGCGACCACTTCAACAGCATGCTCGAGACGATCGCGCGCGCGGACCGCGAAAAGCGCGAGCTCGTCGATCGCCTGAGTCGCTTCAACGACGAGCTCGAGAGCCGCGTCGCGACCGCGACTGCCGACATCGCCGCGAAGAATCTCGAGCTGCAACGCATCAACGAGCAACTCTGGCACGTTCAGAAGCAGCTCGGCCGGGCGGAACGCCTCGCCGCGCTCGGGCAGATGACCGCCGCCATCGCGCACGACCTAGGCACGCCCCTGAACTCGGTTCTCGGCTACACGCAGCTCCTCGCCAAGGAAGTAACGAGCCCCGAGGGGCGCGAGAAGCTCGGCATCATCGAATCCCAGGTACGCGTCATGAGCCAGGCGATCCGGAACGCCCTCGATCAGACCCGCTCGCCGTCCGTCGAGCGGAAGCCCGTCGCCGTCGCGCCATTGATCGAGGAGACCCTGGCGCTCCTCGCCCCAGCGCTCAGCGCCAAGGGCATCGTCGTCGAACGTCGGCTCGCTGGCGCGCCGGCAACGATCGCGGCCGATCCTCGCGGTCTGCAACAGATTCTACTGAACGTCCTCACGAACGCGGTGGACGCGCTCGACCCGGGCGGGCACATCTGGGTGGTGGCCGACGCGCATCACGCGAACGGTGGTCCTCCGGGCCTCCGGCTTCGCATCACCGACGCCGGCAAAGGCATTGCCCCGGGAGATCTCGAGCACATCTTCCAGCCGTTCTTCACGACGAAAGAGATCGGTCGCGGCACCGGCCTGGGCCTCACCATCACGCAGGACATCGCCCGCGCACACGGCGGGTCGGTCCGCGTAGAGAGTAGCCTCGGCGGCGGCACCACGATCGACATCACGATCGGTGGTGGGGCCCGCGCATGACCGCAAAACTCCTCGTCATCGACGACGACGCGGTCACGCGCGAGCTCCTGACCGAGGTCCTGCAGGACGAGGGCTACGCCGTCGAAGCCTGTGACAGCGGTCGGTCCGCCCTCCGTCGAACGGCGGAAGAGACGTTCGCACTCGCCATCACGGACGTCCGCATGCCTGAGATGGACGGGATTGCGGTCACCCAAGAGCTCAAGAAGCGGCAGCCCGACCTCCAGGTCATCGTGATGACGGCCTTCGGCTCGGTCGAGACCGCGGTCGAGGCGATCCGGCACGGGGCCTTCGACTACGTCAGCAAACCGATGAACCTGGAGGAGATAAAATCGACCGTGCGACGGGCGCTGACCGAACGCCACATGTCGGAGTCGCCGGCTGACGGCGGTCCGCCGATCGTCGACACAAGTCTCGTGGTGGGCCGCAGCCCCGCGATGGTGGAGGTGTATCGGACGGTCGCACGGGTGGCGACGTCGCGGAGCACGGTCCTGATCGAGGGCGAAAGCGGGACCGGCAAAGAGCTTATCGCAGCCGCGCTCCATCGCCACAGCGATCGTGCTGGCGGCCGCTTCGTCGCCGTCGATTGCGGATCCCTCACGGACACGTTGCTGGAATCAGAGCTCTTCGGCTACGTGCGCGGTGCATTCACGGGCGCCGTCGGAGACAAAAAAGGTCTTTTCGAAGAGGCGAACGGCGGTACGATCTTCCTCGACGAGATCGGCGACATCGGTCCGTCGATGCAGGCCAAATTGTTGCGCGTGCTCCAAGAGTACGACGTCAAGCGCGTCGGCGGCCAGGAGTGGATCCACGTCGACGTGCGCGTCGTCGCCGCGACCAACCGCAATCTCGAGCAGCTCGTCCAGCAGGGCACGTTCCGCGAGGACCTCTTTTACCGGCTGAAGGTGGTCACCATCACCCTCCCCCCGCTCCGCGACCGGCGGGAAGACATTCCCCTCCTAGCCGAGCACTTCGTCCGGCGGTACGCGGAGCGCAGCGGCAAAGGTGTCACACGCATCACGCCGGAGGCGATGCAACTCCTCACCGAGCATGCGTGGCCCGGGAACATCCGTGAGCTCGAGCACTCGATCGAGCGTGCCGTCGCTCTCGCCAACGGCCAGGTCCTCACACCCGACGACCTGGCGCAGGAGCTTCGGGGGTCGATCGACGCCACGCTCTTCCGGGGTGCACCGACGCTCGAAGAAGTGAAGCGTCGCTATCTCGCGCACGTGCTTCAGGAGACTGGCGGCAACATCTCGCGGGCAGCAACGATCCTCGGCGTGGAGCGACGGTCTCTCCAGCGGATGCTCCGTCGCTACGGCCTTCGCGAGAGTTGACTGGGGCTTTCTGCCTCGCTCGCTGCGTCATTGGGTCGCATCGACATAACACTCTATTTCCATTGATGTTTCTCGACTGCGGCCAGCCACGCTGCGACCTTTGGACGACGAGGGTCCTGGGAAATGTCGCCTAAGTAATTGAATTTCCGTGGCTCGACCCATGGCATCGCGGTTGCTCTGTCTCAACTCCGACGATGCGTATCCTGGTCATCGACGACGACGCGATCTTCAGCCGCTACCTCGCCGAGGTGCTCACCCACCTCGGTCACGTCGCGGAATGGGTGAACGACGGGCTCGTCGGGTTCGAGCGTTGCCTGCGCGACGTCTACGACCTGGTGATCTGCGATGTCCGCATGCCGCTGATCCTCGGAACCGAGTTGGTCGCCGAGCTGCGGAGAGACCTGCCGAGCCTACCCGTCGTCCTCATCTCGGCTTTTGCTGACGAACAGCTCGCGGCACAGGCGCACGAGCGAGGGGCATGGTTGCTCTCGAAGCCCTTCGACGCAGCGCTGTTGGGCGAGGTACTCGAGCGCGCGACCGGAGCGTCGCCGCTCGCTTCCTGAAGGAGACGTCATGACGAACGAAACAGCCACCATTCCGCTCGAGCGCGAGCGCCGCCTGGTTCTCGCAATCCTCGAGGAAGCCGTACGCAGCTATCAACGGTATGCCTTCGCGACCAACCGTCGCGGGCGCCGCCTGTTCGGCGAAACGTGCGAGTGGTTCGATGCGCACGACGACCCTTGGATCTTCTCGTTCGAGAACATCTGTCACGCACTCGATCTCGATCCCGATCACATTCGCGAAGGGCTCGCTCGCTGGCGTCGCGACCAGGCTCCGCGTCGCCCCCTCGTTACCGTTCCAGTCGCGCCTGGCTACCGGCTGCGGCGCGCGGCGGGTTGAGCGCGCACCAGAGCCTCATCGCGCGGACTCAAGTTTGCCGACGTCGGTTCCTTGAGCCTACAATGCCGCATGTCGCGACCGGCTCAACCGACGCGTGAGCGTCATCCGCAGCGCGTGAGCATCATCCTAGTGAAGGACGCGCTCGCGACCTGGATACCCCCGACGACCAGCCTCGTCCTGCTCTGGGGCGCAGTCGTACTCGATGCGCACGGCATTGTTGCCGACGCGTCCGCGGCCCTCACGGCCATCTTTGCACTGTTGCTCCTCGCCGTCTTCATGGTCGCGGAACCGCTCCTCGAGGGGGGTCAGCCGCCGAAGATCCGTCCGGGGATCCTGGTTCGTCTCGCACTCGCGTGGGTCACCCTCTATGCATGGCCCTTCGCGATTCGGCTCTATCCCGGCGACGCTTTTCGCCTCGACGATGTCGCACTCGCCGGCGTCCCGAATGCGACGCTCGATGCCGCCGGGCCCGTACGGCGATCCCCGTGGACACGCGCGATCACGGTCGGCGACCGAGCTTGACGGCTGCCCCGGCTCGGCTCGAAGGAGCGCCCGCCGCCGCCATCGATCTCGGCCCGTCGCTCAGTTCAGTCGGCCGGGAGCCGAGGCGCCGCGGGTGGGTGGCGTGGCTTGCCGTGTTCGGCGCCCTCGTCCTCGTGCTTCTCGTCACGCGCGCCGATCTCGATCAACTGGTCCGGACCGCGCGTGGCATTGCGCCGCCCCTGCTCCTCCTCCCCGCCCTCGCGACGGTCGGCAGCTACCTCACCATGGCGTGGTCCTACCAGGGCATTGCCCGAGCCGCGGGATACCCGATGCCGTTCACGGATATGTGCCGCATCACTCTAGTGGCGAACACGGCCAACTATCTGCTCTCGACCGGCGGTCTCTCAGGATTTGCGCTCCGCATGTATCTCTTCGCTCGGCGTGGCATTCCCGCAGGGAGCGCCGTGCTCATCTCCCTCGTGCAGACCTTGCTCACCAATCTCGTCCTGCTGGGGTTCGTGGCATGGGGTTTCGTGCTGTTGCTGCTCTCACACAACCTGGTCGGGCGTGACCTGTGGGCCGCGGGCGTGCTGCTGGCCGTCTTCAGCGCAATCGTCGTCGCCATGTGCGTCGCGCTCGTGCGTCGCAAATGGCGGCGGGGATTGTTCTACTCGATCACTCGCCTCGTCGATCGGGTCTTGGAGCGCGTGGTCCCTCACCGAAAGCCGCGGCGCTCGACGTTGATTCGCTTCCAGCACAATTTGAACGTCGGATTCGATTTCTTGCTGCAACGGCCGCACGACATGCTCGGTCCGACGCTCTACATCGTGCTCGACTGGATTTTCACTCTGCTGGTGCTCTCAACGGCGTTCTTCGCAATCGGCGCACCCATCGCGATGAGCCACGTGATCGCCGGCTTCGCAATCGGAATGTTTTTCTCGATCGCGTCGCTCGTGCCGGGCGGCCTCGGGATCATGGATGGCTCCATGGTGGCCGTGTTCGTCACACTCGGCGTGCAGTTCGAGCAAGCCGTCGTCGCGATCCTGATTTTCCGGGCGACGTACTACGGACTTCCGATTCTCGCGAGCCTGCTGCTCGCGCCCAACATGCTTCGACGGTAACGACGCTACCGTCGAGGGGGGGGATCGAAGACGCCCGCGCGCGCGTCGGCTTCGATGGCGAGAATCTTGCCGAGCCGCCGCGCGTGCCGCTCCGCCCCCGAGAAACGCGCGGCGAGAAAAGCCCGCAACGCCTCCGCCGCCGCCTCGACTCCGATCACACGCGCGCCGAGACAGAGGACGTTCATGTCGTCGTCTTCGACGCCCTGACGTGCGGAGAACGTGTCGTGACAGAGGGCGGCACGCGCTCCCGGAACCTTGTTCGCCGCGACCGACGCGCCGACGCCGCTGCCGCACACGAGCACTCCCCGTTGCGCGCGGCCCTCAACGACTGTCGCGGCGACCGCCCGCGCGAAATCAGGATAGTCGGACGGCGTCGTGTCGTGTGCACCGCAATCGACGATCTGATGCCCGGCGTTCTCCAACTCGCGCACGACCCGCCCCTTCAGTGGAAAGCCCGCGTGGTCGCACCCGACAGCGATGATCATGCGCGCGCGCCCCGGCCGAGCACCGATCGTACCTTGCTCGCGACGTTCTCCGCCGTGAATCCGAGCCGCTCGAGATTGACCTCACCCGGCGCCGACGCTCCGTAACGATCGAGCCCGACGGCCGCTCCGCCGTCGCCGATCCATCGCTCCCACCCGAGCGTGACACCCGCCTCCACGGACACCCGTGCGCGGATCCCGGGCGGAAGGACGGAGTCGCGATACGCGGCATCTTGCTCCATAAACGCCTCCCAGCACGGCATCGTGACGACACGAGTCTGAATGCCCTCGCCCGCGAGCAACCGATGAGCCGCGAGTGCAACGTGCACCTCGGCGCCCGTCGCGATCAAGATGGCCTTCGGATCGCCCTCTGCTGGGTCGGCGAGGACGTATGCGCCGCGCGCGAGGCCGTGGGTCCGCTGCCGATCCAGTACCGGAAGCTTCTGCCGGCTCAGCACGAGGGCGACCGGCCGATGACGCTGCGCGATCGCGAACCGCCACGCCTCGGCCGTTTCGTTTGCGTCCGCGGGCCGCACCACCGCGAGTCCCGGCATCGCGCGAAGCGACATCAGGTGCTCGACCGGCTGATGCGTCGGACCGTCCTCGCCGAGCGCGATCGAGTCATGCGTCCAGACGAAGGTCACGGGAAGCTCGTTCAGGGCGGCCAACCGCACTGCCGGACGCATGTAGTCCGAGAAACAGAAGAAGGTCGCCACGAACGACCGCAGGCCGCCATGATACGCGATCCCGTTCGCGATGGCCCCCATCGCATGCTCGCGAACACCGTAGTGGATGTTACGACCGGCGCCGGTTTGGCCGTCGAACGATCCCTGATCCTTGAGCGCGGTGCTCGTCGACACCGAGAGGTCGGCGTCGCCACCGAGCAGCTCGGGCATACGTGCGGCGATGGCGTTCAACGCCTTCCCGGAAGCCTGCCGCGTCGCTTGCGCGTCCTTCTCGCCAAACACGGGCACCGCCTCGTCCCACCCAGAGGGCAACTCGCCCGCGATGACCCGCCGCCACTCCGCCGCGAGATCCGGATGCGCCTCGGCGTAGCGGGCGAAGCGCGCGTCCCACTCCGCCTGTTGCCCCGCGCCACGGTCGATGGCGGACCGGAGATGCGCGCCAGCTTCGTTCGGAATCTCGAAAAACTTGCCTGGATCGAAGCCGAGCGCCTTCTTTGCCGCGGCCACTTCGTCTGGCCCAAGTGGGCTGCCGTGAGCTTCCGACGTTCCCTGCTTCTTCGGCGAACCGTAGCCGATCGTGGTTCGCACGACGATGATCGACGGGCGCATCGTTTCCGCCTCGGCTGCGGCGATCGCCTGATCGATCGCCGCGAGGTCGCTGTCGCCCTGCTCGACGTGCAAGACCTGCCACCCGTACGCGGCGTAGCGCGCACCGACGTCCTCGGTGGAGAACGCGAGGGAGGTAGGACCGTCGAGCGAGATGTGATTGCAGTCGTAGAGGTAGATGAGCTTCCCGAGCTTGAGGTGCCCGGCGAGCGATGCGGCTTCTGCCGAGATCCCCTCCATCAGATCGCCATCGGACACGATGGCGTAGGTTCGATGATCGACGATGGTGTGACCGGGGCGGTTGAAGCGATGCGCGAGCGCGCGCTCGGCCATCGCCATGCCGACGGCGTTGGCCGTGCCCTGACCGAGCGGGCCGGTCGTTGCTTCGACTCCCGGGGTCAGCAACGTCTCGGGATGGCCGGGCGTCCGACTTTCCCATTGGCGAAACGCCTGGAGGTCGGCGATCGTGAGATCGTACCCGGTCAAGTGCAGGAGACAGTACAGCAGCATGCTGCCGTGCCCGGCGGAGAGGACGAAGCGGTCCCGATCCGCCCAGTGCGGATCACGCGGGTTGTGGCGAAGATGTCGCTGCCACAACACGTACGCCATGGGCGCCGCGCCCATCGGCAAGCCCGGGTGTCCCGAGTTCGCCTTCTGCACAGCGTCGATGGCGAGCGTGCGAATGGTGTTGACGGCGAGCTGCGCGATGTCCTCGTCCTTCACGACGGCCTCCCCTTCGATCGCTGGTGCGTGTCGTCACGCATATCGCGGAGTACCCCGGTAGCTCAATCGCCCGAAGACGCCACGTCCGGGAGCGCGTGCACGGTGTCGAGCTGGCGCGCGAGCTCGGCGGCATCGGACGTCGGCCGCAGACATCGACCTCGCTCGCATACGTACGCGGCCGTGCGACCGTCGATGGCCGCCTTCTCGCCGACGAATGGGAGAGCGCGCTGGACGGCCACGAGCGGTGGCCCTTCACGAGTCACGACGAGCGCGCGATTCGGGAGATATCGACCGTGTACGGCACGGAGGAGCGCGGCGCCGCCGTCGTCGCCTGCCGCCGGCTCGACGACGACGACCTCGCGCGGGCGGTCGAGCAAGGCCTCCACCACCCCGAGGAGTCGCGGCGCGCTCGTTGGCGACTCGACGAGGGTACGCCCGAACGCGCGCACACAGGTGATCGCGCGCGCGCGAAGCGCGTCATCGCCGAGAAGCACGGCCAAGCGCACGAGGTTCTCCGCCGCCACGGCGTTCCCCGACGGCACGGCGCCGTCGTATGCCGGCTTGGCGCGCGGCAGATCGGGATCGCGCGCCGAGCCGCTCTCGAAGAACCCCCCGCGTTCGGCGTCCCAGAATTGCGCGGCGAGGGTCGCCTGCAGTCCCACAGCCTCGTCGATCCAGTGCGGGTCACCGGTCGCCTCGAAAAGGTCGAGCAGCCCGGACCCCAGGAACGCGTAGTCGTCGAGAAACGCGGGTTGTCCGGCGGCCCCCTCCGCCCAGACACGGTGCAGACGACCGTCGATGCGGAGATGCGAGAGCACGAATCCCGCGGCATCGCGGGCGGCTGAAACGTAGCGACGCTCACCCAGAATGGCCCCGGCACGCGCGAACGCCCCGATCGCGAGCCCATTCCAGCTCGTCAGCACTTTCGTATCAACGAGAGGTCGAGGCCGTCCGTCGCGCGCCGAACGCAATGCCGTCCGCCCATCGGTGGCGAGACGCCCAGCCTCCGCACCACCCATACCGAGGGCGGCGCCGAGAGCTCCCCAACCTCCGGTCACGAACAGCACGCTGCGGCCGTCGAAGTTCCCTGCCCGATCGACTCCGAAATATGCTGCCGTAGCGCGCGCCGTTTCCGACGGAAGTACGGCCGCGATCTCGTCGGGCGTCCAGGTGTAGAACGCCCCCTCGCCCCCGGGATCGTCGGCGTCGATCGCCGCGTAGAAACCACCTTTCGGTTCGCGAAACGTGAGCAGCAGGTCATCCAGAACCGCCCGGGCGACCGCAGAAAACGTCGCGTCACCCGTCGCCTGAAACGCGGACAAGTAGACTCCGGCGAGTTGCGCGTTGTCGTACAGCATCTTCTCGAAGTGCGGGACACGCCAGGCGGCGTCCGTGGCGTAGCGATGAAATCCGCCGCCGAGCTGGTCCCGGACACCCCCAACCGCGAGCTCCTCGAGCGTACGGCGGACCATGGTGAGCGCCTCCCGCTCGCGCGTACGGCGATGGTACCGCAAAAGAAGCTCGAGCACGGCGGGCATCGGGAATTTCGGCGCACCGCCGA
The DNA here is from genome assembly GCA_036781285.1 of Thermodesulfobacteriota bacterium. Lineage (GTDB taxonomy): Bacteria > Desulfobacterota > Binatia > UTPRO1 > UTPRO1 > UTPRO1. Next base: position 37,241 of record DAIQBH010000020.1, on the reverse strand, counting down.
ACCCGCCATGGCGCACATCGAAGGCCCTTTGGTAGCGCGCAAAGGCGGCATCGAGCACCGATCGACCGGGCGCCTCGTGGAGAGGCTCGGGCTCGCCAGCGGCCGCGAGTTTCGCGCTCAGCGCGCGGCCCTCTTCGAGCAGACCCGCGGGGTCCACGCGTTGGCGATCCGCGAAGCGCGCGAGCAGGGTTGCGAATCCCAGCCGCGCACCGCGCTGCCCGTCCTCGGGCGGGAAATACGTCCCCGCGAACAAGATCTGGCGGTCTGGCGTCAACCAGACCGTCATCGGCCACCCACCTCCGCCTGTGAGCGCCATCAGTGCCTTCATGTAGGTCCCGTCGACGTCGGGACGCTCCTCACGATCGACCTTCACCGCGACGTAATCTGCGTTCAGCCGGGTGGCGATCCTTTCATCGTCGAACGACTCCTCTTCCATGACGTGACACCAGTGGCACGTCGCATACCCGACACTCAGGAGGATCAGCTTCTTTTCGCGGCGGGCTCGCGCGAATGCCTCGTCGCCCCAGGGATGCCAGTCGACCGGGTTGTGCGCGTGCTGTCGGAGATAGGGGCTCCGCTCGAGCACGAGACGGTTGACGTACCGCGGCGTCCCATCCGGCCGCACGTGACGGGTTCGGGGTCGCTCGCCCGTCGTGGGACCAGCGAGCGCGGTGCGCATGCGCGCGGCGAGGGCGGGTGGATGCGGGTCGGCCGCCGGAAGTGGATCGCTGACGGGATATCCCTCGTCGGCCGGCGAACATGCGACCGCTCCGACGATCAGCAAAAGCGCAAGCGCCGGATGCGCGCGAATCGGAACCATCGCCGTCGCACCGTCACGTACGCGCGTCGTCCCGCAGCAACTCGTCCTTCACCCAGCGGAGAACGAGCGCACCCGCGGTCGCGGCGACCTCCTCGCCGGGCACCACCGCAGCGAGCCCCCCACAGAGCGTCGCGAAGTCGTCGCCAGCGCGGACGTGGCCGAGCGCAATCCGTTCGGCCACGTCGATGGGGGCCTGAAAGACCCGATCACCTTGACGCCAGACGCGGAGCCAGATCTCCGCAGATCTCGCTGTTGCAGACGGCAGCGAGGCAACCGGGTCGTCCCAGATCGTGTGTACGGGCCACTCCACGCGCATCAACTGGTGCGCGGGAATCAGATGGAACCGCAGACCGCCCCAGGCTTCCGGCGGGACGCGGCGCAACGCCTCGATCGTCAGCAATCCGACGTCCTGAGCGTCGAATACCATCACACGCGCCCATTCGAGCCGTGCCAGATCGCTGAGGAACCCGGGCTCCTCCCATGACGTCGCCAGAAACTCTGGAAAGCGCTCGCCGAACCAACGGAGCGAGGGGTGCCGTGACGGACACGCGGCGACATAGGCATGCGCAACATCGTGAAACCGCTCCGGGCCGAGCGCCGCCGCGACACGCGGGTAGTCCTCGGCGAGCGCGGCTACGAGGCGCGCACCGTACATGCGGGCGTAGATCTGCACCCGCTCGGGTGGCCCGAGCGGCTCACGCGCAACGATCGCACCGAAAAGATCGTCGCGATGCGTGGTCGCGGCCGCGTCGTCGCCGCCGGTGAGCGCGCGCAGGAACGCAGCCTGCAATTCAGGCAGAGACAGCATGGAGGGCCAGAACGTCCTGCTCGATCGATCGCGCACGCTCGGCTTCCGCGATCAATTCCGACCACGCCGGAATGTGCTCGTCCCACTCGACCAGAGTCGACACGCGGCCGACGCGAGCGACGACCTTCCGATAGAGCTCCCACACCTCGGATCGAACGGGCGCGTCGTGCGTATCGAGAAGATGCGTCCCTTCATTCGAATGGCCCGCCACGTGGATCTGGCCGATACGATCCACTGGAATCCCGTCGAGGTAGGTGAACGGATCGAAGCCGTGATTCATAGCGCTCACGTACACATTGTTGACGTCGAGCAGGATACCGCAGTCGCTCCGGCGCGCGACTTCCGACAGGAACTCCCACTCGGGCATCGCCGAATGGGCGTACGTGAGATAGCTCGACACGTTCTCGATCAGCATCTGACGCCCGAGCCGTTGCTGGACGCGGTCGAGACGCGCCACGACGTGTGCGAGCGCCTCCTCGGTATAGGGCAGCGGGAGCAGATCGTGCGCGTAGTGCCCACCGACGCTGCCCCAGCAGAGATGGTCGGAAATCCATGCCGGATCCACTCGGTCGGCGAGTGCCGAGAGCTCGTCCAGGTACTCGTCGGACAGGGGATCGGTCGAGCCAATCGACAATGACACCCCATGGAGCGCGACCGGTGCGAGACACCTGGCCTGCTCCAGGATTCGCAGCGGCCGCCCACCGCGAATCATGAAGTTCTCCGAGATCGCCTCGAACCAGTCGACCTTGACCCGCCCCTCCCCGATCTCGGGGAAATGGACCGAACGAAGACCGATACCGTGCCCGAGGTACGGGAAACTCACCCCCATGCGCTGTGCTCCAAGAGCCCCATGATCGCCGTCGTCGTTTGGATGCCGGTACGAACCGATACGTCGCGTCGACGGCCGGGGACGTGGGGCATCGGCGAGAGGATACCAGGTGATTTCCCACCTGTCGCGATTTTCATGTTGACAATCGCGACGCGCACTGGTTGTCCGAAATCAGCACGAATGCAGCGGACGCTCCGGCGAGCGAGGGACGAATGCCGGTGACCCAAGAGTTCCCGATCGGAGGCACCCCAGCCGTCGACGCGGACGGGAGGGCCGGTCGCGTCCCGCAGGGGGAGCGAAGCCAGCGCCGCGCACGCTGGATGGCCCTCGCCCAGCACGGCGACGGCTCGGCCTATCGGGCCCTCCTCGACGATCTCGGCCCACAACTGACTCGTTTCCTCCGTCGTCGACTGCGAGACCGCGAAGATCTCGCCGACGCTTATCAAGACACGTTCCTCGCCCTGCACCGCGCCCGCCACACCTATCGCCCGCTCCGACCGATCGAGCCCTGGCTCTTCGCAATCGCCCGCAACGTCGCCGCGGACTACGGGCGCCGGTGGCGGCGAAGGACCCGCTACGAGATCCTCACCGACGACGCCCCCGACGGCGGCACCGCTCCGGTCCGCGAGATCGGACCGGAGCTCGACACGGCCTTGCGCGCCCTGCCTAACCTCCAACGCGAGGCACTTCAGCTGCTCAAGTTTCAGGGCTTGTCCATCCGCGAAGCGGCGGCGCGGGTCGGCACGACGCCGGGCGCCGTGAAGCTGCGCGCGCATCGCGCGTACGTCGCTCTCAAGGCGGCGTTCCGTACGTAGAATCGCGTTCGACACGTTCACGGAACGAAGCGCCGGACAGCCCGCTTCAGCTGCTGCGACGAGCACTTCGCGCCTTGATCTTGCGACAACGGCTACGATATGGTGCCCCCCCGTGGGGCGCTTGGAGTCGTAAAGGAGGCGTGGAGATGGAGCTGCCAAAGTGCCAGAAGTGCAATAACGGACTGCTGATACCGTTGTCTGATTATGGGCAGGAAGGTGCGACCGTCGTCTTCAAAGCCTGGGTGTGCACCAACCCGGAATGCGGTTTTTCACTCCGCGTCGACAAGGGTGACGTGACCTACGGGAAGAAAATCGAACACAAGCACTGAGGGCGACGTCCCCACCCGCATCCAGGAAGCGCGAACCCCTGCGCTTCCTTTTTTTTGTCCGGCGCTCGGCGCTCTGCGTCAACTGGCCGCCGCCACCCGGCTCGATCCCATGGCATCCGCGGGTACGCTCACGAAAATCCGCGTTCCATGCCCGGGGCGCGACGTCACCCGGAATACGCCACCGAAATGCGCGACCCGTTCCCGCATCCCGATCAGCCCGAGCCCCGTGGAGACGGACGGTGTCCGGAAATAGCCCTGGGCATCGAACCCCCGACCATCGTCGTCGATCTCAAGGACGACCGCCCGCTCCTCGAGCGCGAGCCGGACGTGCACGTGCCTCGCCTGCGCGTATTTCACCACGTTGATCAGCGCCTCCTGAAAGATACGAAATACGAGGAGCTCGACCGCCGGTGCGAAACGCAGTCCGGCATCCGCGCAGTCGACCCGAACCTGTAGGTCGGACGTCGCGCGGTACTTTTCGGCCATCGATTCGATGGCAGCGATCGCACCGAAGTCGTCGAGCGCCGGTGGATAGAGGAGGTGCGACATCTGCCGCACGCTCTGCACGACGTCGAGAACCTGCGCTCGAATCGCGCGGACCGCGCTGCGCGGATCCGGATCGGACGGGGGAACCTGACGCTCGAGCAGCGCGAGGTCGAGCTTGATCGCCATCAAGGCTTGACACGTCCCGTCGTGCAACTCGCGTGAAATGCGCCGCAAACTCTCCTCCACGACGTCGAGCCGTTTGTTCGAGAGCTGCTGTAGCTCGGCGCGATGCTGCAGGACCAAGGCATAAAGCCGGGCGTTGCCGATCGCCATGGCGGCACTGTTCCCGAGGGTCGCCGCGATGTCGACGAAACTCGATTCCAATCGCCGTGATCCCGCGCCCACGTCGGCCAGGATCATTCCGACGAGCTCGGATTGGTATTGAAGTGGAAGGCGCAAGACGCACGTGGGAGCCGCCCCGCTAGCTTCCGTCAGGGCTTTCACCGCCTCGGCGTCCGGCTCCAGCAACGCCGGACGCGCATCGGAAGAGACGTTCACGACCGCTTCCCATCGACTGGGGTCGCTCGTGAGCGGGGTCAGAATCATGCGATCGTCCTCCCCTTCCGCGAGCAGGGCCTGGAGATCGCCGTCGGGCGTCGGGCGCCACACGAGCCACAGACGCCGCAGCCGGAGCGCATGGAGCACGCTCTGACACACGCGCCAGAGCACCTGCTCGATTTCTAGCGTCGCCGTCACCGTACGCGTCACGTCGTGCAGCATCGCGGCTTGCTGGTCACGCGTGCGGGCCAGCAGCAGACGTTGGTGAAAGATCGCGCGGCGATGGAGATCAAGCAGCAATGCCCCGATGCTGGAGCTCGCGCCCGCGCCGGCGACACTGATTAGACCGTACGGGGGTGGAAGCTCACCCCGAACTCCGAGCCCGATGGCCGTCAGGTAAGCGAGGAACGTGAAGAAGACGAGCGGGATTTGTCCCCAGGCGCCCCAGGGGTAGATGAGCGGCACCCCGGTCATGAAGATGATCAGTGCGAATGCCAGGGCGTCCCCGCTGGCGTCAGCGGCGACCACGTACCCGGTCACACAGAACGCGATCGAGCTCGTCACGACGACGATGATACCGAGAATGTAACGTTCGAGACCGACGCCGTAGATCGCGACGAGCCCCAGCGCACACAGGATCATCTCCATTCCGAAGCTGCCGAGCAGCGGCCGCCACCGATCCGGGTAATACGCGACCTCGATCAACCCGGCGATCACCACGAGCGCCACGAAGAACGCGATGCCCCCCGGCACACGGCGCGACATGATCCGTCGCGTGTCGGCCTGGAATGCTTCGAGGACGTGCGGCTCGAGTGCGTGCGCCATGGGGACGGCGTGAACTGCGAGGACGGTCGGCCAATTGGTATCTGAAGTCAAGCCGGAAGCTTGCGGGTCCGGGAGCCTTGCCCTATCGTCGCGCGCGTGAACTTCGACCTCACTCCAGAGCAGGAAATGCTCCGCCGGACGGTGCGCGATTTCGCCGAACGCGAAATCGCTCCCCGCATGCTGGAGCTCGACGAACGCGAGGAATTTTCAGTCGAGCTGACACACGCCATGGGGGACATCGGCCTGTTCGGCATGACTGTGTCCCCCGAGTACGGCGGGCACGGGCTCGATTATCTGTCCTACATCATCGCGGTCGAGGAGATCGCGCGCGTCAACGGCTCCCAGGCCGCCACGGTGGCCGCCGAGAACTCGCTGGGCATCGGGCCGCTCTATTATTTCGGCACCGAGGAGCAAAAGCGTCGCTACCTCCCCGACCTCTGCTCCGGGAAGAAGCTTTGGGGATTTGGGCTTACCGAGCCTTCGGCTGGCTCGGACGCCGGCGGCAGCAAGACCACCGCGCGGCTCGAAGGCGACCGGTGGATCATCAACGGAAGCAAGATCTTCATCACCAACGCCGGGTCGTCGATCACGGCAGGATCCACGGTCCAATGCGTCACCGGTACGCGCCCCGACGGCAGCAAGGAAGTGAGTTGCATCGTCGTCGAACAGGACACGCCCGGCTTCACCACGCGCCCGATGCACCGCAAGCTGGTGTGGCGCTCGTCGAACACGGCCGAGCTTTATTTCGACAACGTGAGCGTCCCGCGCGAGAACCTGCTCGGCACCCGCGGCCAGGGTTTCCACCAGATGCTCGAGACCCTCGACTCGGGTCGCCTCTCGATCGCGGCGATGGGCCTCGGCGGTGCCCAAGGCGCCTTCGAGGCCGCCCTCGCTTACGCCAAGGAGCGACAGCAGTTCGGCAAGCCCATCAGCCAATTCCAGGCGAACGCCTTCAAGCTCGCGGACATGGCCATGGAGATCGAAACCACGCGCAACCTTCTCTATAAAGCGTGCTGGCTCCGCGATCAGCAACGACCCTTCCGCAAGGAGGCCGCGATGGCGAAGCTCTGGGCTTCGGAGGTCATGCGACGCGTGACGCACGCCGCGGTCCAGATCTTCGGCGGCTACGGTCTCATGGAAGAATATCCAGTAGCACGCTTCTACCGCGACCAACGCCTCCTCGAGATCGGCGAAGGCACCTCAGAGGTCCAGCGTCTCGTGATCTCACGACTGCTCGGCTGCTACGACTGACGGCTATTTGATCAGCCGCTGGATCGCCTTGAAGTCGGCATCCTCAGCGGTCCGCACGAGCTCGAGCAACGCGCTCTCGACGGTCGCGGGCACCGCGCCCGACTGCAGGAGCTTGGCCCATCCGACGTCGTATTCCTCACGGCGGCGCGACGACGTCGCGTCGTGCGCCACATGCACCTGATAGCCGCTCGCCATCAGATCGTGGGCCGTTTGATTCACGCACGCGTGCGTCTCGATACCGGCGATCAGCACCTGACGGCGTCCCGTATCACGGAGCGTCCGCTGAAACTCTTCGGCGCCGCAGCAGCTCATGCTCATCTTCTGGATCGGAACGGCTCCCGCTGGGAGCTCGGCCGCGACCTCGGCTACGGTCGATCCGATGCCCTTCGGGTACTGCTCGGTCACGAGGATCGGCACCCCGAGAACCGCTGCACCACGCATGACCCGCGAGACGGCCAACGCGACTCGCTCGTACTCGAAGAGGACACGGCGGTACCCCTCCTGCATGTCGATCACCACGAGCACCGTGGCGTCACGGGCGAGAAGTCTCGGGTGGCGCTCCGACCCCGGCGCCATGCTCAGTGGCGCGTCAGATTGGCGTCATCGCCGTCGAGCCCGAGCAGCGTGCCGAGCGCGGCGACCGCGTCGTGCAGTGGACCGTCGATCGTGTCGCTCACGAGCTGCTCCACCGCGGCAAGATCGTCGGGGCCCGGGGGCTCCGACTCGTGATGCATCCCGTGCAAGGCCCACGCGACGGTGCTCAGCCGATTACGAACCTCCGACAGCAGGCCGAGCGCTCTCTCAGGGGACATTTCGGGGGAGTCCTTGCTCTTGTCTGCCATGTGTCCTCCTCGTGGCATCCGCCACCCGACGCGATTCCGGTCACTCTATGCGGCCGCTCGGAAGTCGGCAATTGCGCATGCGCTGTGCGTCTCACGGCACAGGAGCGATCGGCATGCTCCAAGTGTCGCCGATGCGACGGATCACGACCTGCTCCGCCCGCGGGCCCGCCGCCGCCAACAGGCGCGTCATGGCGTCACCGAGTGGCTCCTTGCCGAGCCGGAACGTGTCCCAGTGGACGGGCAAGAGATACCGCGCGCCGCTTTCCTCGAACATCCGCCACACTTGCTCCGGGCTCGCATGGTTGACGATCCACGGATCGTAGGCGCCATTGCCAAGTATCACGACGGTCACGCCGCGCGCCCGCGCCGTCGCGCCGAGTGCCGCCGTGTAGGCGGTGTCGCTCGCGAAAAGCACGCGCACGTCGCCACGGCTGAAAATGTATCCGTTGTAACCGCGCCAGTGCTCCCACGGCCACCGCTTGCCCCAATGGTTCACCTCGACGGCCTCGATCGTGACGGCGCCCGCCTGGATCATGTCGCCCCACCCGAGCTCGGCGACCCGAGCGAAGGCGAGGTCGGCGACGATGTCTTTCGTTCGTGGCGGCAGCACGAGCAGTGGAGCCGTCGCGACCGTGGCCAGAGACGGCAGGTCGAGGCTGTCCAGGTGAGCATGGCTCACCACGACCGCGTCGAGCGGCGGCAACTCCTCGGGCGCGAGCGCCGACCGTACCACGCGCTTCGGGCCGAACGTCCACGGCCCGAGCGATACCCCGATCCGTTCGAAAAACGCTGGATCCGTGAGGAGCCGCGTCCCCGCGAAGTCGATGAGCACGGAGGCATGTCCCACGTACGCGATCGTCAGCGCATCCGCGACCCAGCTCGAAGGCGTCGGGCGAACTGGGGGCGGTTCGCTCCGTTGCAGGACGACGCCGCATGCCCACGCGAATCCGGTGACGACCGCCGCGAGACCGACGAAGATCGCCCAGCGGACGCGGTGCCATCGCTTGGCCATCGCTTTCCGCCCGATCGCTCAGGCGCGCATGCGGAGGTTACGGAGTGACGCGCGTCACCGACTCGATCACGACCGGCGTCTCAGGCACGTTTTGATGCGGTGGCCTGGCAGTCGTCTTCACCGCTTCGATCTTCTTCACGACGTCCATGCCTGCCGTGACCTTGCCGAAGACTGCGTAGCCGAAACCAGCCGGCGACTCGTCCCGGTGATTCAATTGCGCATTGTCCGCGACATTGATGAAAAACTGCGAAGTGGCGCTGTCGACGATGCCTGTGCGAGCCATCGCGATCGTACCAACGGCGTTCTTGAGCCCGTTGCCGGCCTCGTTCTTGATGGGCGCCTTGGTCGCCTTCTGTTGCATGCTCGGCGTGAACCCCCCGCCCTGGATCATGAAGCCCGGGATGACGCGGTGGAAAACCGTGCCGTCGTAGTGCTTGCCGTCCACGTAATCGAGGAAGTTCTTGACGCTGATCGGCGCCTGCAGCTGGTCGAGCTCGATCGTGATCTCACCGAGGGACGTCTTCATCAGGACGGATGGATTCTTGCCTGGTGAGGCCTTCGGGGAAGGATCGGCGGCATGCGCCGTGGCGACCGAGAAACAAAGAATCAAAACCAGTGCGAGCGTCGACGTGAACGTCATGGGACCTCCAACACGTGGATTGTGAAGCCGACGGCCCGTATTTCACGCGGTCCGAGGGGGGTCAAGACAGGGCAGCGCGCGGGCTGGTCACGCGCCGTGTACCGGCGATATGGGAGTCTGGGAGGGCTCGACATGCGAACGGTTCGCGGTCTCGAGGAGATGGAAACACTCGTCGGTCAGGAGCTCGGATTGAGCGACTGGCACTGCGTGACGCAGGACGAGGTCGACCTTTTCGCCAAGGCTACGCACGATCATCAGTGGATCCACGTAGACCCGGAGCGCTGCAAGCGCGAATCGCCGTTCGGCGGCCCGATCGCGCACGGCTACTACACGATCGCGCTCGCCCCCGCCCTCCTCGCCCAGGTGATGGCCGTGCAGGGCGTACGGATGGGCGTGAACTACGGCCTGAACAAGATGCGGCTCCCGAGCCCCGTGCCGGTCGGGGCGCGCGTCCGCGTACGCGCCACCCTCGCCGGCTACGAGCCGATTGCGGGCGGCGCCAGCGTCACCATCGGCCTCACATTCGAAGTCGAGAATCAGGCGAAGCCGGCCTGCGTCGCCGAGGTGATCTATCGCTACTACGCGTAGTCCACGTCTAGGCCCTGGCGGCGTCCTCGAGCATCTCGACCTCACCCTCCACGGCGAAGCCCATCGACTCCACGAGATGCCGAGTCGGCTGCGTCGCGAGCCCAGGGGTCGTCAGATAGCCCTCGATGAAGACCGAGTTCGCGGGATACAGGGCGAGACCCTGCCAACTTCCGAGGTTGCGTTCGCGGCCGCCGGCCGCGCGTATGTCGCTCGCCGGGTTCGTGAAGCGCATGAGACAGAGCGCCTTCAACGCGCGCGTCGCCGATACCTGCTCGCGGCCCGCAAGCGGCGTCCCGTCGATCGACAGCAAGAAGTTCAGTGGCAGTGAGTCGACGCCGAGTTCGCGGAGCGACAGCGCGAGATCGACGACGTCTTCGTCGGTCTCGCCCATGCCGATGATTCCGCCACAGCAGACCGCCAGACCGGCGTTCTTTACGGCGCGGATCGTGCCGACGCGATCACCGTACGTGTGCGTGGTGCAGATCTCCGGATGGAAGCGCTCGCTCGTATTGAGGTTGTGATTCACCCAACCGACTCCGGCGGCCTTGAGCTCCCGCGCCTGCCCTTCGTCCATGATGCCGAGCGACACGCAGATCTCGAGGTCCGGGTGCTCGGCCCGGATCGCACGCGTCGCCGAGGTCAGGTGACCGATGTCACGCGCGCTCGGGCCACGACCGCTCGTCACCATGCAGTAGCGGCGTGCCCCCCGCGCGACCGCCGCGCGCGCGCCCGCGACGAGGTCGTCCGTCGGCAGGAGGCGATAGGTGTCGATCGCAGCGTTCGAGACTGCGGACTGCGAGCAGTAGTGACAATCCTCGGGACAGAGGCCGCTTCGCGCGTTCCGCAGCATGCAAAGCTTCACTTGCTTGCCCCAATGACGCTCGCGGACGGCGAACGCGGCCAGAAGCAGGTCGCGGAGATCCTCGTCGGGAGCGCGAAGAATCGCGAGCGCCTCGTCCCGCGACGGCGCCACACCCCCGAGCGAGCGCTCCGCGTGGATGACGTACGGGTTCACGACCACCCCCGCTGCTCGGCGTAGAAGAACGGACCGCCGAGATACATGGCGAATCCGAGCGCGTACACGAAGGCGAGGTCGCTCTCTTCCTTCGAGGCGACGATGCCCTGCGCCAAGAGCGCCCGCGACTTCTGCCACATCGACTGCACGCAGCGATCGACGATCTCGTCGGGGCCCGCGACGCGGCTTCCCCGTGGCGTGGCAAGTGCCGAAAGCTCGCTCCACGGCGCCCCTTTCTTGCCACCGTCATAGTCGTAGAACCCGCCGCCCGATTTCACGCCGAATCGACCGCGATCCCGGAGCAACGTGACGAGCGGCGGCGACGGCGGGGGCGCGGTCCGCGCGATCACGTCGAACATGCCGGCCGCGACGTCGACGCCGGCAGCGTCCGCCACCTCGAATGGGCCCATCGGGAAGACACGCTCCCGCATGACCTGATCGATCGTCTCGATCGGCGTACCTTCGCGGTAGATAGCTTCCGCCTCTCGAAAATACTCCGCGAGCGCGGCGTTCACGAGGAAGCCCGGCGACCCGTCGTGGAGGAGCACCGGCACCTTGCCAATCTTCCGCACGAACCCGTGGAGCGCCGCAAGGACCTCGGGCGGCGTCGTCGCCGTCCGCACGACCTCGACGAGGGCGCGCTGCGGATGCTCGGCTGGGCTGAAGAAATGCAGGTTCACAAACTGCGCAGGGTCACCCCCACCAGCGCGGTAGAACTCCCCGAGAAATCCAGGTCCCATCGAGCTGCTATTCGAGCTGACGATCGCGTCGGGCCGCAGAACCTTCGCGAGCTCGCGATAGAACGCCGCCTTCGCCTCCGGATCTTCTTTTCGCGCTTCGATGACCAGGTCGCAGTCGGCGAACTTGGACAGGTCGGTCGCGACCATCACCGACGCGACCTCGGCATCGGCGGCCGCGGCATCGACACGCCCTCGCTTCAGGAGCGGCTCGTACTTCTGGCGCATTCGGCCGGGCGCGCCCGCAGCAAGCGATGCCACCGGCACGTGTCCCACCACCTCAAACCCCGCACGCCGCGCGAGGAAGGCGATGGCGTTGCCCATGAACCCGTCGAACCCGTCGATGCCGACCTTCCGGATCGGCCGTGGGGTCACTTTGGAGAGCTCGCTCGGCAACTTCGTCACGCGCTGTTGCGTGAAGAAGAACCGCATGCCCGCCTTGCCCTCGGGACTCGTCGCGACCTCGAGGAATCGGTCGCGCTCGAGCTTGATCCCCTCGCGAAGCGGTTTGGTGACGCCCTCCGTCACCACGTCGAGGGCGACGAATGGTGCGCGCGGGTTGGATCGGCCCTGCGTCGCCTTCTGGATCGTCGGCAACACCATCGGCGCGACCTGCGGCGCGGCGCTGAAATCGGGAACCGGCCGTTGCAGCGACGGCACTCGCTCGCGGACGAATTGCGCAGCGAAGGCGAGAAGGTCCGCCCCATCCGGCACGACGGCGTCGATCATCCCGATTGCCAGCGCCGCATCCGCGCGAAGCGACTTCCCTTGCAGAATGATCGGCAGCGCCGCGTCACCGTTCACGGGATCCGTCGGGTTCAGGAGTCCCGTCCGGCGCGGCAAGCGCTGGGTTCCCCCGAGCCCCGGGAAGATGTTGAGGCCCATCTCTGGCAACCCGACCGACGATTTCCTCGTCGCGACGATGGCGCGACACGCGAGCGCGAGCTCGTAGATGCCGCCGAGCGCGACCCCGTCGATCGCCGCCACCCACGGCACCGGGCCCTCCTCGATACGGAAGAGCACCTCGTCGCCACGATCGATCAAAGCCGCGAGGTCCTGCGGGGTGCCCAGCATGAGCTCCCCGATGTTGGCTCCGGCCCCGAGGCCGTAGCGATTGCCGCTCAACACGACGCCGGCGAGCGGCGTCCTCGCGTGTTGCACCCGTATCGCGGCTTCCACGCCATCGAGCTCCTCGATGGCGGCCCGCGACAAGGTATTCATGCCCCCTTGATCGAAAGCGACGAAGGCAATGCCGTCCTCATAGCGCGTCGTGAACGTTCCCATGGGCGCCTTACTTCCGAGGGCACGCCGAGTTGTCAACCCTGAAGCAACCCACGCGTTCACCAGTGAATTGCTTCCGCCCCGCCATCCTGTGAGATAGCCGCCATGTCGACGCCGACGGCTGTGACCACGCCCCGACCACGGCCGCGCCGCCGTCGCCTTCGACGCGTCGTCCTCGCGCTTGCCGTCGTCGCCGGGATCATCGTGGGCGGGGTCGCGTTGGCGCCGTCCGTCCTGACCCCGATCGTCGCGAGCCGAATCTCCGCATTCACCGGCGCCGACGTTCGTATCGGATGGATCAGCTGGAACCCCCTGCGTGGCCGCGCCGTCCTCCATCGGCTCGCCATCGCGCCGACCGCCGCCGAGGCTCCCGTCGTGACGCTCCGGGCGCTCACGTTGGACATCGCGGTCCGACGCTGGCTCGACGGCGAGCGCGCCGTCGACGCGATCGTGCTGGAGCGCCCGTGGATCGCGCTCCGACGCACGGCGCGCGGCGATTTCAACGTCGCCACGCTGCTCCCCGGCCTCCAGGCCGATGCAGCTGCCGCGGCGGACGCATCCCCGGAGGTCGACATCGGCCCCCCCAATCCGGTGCGCATCGGCCTCTTCCGCATCGTCCGCGGCAGCGTCGAGTTCCGCGACGAGACGCTGAGCCCGGCGCTCGAGACATCGCTGCACCTCGACGACGCGAGCGCGCGCGATCTCGTCCTCGCGACCGACGGCAGCGCCGGATTGGCGTTCCACGTCGAGAGCCGCCTCGAAGGCGAACCGCTGACGCTCGACGTGACGTACGACACGGCGCCGCGCTCGTCGCATCTGACAGCGACGCTGGTGACCACCGACGCTTCCCTCGCACGTGCGCTGCTGTACGTGCCGCTCGGCTGGCAGCGGACGTCCGGCACCATGGACGCGACGATCACGTACGAGCGGCGTCTCGAAGACGGCACGCTGCGCGCCCACGGCCTGAAAGCGCGCCTCGCGTTGAACGACCTCGCGCTCACCGAGCCGTGGGCCACCGAGCCGATGTTGCGGGCGGCTCGCGTGCGAGTCCCCACGCTCGCCGTCGACTTCGTACAGCAGCGCACCGATCTCGGCGCGATCCAAGTCGACGACTATGAAGCGCTCGTTCTGCGGGACGACGAGCAGCTCCACGTCCCGCTCGCGACCGGGTCGACCGAAACGGCGCCGTCGAGTTGGAAGACGACCCTCGACCGCGTGAGCCTCGGGAAAGGAACGGCCACGTTGCGGAACGTGCTTGCGGTACCGTCCGTGACGATCCCGGTGGCGAGCGGAACCATTCGCTTGCCGGCGGCGGGCGTCGACTTTTCGTTCGTCGGGAGCGTGGCGAGTGGCCGGCTGACCCTGGATGGCACCGCCCGCGGCGACGATACCACGCTGTCGTTCGGGCTCGCCGACCTCGCGCTCGCGGAAGCGGCCCCGCTGGTGGGATCCCCAGTGGCCTTCACGAAAGGCCGCGTTGGAGGCACCGTCGAACTCCACCTGAAGCCGTCGTCCTCCAGCTATCGCGCCAGCGTGATCTCCACGGACGCCAGCACCGCGCCGCGAGCGCCGCACCCCGAGGAGATCCTCGCTTGGCAACGACTCGTCCTCACGCTCGGCGAGAGTCCGATCGACCCATTCGCAGTTCACGTCACCGAGGCCACGGTGACCTGGCCGTACGTCATGCTCCATCGCCGCGCCGACGGGATGTATCCCTTCACGCTCGCGGCGACATCGAGCACGTCCGGCACCCCCGTCCCGAATACCCCCGCGAGCGGCGCCTCTTGGTTCCGCCTCGATCGCTTGATCGTCGACGGTGGCCGGATCGAGTTCTACGACACGACCCTGCCGAGACCCTACGGCATCGATCTCACCGACCTCACGGCGTCGGTCGACGCGCTGGCGCTGTCACCCTTCCGTGCCGAGCGCGTGTCAGTCACGGGCGCGTTCGACGAGCTCTCCCCCGCTACGTTGTCGGGCCGCATCGACCCCGGCGCGGCCGCGCTCCGCTTCGACGTCGACCGCCTGTTACTGCCGCCCCTCAATCCCTATCTCGCACCCGCGCTCGGGTACGAGGTGCGAAGCGGGCTGGCACGCATCGGGTCCGACGTGCGGCTGCAGGGCACAACGGTCGCCGCGGATACGGACCTGGTGCTTTCGCGATTCGCGATGAGCGCGGCCGGCACCGACACGGTCGAGGCCAGGATCGGCACGCCACTCTCGGTCGCGCTCGCCTTGATGAAGGACACGAAAGGGGACATCCATCTCCGCCTCCCGATCGAGGGCGACGTCGGAGCCAACGAATATCGCGTGGGGAGTCTCCTGCGCGACGCGCTCGGCACCGCGCTCCTCGGCACGTTGCGGGCCCCGCTCGGATTCCTGCGTGGCCTGTTCCGCAAGGATCACGGAGAGCATTTCGACCTGCGACCCGTGCCCTTCGCGTCCGGCGACGCCACGCTCGGTGACGACGGCGAGTCACGGATCGACGAGATCGCTCGCCTGCTCCACCGACAGACGGTCTTCCGCATCGTCCTCATCCCGGAACCCAGCCGCGCAGACCTCCAGCACGCGCAGGCCGGCGGTCACGTCGACCCGTACGCACGACTCGCCGCGCTCGCCGAGGACCGGGCCCGGGTGGTCGCCGCCAGACTGACCGACGGCCACGGCATCGCGTCGTCGCGGGTGTCGATCGAGCCGTGGACACCGAGCGAGCCGCGGATCGAGGGCGAGCCCGGCGTCGACGTGCAGCTGCGAGCCGAGTAGCGGTCGGACGGGAAGCCAGAACGCACGCCCGCCGATTGCCTGATTCCGGCGCACGCGATCAGCTGATCCGTCCTCCATCACCTATCGATGGAGCTGCCGGTACACCTCCAGCTCGGGACCACTTCCCCTAGTGTCCCGCGCGCCCCGTGAACTCGTCCATGCTGCGATTGACGCCGAGGAAATCCATGATCGCGTCGAACGCGCCGGTCGGCAGCAAGCGCCCGAGCCACGTGCTACGCACGACGCTCGGCAGGATCAACCGCCGCCGGTCGTACCGGATCGCGTACATGATCTGGTCCGTCACCTTCTCGGGATCGAGGATCGGCAGGATCGACGGAAACCGCGTGCGAACGCCCGCGAACATGCCCGTATTGATGTAGAACGGACACACGACGGTCGTCATGACACGACTCCCCAATCGACGGAGCTCGAGCCGCAACGACTCGTCGAAGCCGACGGCCGCATGCTTGCTCGCGCAGTAGTCGGTCATCTTGGAGATGCCGACGATTCCCGCCGCCGATGCGATCGTGACGACGTGGCCGCGGTTCTGCGCGAGCATCGCCGGCAAGAACGCCCGCGTCGTCCAGAAGACCGCGAGCACGTTCACGTCGAACGTCAGCTCGATTTCGGCCGGGGTGGCGTCGAGCAGCGTCTTGCCCGTCACGACGCCCGCGTTGTTGACGACGATGTCGACGGGGCCACCCGCGAGCACGCGCGCGGCCGCGGCATCGATCGCCTCGCGCGACGTCAGATTGCACACCTGGCTCTCCACGCTGCGCCCCGCGGCTTCGAGGTCGCGCCGAGCCGCGTCAAGGCCCACGGCATTCACATCCCACAGGATCACGTGCGCACCGCCCGCTGCCATCTTCCGCGCGAGCAACAACCCGAGACCGCTCGCCGCGCCGGTGATCAGGACCCGCCGCCCGGCGATCTCGCTCACAGGCCCTCGACCAGGCTCGTGCTCAGGTACCGCTCCGCCGAGCTCGGAAAGACGGCCACGATGAGCTTTCCGGCCATCTCCGGTCGGTCGGCCACCTGCAGCGCCGCCCAGGTCGCCGCACCGCTGCTGATGCCACACGGAATACCTTCGAGGCGCGCCACTTCGCGCGCCGTCTTGATCGCGTCCTCGTCCTTCACCTGCACGATGG
This sequence comes from Thermodesulfobacteriota bacterium, assembly GCA_036781285.1. Taxonomy (GTDB): domain Bacteria; phylum Desulfobacterota; class Binatia; order UTPRO1; family UTPRO1; genus UTPRO1. The sequence continues at coordinate 20,494 of DAIQBH010000020.1, read as the reverse complement.
CGTCGATGATTCCGGTGTTGAGGATGTCGGGCACGAACCCGGCGCCGATGCCCTGGATCTTGTGCGCTCCGGGTGCGCCTCCGGAAAGCACGGGCGATGCCGCCGGCTCGACAGCGATCGCCTTGAAGGATGGCTTCCGCTCTTTCAGTACCTCGCTGACCCCCGTGATCGTACCGCCGGTACCGACACCGGAGATCAGGACGTCGATCTCCCCGTCGGTGTCGTCCCAGAGCTCATTCGCGGTCGTGCGACGGTGGATGTCGGGATTCGCCGGATTCTGGAACTGTTGCGGGATGAACGAGTTCGGCGTGTTGCTCGCAATCTCCTCGGCTTTCGCGATGGCGCCCCGCATGCCCTGCTGCGCCGGCGTGAGGACGAGCTCGGCACCGAGCAACCGCAGCAGCACACGCCGCTCCTGCGACATCGATTCCGGCATGGTGAGAACGAGGCGATAGCCTCGCGCCGCCGCGACGAACGCGAGGGCGATGCCGGTGTTGCCGCTGGTCGGCTCGATGATGACCGAGCTCTTGGTGATCATGCCGGCGCGCTCGGCAGCGTCGATCATGTTCACGCCGATCCGGTCCTTCACGCTCGACAGCGGATTGAAGAACTCGAGCTTCGCGTACAGCCGCACGTTGCGTCCGCTGGTCACGCGGTTCAGCCGCACGAGTGGGGTCTTGCCGATGGTCTGAGTGATGTCGTCGTAGAGTCGTGCCATGGCGTTCTCTAGTAGCGCACCCGCTCAGGAGCGCCAACGGCGCGGCGCACGCGAGAAAACAGTCTGGACATTTCTTCGCGCGCGGCGCTAAAGTCACCGGTGTCGGCACTCGATCCGGGGTTCACACAGACCCCGTCGAGCGAGAGCTCGGGATCGAGGCCGGAGGGCGGCAACGGCGGCCGTTTCTCCGGCGGCGGGGCTTGGGCCCGCCCGGTGCTCGCGCCGGACGAAAGGAGGTGGTCCAGTGACGTTTTCCCCTACGGTGATCTGTGAGGTGGTCGCCTCCTAGGCGGTACCCACTCGTAACGTCGCTGGGTCGCCCTCTGGGGGCCCAGGCAACCACCGAACCCCGATGGTTCCCGCTTCACCGGCGGGGCGGCGCGTCGCCGCAATGACCATCGGGGTTTTTTCGTTTTGCGTCGAGGAAGCGCAGTACCGCGTCATTGAACGCATCGGGGTCTTCGATCTGTACCGCGTGATTTCCTCGCGGTAGCACCTGCAAGCTTGCGCCGGGAATCGCGGCCGCGATCTCACGACTCAGCATGAGTGGCGTGAGCACGTCCTCAGCGGCGGCGAGCACGAGCGTCGGCGCACGCACCGCGCCCAAACGCGACAGCGTGTCGTGCTCCAGGATCGCCTCGATCTGATGCGAATAGGCGTCCGCCGTCATGAGCGGCATCGTCCCGACGACCCCGAGGATCTGCTCGAGACGATCGGGGTCGTTGAGCACGTGTGGCGACACGAGCCACGGAAGATTCGCGACGCCCTCCTGCACGAGATCGGCCCCCTGGAGCCGGGCCCAACGGCGAAAGAGCAAAAACGCCCGGCGCACCGGATCGGGACGCGCGAACGAGACCGCGACGACCATCCGGTCGACGCGCTCCGGCCATCCAATCGCCATCTCCTGGGCGATCATGCCGCCCATGGAGACGCCGAGCACGTGGGCCTGCGCGATTCCGAGCGCGTCGAGGACCCCCACCGCGTCCGCCGCCATCTCCGGCACCGTCCACGGCGGCGGCGGACATTCGCTCTCACCTGCGCCGCGGTTGTCGAAGAGAATCACGCGGTAGTGAGCGGCGAACGCCTCGCGTTGCGCGACCCACGTTTCGAGGCTCGCGCCGAGGCCCATGATGCAGAGAAGCGGAGGCCCAGCGCCGATTTCCTCCACCCGCAGCTCGACACCGTTGCAGCGCAGGCGCGGCATCGCCGGATCAGTCGCGGCCCCTCGGGGCCGCGTACTTCGGATTCGCGATCGCGAGACGATCCACCGACGTTGCCTTGAGATGCGCGAGGAGGTCCGCGCGCCACGAACCCTCGTCGGCATCGCCGGCTCGGATGCGCTCGACGAGTGCCTCGTTTCGTCGCCGCACGGCTGCGGCGAGAATGGTGCCCCCTTCCGGCGCCGCGGCTGACTCACCGAGCAGTGCACCGAGCCGGTGCCACTCCGCACGCAGCGCGTCCTCGCCGAGCGTCAGCTCACGGCCGACGATCGCAAGCACGTTCGCCGCGACCCGAGCGTGGAACTGCCGGGTGCCTTCCAATGCCGGCACGACCTGTTCTTCGAGGAACACGCGAACGGCGTTCAACAGCTCGGGGGCGTCGGGGCGGTCCTGCATCGTCAGTCCACGAGCTCGAGCAGATCGTGCTCCGCCTCCGCGGTCCGCCGGCCGATGCTCGCGAGCTCGACGCTCTTCACGCCACCGTCGAGGTACGTCTTCGCTTGCGCGATGCAGATGATCGCCCACTTGAGATCGCCGAGCGCCTCCCAGAAACGCACGACCTCAGGATCGACCACCTCGCCGCTCGCGCGCGCATACGCCCCGAAGAACTCGTCCCGTTCACCGATACCACCGACCGGGAGAGGATTGCCGAAGCGCCACGCCCGCACGCACATCCAACCGAGATCCTCCATCGGATCCCCGACATGCGCCTGCTCCCAATCGAGCACCACGCGCACGCCCTCGGGTCCGAAGAGGACATTACCGATCCGGAAGTCGCCGTGGACCAACACGCGACGCCGACTCGGCGGCACGCGGGCCCGCAGCCACCGAAACCCGTACTCGATGACGGGGTGCGGCTCGGGCGCGAGCGTACGAAAGAGTTGTTCGTAGCGCCCGAGCTCCGCGAGGGCGGGGTGCTCCTCGTCGGTCATGCCGGCGAGGTCCGCGAGCCCCGGATCGTCGAGCGGCACCGCGTGGATGCGCGCCAGATCCTCCGCGAGCTGGGCAGGCATCACCTGCCGCGCGCGCTCGTACGTCGGCTCGCGCAGCAGCCGTCGCGCAAGAGTCTCGCCCTCGACGCGCTCCATCACGAAGAACCGCCCGTCGAGGATCGCGGGATCGTCCCCGAGCCAGAAAACCTCGGGCACCCGGACACCCGCGGCATGCGCGGCGCGAAGTACACGGAACTCGAGTCCACGGTCGCTGCCGACGCTGGTCCGTCCCGGATCGCGACGCAGGATGAGGGGGCGGGAGACCCCGCCGTCGAACCTCGCGTCGAACGACCAGGTCTCGCGCGAGGCTCCGCCCGGCACCCGACGCAAGTGCTCGATCGTCACCGCCGTGCTGCCGGTTTCCGCGGCGAGGAAGTCGCGCAGGCGTCGCCCGAGCTCGTCCGGATGCACGCGTCGTGCATACGGCGGCACTTCGGCGGAAAGCAAGGTGCGTCGATTGCGACGCCGGAGCGTGCGTGGCAGAACCCCGCCACTCGCCAGGATCCAAGGAGGTTTCCCATGCAGCTCGTCGCAGGAAAAGTCGCCGTCGTCACCGGATCAGGCCGCGGGATCGGTCGCGCCACGGCCGAGTTGCTCGCCGCGCACGGCGCGCGCGTGGTCGTCAACGACCTCAAGGAAGACGTCGCCGAAGAAGCGGCAACCGCCATCCGCCAGCACGGCGGCGAGGCGCTGGTCTGTGCCGGCTCGATAACGGACCCGAAGTTTCCCGATCGACTCGCGAAAGCGGCCGTCGACAAGTTCGGCGCTCTCGACATCATCGTGAACAATGCTGGCTACACGCACGACGGCGTGATCCACAAGATGTCCGACGAACAATGGGCCGCCATGCTGGACGTCCACCTGACCGGCCCCTTCCGGCTGCTCCGTGCCGCTTCGCTCTACTGGCGCGAGTGGGCGAAGGCCGAGATCGCAGACGGCAAACAAGTCATGCGGAAGGTCATCAACGTCTCGTCGACGTCTGGTGTGGCTGGCAACGCCGGTCAGGTGAATTACTCGGCCGGCAAGATGGGGATCGTCGGCGTCACCAAGACGCTCGCGCGCGAGTGGGGACGGCTGAACGTCAACGTGAATGCCGTGGCATACGGGTTCATCGAGACGCGTCTCACCGCGGCCAAGGACGTCGCCAGCAAGGCCGAGGTCGACGGGCAGACGGTCGAGCTCGGGATTCCCGAAGAGATGCGCAAGGCCGCCAAGCGTATGATCCCCCTCGGACGGTCAGGCACGCCCGAGGAAGCCGCTGGTCCGGTGTTGTTCCTCGCCTCGCCGCTCGCCGACTACGTGACCGGTCACGTCGTACTGGTGACGGGCGGCAGCTACATGTAGCGTTCTCGGGGCGCTAGTCGGCAGCAGGCTGCGGTTCGGGCGTCCCGGCGCGATACGCTACGATCGCGTTGGAGCTCGCGCCGGCGACGTACACGGTCTGTCCGTCCGCACTCACCGCGACGCTACGCGCGAACGCGAGGCATTCACGCGTGGGCGTGCCGCGCTCCTTTTGGAGGAACGTGAGCCCGCCGGTCTTGGTGTCACGCTCGAACGCGGCGATCGAGTGGCCGAGCGTGCTCGCGGCGTAGAGCCGCTTCCCATCCGGGCTGATCGTCACCCAGAAGACTCCGTAGAGGCCGTCGGCGCCGTCCATCCCCTGCGAAATGACGTCGGTGAAGGCCAAACCCCCGGTCGTCCGATTGCGGCGGAAGATGACGATCGCGTCGTCGTCCTGCCGCGTGGCGTAGACGAACGCCCCGTCCGGGCTCACGGCGACCGAATGGATCCCGGCGACGCCGAGATCCCCCTCCACGTCCTGTGGGCCGAGCAGCAGCCGGCCGGTGACGCGATCGCGCGCGAACACGGTCACCGAGCTCTGATCGCCGCTCGCGACGTAGAGGTGCGTGCCATCGGGGCTCACGGTCAGCGCGAGCGGCTCGGCGATGCCGCTGACCCCGAGCACGCCCTGATGCTGGACCTCGACGAACGTCAGCCACCCTGTCAGCGTGTTGCGCTTGAAAACCGCGATCGCGTCCGACTTCTGTCCCGCCGCGTAGACGAACTCACCGTCCGGTGTGATCGCGAGCGCCCGCGCGTAGCGAATGCCCTCGACACCGGCGGTGCCCTCCTTCTGCGCCTCCAGGAACGTGAGCGCCCCGGTCGCCGAGTCGCGAGAGAACGACGTGACGGCATCGTCCCGCGAGCCAGCGACGTATACGTGCTGCCCGTCCGGGCTGACGACGATCGCCGCTGGATACGCGAGGCCATCGACATTCCCGACTCCGTCCTTCTTCACTTCGAGCTGCGTCAACGCCCCCGTGGCTATGTCGCGCGTGAAGACCGCGACCGCGTCGCTGCTCGGCGCGACGGCGTAGACGTTTCGACCATCGGGACTAACCACGAGCGCGAGCACGCCCGCGAGCCCTTGAACGCCGTCTTCGCCTTCGAGCTTGGCATCGACGAAGTCGAGCGCGGCACCCTGTACCGGCGAGACGTTGCCGACGAAGCAGGCGACGAGGAAGACCAGGAGAATGCGTACGATCGACATGCGTTCTCTCTAGCAGCCGACTCCTTCCCAAGCGACCCACCCTTCCATCGCAGTGGCACGGGCAAGCCCGCACGAGTTGCGGGTCCGGCACCCGGGCGATAGTCCACCCCCGTGCGCGGACTCGTGCTCCAGCCGACCTATCGCATCGTTGGCGGCCGTCCCGAGATCCATCTGTACGGAACCCTGGAGAACGGGGAGTCGTTTCTCGTGATCGACGACCGCGCACGTCCGTACTTCTTCGTTCCCGCGGCACGCATCGCCGCGATCACGGCGCCGGGCGCCCAGGTCGAAGCCACCGACCTACGAGCGCTGGACGGCACTCCGGTCGCGCGCGTCTCCGTGCAAGTGCCAAGCGACGTCCCCCCGCTCCGACAACGCCTCGCGAGCGCCGGGATCGCCTGCTACGAGGCCGACCTCCGGTTCGCCTACACGTACCTCCGCGACCGCGGGCTCCACGCGACGATCGACATCGAGGGAGCGTGGCAACGCGAAGGTCGCATCCGGCGCGTCTATCGCAACCCGGCGATCGCGCCGGCTGCCTACCAGCCGTCGCTCCGGGTGCTCTCCCTCGACATCGAGACGGACGAGCGGGCCACGACCCTCTATGCGATCGCGCTCGCTGGTCTCGGATCCGACCGCGTCCTGATCGTGGGTCCGGGACCGCTTCGCGGGGCGGAATGCTTTCCGGACGAACGGTCGTTGCTGCAACGATTCTTCGTCCTGCTCGACGAAATCGACCCGGACGTCCTCACCGGATGGAACGTGGTGGATTTCGACCTGACGGTCCTGCAACGGCTCTGTCGGCGCCATGGCATCCCCTTTCGCCTCGGCCGCACCGACGAGGAGATGACCATCCAACGCGACCAGGGGTTCACGCGCGAGGCCCGTGCGTCGGTGCCCGGGCGGATGGTTCTCGACGGCCTGGCGCTCCTACGGAGCGCGTTCATCCGTCTCGAAGATTACAAGCTCGAAACGGCGGCACAGGCGTTCCTCGGCAAGGGAAAGCTCATGACGGGCGAGGGACGCGGACGTGAGATCACCGAGGCCTTCCAGCACGACCGCCAGAGGCTCGTCGACTACAATCAGCGCGACGCCGAGCTCGTACTCGAGATCCTCGCGCACCAACGCCTCGTCGAGCTCGCGGTTTCGCGGAGTCGTCTGACCGGCATGCAGCTCGACCGCGTCGGGGCGAGCATCGCGTCGATCGACTTTCTCTACCTCGCCGAGCTGCGCCGGCGCGGCCGGGTGGCCCCGTCGGTTACAGAGCACCCGAACGCCTTGGTGGCCGGCGGCGCCGTCCTCGATTCCGTCCCCGGCCTCTTCACGAACATCCTCGTGTTCGATTTCAAGAGCCTGTATCCAAGCATCATCCGAACCTTCAACATCGACCCGGTGACCCATGTCTCGCCCGAGGCGGAGGCAGCGAACGACGCCGACGTCATCCGGACGCCGAGCGGCGCCAAGTTTCGTCGCGAGCCCGGCATATTGCCGGAGCTGGTCGCCCGGCTCTGGGACGCGCGGGATCGCGCGCGCCGCGATGGGGATCCGCTCGCGGCCCAGGCTATCAAGATCCTCATGAACTCGCTCTACGGCGTCCTCGCCGCGACGACCTGCCGTTTCTTCTCGCCCGCCATCGCGAACGCCATCACGTTGACGGGCCAGCACCTCATTCACCTCGCCGCGGGCGAAGTGCGCCGGCTCGGACACGAGGTCATCTACGGCGACACCGATTCCCTGTTCGTCAACGTCGACGAGCCCGACACGGCCCGTGCCGAGGCTCGCGCCGAAGAGCTTCGCGTTGCGATCAGCCGCATGCTGGTCGAGCACCTGCGCGCCGACTTCGGGGTCGAGAGCCACCTCGAGCTGGAATACGAGAAGTGCTACCGGCGCTTCTTCATGCCGGAGGTCCGTCAGGGAACCGGCGGAAGCAAAAAGCGCTACGCCGGCCTCCTCGGCGAGGATCCGGGACGGATCGAGTTCGTGGGCCTCGAAGCGGTTCGGCGCGATTGGACGCCGCTCGCGAAGCGCTTTCAGCGCGAGCTGCTCGATCGCATCTTCCACGATCGGCCGGTCGACGACTTCGTTCGCGGCTTTCTCGCCGCGCTGCGAGGCGGCGAGCTCGACCATCTGCTCGTGTACAAGAAGGCCGTGCGGAAATCGCTCGGAGACTACACGAAGACGATGCCTCCGCACGTCAAGGCGGCGCGGAAGCAGAGCGGACCGCCATCGCGCATCGTCGAGTACGTCATGACGGACGCGGGACCCGAGCCCGCCGACGATCGTCAGGGGGCCCTCGACTACGAGCACTACCTCGAGAAGCAACTCGAACCGATCGCCGAGGCGGTCCTGCGATTCGTGGGCGTACATTTCGCCGACCTCGCCGGACGCCCACGACAACTCGAGCTCTGGTGAGCCCTCAGGTTTGACTGCCGCACCACCCGCCGGCATGGGAGGCGTCGTGTCGAGCGCGACGAGGCCCGAAAGTGAGGAGCGGCTACCGACACTCGACGGCCGGGCGCTCTGCTTCGGCTTCGAGCTCATCACCGCCGACATCCTGGATGAATCGGTGGTCTCCCTCGCCCCTGACGAGGCTCGCCGGCACTTGTTCGCGAACGTCGACGCGACTCTGGGACAACGGCTCGGGGCCGGCGACGTCATCGTCGCTGAAGAGCTGAGTGGCACAGCCAGCACGGCAGGAGCGGCCATGGCGGCGCTTGCCGCTGCCGGCGTGACCGCCCTCGTGGCGCGCCGCATCGCGCCCTCCGTCTACCCGGCGGCGCGCGCCCATGATCTCGTGACCCTGCTCGTCGATACGCCGGGCTTTCTCCACACCGACGACCGGGTCCGCCTCGACCTCGACGCGGCCAAGATCGTCAATCTTTCGAGCGGAGACCGCGCCGCCATCCGGAACCTCGACGACGACGAGCGAGCGCGGCTCCGCCTCGCGCTCGGCCGACGCCCAGTCCGGTGACCCGGGCGGAGCGCGACCTGCTGGCTGCGGCCGTTCTCCCGCTGGAGTTCTATTCGCAGCCGACCCTGCGCGTGGCCCGCGCACTACTCGGCAAGATTCTGGCGCATCGCGGGCCGGGCGGCGTCACCGCGGGTCGTATCGTCGAGGTCGAAGCGTACCGCGGTCCGGAAGACCGCGCCGCCCACACCGCGGGCGGTCGCCGCACCCCTCGGAACGAGGTGATGTGGGGACCGGGCGGCCGGCTCTACGTCTACTTCACGTACGGGATGCACCATTGTTGCAACGTCGTGACGCGCGCGGCGGAAGTCCCGGAGGCCGTCTTGGTGCGCGCCCTCGAGCCCATTGCCGGAATCCAGCTCATGCGTCGACGCCGTCGCCTCACGCCGGAGTCACCCATTGCCGGGCTGGCGCGCGGCCCCGGCAATCTCTGCCGAGCGATGGGGATCGATCGCGACCTCGACGGCTGCGATCTCGTCACCGGTGCAGTGCGGCTGCTGGACGCGCCGCCCGTTCGCGCGTCGCACATCGTGACGTCGCCACGCATCGGTGTGGCCTATGCCGGCGACCACGCGCTCCGCCCGTGGCGCTTCTTCGTCCGCGACTCTCCCGCCGTCTCGGCGTCGCGCCGCGCCCCGACGGCGATCAGTCGCGCTTGATCCGCCGCATCACGTCGACCGGATCGGACGTCTCGGACTCCAGATCGACGCCTGTCGTCTCGAGAAACCGCGCGACCATCATGTAGAAGCCGACCGTCAGGACCGCCTCGCAGACCTCGCGGTCGGAAAACTCGGCGCGCATCGCGGCGAGCGTTGCCTCGGACGCCCGCGGTGACGCGAGGAGTTCGTCCGTCAGCCTGAACACGAGCCGATCGCGGTCGCTGAAACAGCTCGCTTGGAGGTCGTTTCGTTCCAGCGCGGCTATCTCGTCGTCGGAGACCCCGCACGCGCGGCCGATGGGAACGTGCTGCTGCCACTCGTACGGCGCGGGCGAACGCTGCCCGACTCGTAGGATCACGAGCTCCCGCAGCCGCGCGTCGAACGCAGCCTGCGAGAGAACGGCGGTGCCGAGCTGACCGAATCCCCGCAGGAAAGTCGGCGCATGCTGCAGCATGCGGAAGATGTTGAGCGGCGGCAGGCTCGCCGCCAGCGCGCGAACGTCCTCCGATGCGTTCGTCAGATCCGGGTACGGGATGCGAGCCATGCGCACTCCTCCTCTCGTGACCGCCTTGTTAGGGAACCACCTCGACCCTGGCAAGCGACGCGATCGACGCCTTGACTCGCATGACGGCGAATGATTCGACGCCCCGTGTCCCGCGAATTCTTGTGGCGCGCTCCGGTATGGCAGGCCGACGTCGACGCCTTCGGCGAGGTTCGCAATGTCAGCATGCTGCGCCTTCTTCAGGAGGCCGCGACCCGCGCCTCGACCGATGCCGGGTTCGACGCGAGCTACTACGATCGCACCGATCTCATGTGGCTCGTGCGGCGCACGGGCATCACCCTGATGAGCCCGGCACGCTACGGCGACGAGCTGACCGTCCGCACCTGGATCGCCGATTTTCGCCGCGTCCGCTCGCAACGTGAGTACGAAGTGCGCGTCGACGACCGGATCGTCGCACGCGCCTTCAGCGATTGGGTGTTCGTCGACCGCACGACGGGTCGCCCGCGACGCATTCCCGAGGAATGGCACACGACGTTCGCGGCGGAAGGCATGCCACCGATCGCGCGCACGGCGTTCCCCGAGGCAGGCCCACCGGATGGCGCAGCGACGCGGACGCGACGAATCGAGCTCCACGAGCTCGACGCCCTCCGTCACGTCAACAACTCGAACTACGTGGCGCATCTCGAGCAGGCCGCGTTCGACGTCTTCGAATCCGCTGGCGTGCCGTTCGCGATGCAGTCTCCCTCGCGGGGGCGATTCCGAGCCGTCCGCCACGACCTCGAGTATCTCGATGCGGCGCTCTACGGAGAGACGGTCGCGGTGACGATCTGGCGAACCGAGGTCACCGAGCGCGAGGTCGAGTACCACGTCCATCTCCATCGCGGCGATCCGCGGCGACCCATCCTGCAAGCACGCAGCCGCTACGCCTGGACGAGCACGGACGGATCGCTCGCCATGCCCGTGAAACTGCGCGACGCGCTCGCGAATCCCTGATTTGCGGGGCCTATCCCCTTCCGGTATCGTCGCGCGCCATGAACGCTTCGCGTCGGACGCGCAAGGTCGCAATCGGTCGGCAAACCGTCGGCGGTGACGCCCCGGTGGTCGTGCAGAGCATGTGCGCCACCAAGACGCGCGACATCGACGCAACGGTCGCGCAGGTCCGCCAGCTGGCGGCCGCGGGCGCGGGTGTCGTGCGGATCGCCGTCGACAACGAAAAGGAAGTCGCCGCGCTCAAGGAGATCCGTGCGCAGACCGACGGCGTCACGCTCTCCGTCGACCTCCAGGAGAACTATCGGGTCGCCGCGTCGGTCGCGCCCTGGGTCGACAAGATCCGGTACAACCCCGGCCATCTGCACCACATCGAGCGCAGCAAATCGATCGAGGACAAGGTCGGCTGGCTGGCGCGCGTAGCAGGTGACAACGATTGCGCGGTCCGCATCGGCGTCAACTGCGGCTCCGTCGCGCCGGAATTCCTCGAGAAGCACCCTGGAAACCAGCTCGAAGCCATCGTCCAATCCGCCCTCTACCACTGCGACCTCATGGAGCGACTCGGCTTCGACCGCTTCGTGGTGTCACTGAAAGACTCAGACCCCGACAAAGTGATCGCCGCCAACTCCCGCTTCGCAGAGGCGCGCCCCGACGTGCCGATCCATCTCGGCGTCACGGAAGCCGGCATGCCCCCAGAGGGCATCATCAAGAGCCGCCTCGCATTCGAGAAGCTTCTCGCCCGCGGCATCGGAGACACGATTCGCGTTTCATTGACCCTGCCGAACGAGCGCAAGCACGAAGAAGTTGAGGTCGGCCACAAGATCATCGAGGACGTGGCCGAGGGTCGTTTCATCTCGGTCCCGGATTTCGGCAAGGGACTGAACATCATCTCCTGCCCGAGCTGTTCTCGGGTCGAGAACGAGAGCTTTGTCGAGCTCGCGCAACACGTGCGGGAGCTCACGACCTACGCGGCGAAACATCGGATCACGATCGCCGTGATGGGCTGCCGCGTGAACGGACCGGGCGAGACCGACGATGCCGATCTGGGCCTCTGGTGTGGACCGACCACCGTCAACCTGAAGAAGAAGGACGTGAAGGTTGGCGCCTACAGCTACACCGACGTGCTTCCGCGGCTTCGGCAGGAGCTCGATCGCCTGATCGCCGAGCGCAGCTAGCGCTCCGCGGGCTGGCGCGCGGGATTCGGGTAAAACTTTCCTTCGCCGAGCGTCAGCGGCTCGACCTCGCCTTCGAGATAGATCTCCCCGGCGATTCGCAGATAGCGCCCCTCGTCGGAGACGATGCGCGCGCGAACGACGAGCGGCTGCCCGATCGGGCACGGGCGGCGATACCGAAGATCCAAGGCACCTGTGACGACGAATCCGCCCCGCGAGAAGAACGCGACGGCACAACAGGTTTCATCGAGCAGCACGGCCTGGATCCCGCCGTGCACGACTTCCGGTGCCCCTTGGTAGGTTGTAGCGACGGTGGTCTCGCACCGGACCCCTTGGCCCTCCCGGAAGAAGCGGAGTCGAAGTCCCAAGGGGTTGTCGGCAGAACACCCGAAGCAGTGACCGCCGGGCGGGAAGAACAGCTCCTCGCGCTCGGCGGCCTCCGAAGTCGCGGACGACGACATCGATCAGATGCGCTCGATGATGGTCGTCACGCCCATGCCACCACCGATGCACATCGTGACGAGCCCGGTCGTCTGATCGCGACGCTCGAGCTCATCGAGGACGGTCCCGATCAACATCGCGCCGGTCGCCCCGAGTGGGTGCCCGAGCGCAATGGCACCGCCGTTGACGTTCACCCGATCGGGGTCCATCCCGCAATCTCGGATGACCTTGAGCGGCACCGTGGCAAACGCCTCGTTGATTTCGACGAGGTCGACGTCCTTGATCGTCATGCCCGCCTTCTTCAGACAACGCTCGGTCGCCGGCACCGGCGCCGTCAGCATGATGACGGGTTCAGCGCCGTGCGTCGCCATGGCCCGGACACGGGCGCGTGGCTTGAGCCCGTGCGCCTTGGCGTACGTCGGTGATGCGATCAGGACCGCGGCGGCGCCATCGACGATGCCGCTCGAATTACCCGCGGTGTGGACGTGCTCGATCTTCTTAACCTCGGGGTAGACCTTGCGCGCCTTGTCGTCGAAGCTCAGCTGGTCGCCCTTCTGAACGTAGTTGCCGAGCTGGATGAATGAGGGCTCGAGCTTGCCGAGTGCTTCGAGGGTCGTCTGTGGGCGCGGGAACTCGTCGCGGTCGAGCGCGACGGCGCCTTCGAGGTCTTTCACCGGTACCACGCTCTTCGTGAAGCGGCCCTCGTCGAGCGCGACCTTCGCCCGCTGCTGGCTCGCGAGCGCGAAACGATCGACGTCATCGCGCGTGAAACCTTCGATGGTCGCGATGAGATCGGCGGAAATTCCCTGCGGTACGAGCGGGTACATCTCGCGTAGATGGCGGTTGTGGCCGTCGATGCCGGAGCCGTCGGAACCCATCGGCTGACGCGACATGCTTTCGACGCCGCCCCCGACCACGAGATCCTGCTGCCCGGACATCACGCCCATGAAGGCGAAATTCACGGCCTGCTGTCCCGAACCGCAGAAGCGGTTGAGCGTCACCCCCGTCACGTCGGTCGGCCAGGCGGCGGCCAGCGTCGCCATGCGCGCGATGCACGCCCCCTGCTCACCCGCTGCCGTCACGCAACCGGCGACGACGTCCTCGACGTCCTTGGGGTCGAACGAATGCCGCGCCGACAGCGCCTGTAGCGTCTGGGCCAACAACTCCTGCGGGTGGATGCGCGACAGCGATCCGCTGTCCTTCTTGCCGCGGCCGCGGGGCGTTCGCACCGCATCGATGATCCAAGCTTCCGCCATGGTCGTCTCCTCTTGGGTGATGTGGCGGCACTAAATCCCGCGCCAGAAGTCATTGCAACGTGCGGCCGACTGGAGGCTCGACCTGGCCGATGCAGTCGGGCAATCTCACCCCCATGGTCACGCCGCGCTTACGACAGGCGGTTCCGCTCCCCGCCCCGGTCGATTCCACGAAGCTCCGGCAGGTACTGGCTGTCGCGATCGTTGCGACTCTCGTCACCTGGGTCGGGCCCGCCCTCCTGCTACCTTCTCCGTGGTTTCCGGTCTTCGGCGTGCCCGAGCCCGCCGCCGAGCAGCTCGTGTTCGTGCGCCTATGGGGTGCGACGGTCTCCGCCCTGATGGTCGGGTACGCACTCGCATGGCGCGCTCCGTCGCGGCACCCAGGCGCCGTACTCATTGGGATCGTCTCGAACGCATTGACCTGCCTGGTGATCGTTCGTACTGGCGCGACTGGCGCCTTCAGCACCTGGACGCCTGTCGGCGGAGCCTACATTTGGGGCAGCGCGCTGCTCGCGGCGATGCTCGCCGCAGCACTCACAGCGACGGGGCACCCACTGTTGCGTCGATTGATGGACCGGCCACGGGGGAGCTCAGCGAAAGTCATGTGACGGCGGCGCCGTCCCGGGGAGCGCGAGCTCCTCGAACGCGCACCCGAGAACGTGGATCACCCCGTCGACGCTCTGGAGCTCACCGCCGACGCGGAGCATGCGTGCGGTATGCAGCAGGCGCCGGTGTCGCCGAAACACGTCAGGCCGTACGGCAACGTTACACGTTCCCGTTTCGTCTTCGAGCGTGAGGAACAACATGCCCTTCGCCGTTCCCGGCCGCTGCCGAACGATCACGTGTCCGGCGACCTGGACGTAGCGCCCGTGGGGAATCTGTCGCACGTCGGCGCCCGTGATGACGCCGGCGTTTCGAAGCGCGGCCCGCAAGTGCGTCATCACGTGGGGACCGGCCGTGAGCCCCATGCTGGCGTAGTCGGCGAGCGTCTCCTCGAGCGGCGACATCGGGGGCAGCGGTGACGGCGCGCTCGATAGCACGTCCCGCTGCGCGCTCGTCGCTGCGAACAGCGTACGGGGATCCGGATCCAGGGCGGCCAATTGCCAGAGAACGTCGCGCCGATGACCACCGAACGCGAAGCACGCGCCGGCGTTGGCGAGCTGCCGGCGCTCGTCCTCCTGCAAGGCCGCACGCATCACCAAATCGCCGAGCGAGGCGAACGAACAGCGTGCGCGCTCGGCCTCGATGCGACGGGCTGCCACCTCCCGCAATCCGTTCACGTAGCAGAGACCGAGACGAAGAGCGCGCGTTTCGATCGTGCATCGCCACACCGAGTGCATCACGTCGATCGGCAGGACCTCGACCCCGTGACGCTCAGCATCCTTCACGAGAGTGGCCGGGTGGTAGAACCCCATCGGCCAGTTGTTGAGCATCGCGCAGTAGAAGGCAGCCGGATGATGGACCTTCAGGTAGGCAGACGCGTACGCGATCAACGCGAAGCTCGCGCTGTGCGACTCCGGAAAGCCGTACAAGGCGAAAGACGTGATGGCGCGGACGATGGACTCCGCCCTTTCTCCGACGATGCCCCGAGCCTCCATGCCGGCACGAAGTCGCGCCTCGATCTGGCCCATGCGCTCCGTGGACCGCTTGAATCCCATCGCGCGCCGCAACTCCTCGGCCTCGCCGCCCGAGAATCCGGCGACCGTCATGGCGATACGGAGCAACTGCTCTTGGAAGAGTGGGACCCCGAGCGTACGCTCGAGGATCGGCTTCAATGACGGGTGCGGATAGGTGACGGGCTCTCGCTTGGCACGTCGCCGAAGATATGGATGCACCATTTGCCCGACGATGGGTCCGGGACGAATGATCGCAACCTCGACGACGAGGTCGTAGAAGCATTTTGGCTTCAGACGTGGCAACGTCGCCATTTGCGCGCGGCTCTCTACCTGAAACACCCCGACCGTGTCGGCCTTTTGCAGCAACGAGTAGACTTCAGGGTCGTCCTTCGGGATCTGTGCGAGATCGATGGTAACGCCATCGTGCTCGCGCACGAGCGGGATCGCGTCCTCGAGCACCGCCATCATCCCGAGACCGAGAAGATCGACCTTGATGATGCCGAGATCGGCGCAATCGTCCTTGTCCCACTGGACGACGACGCGGCCGGGCATGGTAGCCGGCTCGAGCGGCACGATCTCGTCGAGACGCCCCGCCGCCAGGACCATCCCCCCCGAGTGCTGTCCCAAGTGTCGCGGCAAGTTCTGCATTCGACGGACCAACTCCACCAAGAGTCTCACGCGCGGAGCTGATGGATCGAGGCCAGCGGAGGCAAGTTGGTTCGGCACCTCGTCATCGGAGTCGCGGAACTCGAACGCCCGCAGGAGCGACGCCAATCGGGCAACCGCATCGGCGCCGAAACCCAGCACCTTGCCGACCTCGCGGACGGCGCTCCGCGGACGATAGGTCACGACGTTCGCAGTCATGGCGGCGCTGTGCACCCCGTAGCGTTGGTAGACGTACTGGATCACGGCTTCGCGCCGATCCCCACTCGGAAGGTCGATGTCGATGTCAGGCCATTCGCCGCGCTCCTCGGACAGGAACCTCTCGAACAGCATCTCCATGCCGATGGGATCGATGGCGGTGATGCCAAGCGCGAAGCAGACGGCGCTGTTTGCAGCCGATCCACGGCCCTGGGCCAGGATGTTGCGCTGGCGGCAGAAGTCGACGATGTCCGCGACGATCAGAAAATAGCCGGCGAGATCGAGCCGCTCGATGACACCGAGCTCCAGCTCGAGCTGTGCGCGAATGCGGGGCACGAGCTTTCGGTAGCGGTCACGCGCCCCGCGTTCGACCAACGTACGCAAGTGAGCCATCGCGCTCATGCCAGCCGGCGAGCCGACGGATGGAAAACGGTAGCCGAGGTCCTCGAGCGTGAACCCGCAGCGGTCGGCGATGCGACGCGAATTTCGAATCGCTTCTGGAACGTCACGAAACAACGCCGACATCTCCCGCGCCGGCTTCAAATGGCGCTCGGCGTTCGGCACGAGCTTTTTCCCCGCGGCGTCGAGCGTCGTCTTCAATCGCAGGCACGTGAAGACGTCGAGCACGCGGCGGTCTTCCGGACGCGCATGCTGCACGTCATTGGTAGCGACGACCGGCAGCCGCATCACGTCCGCAGCCGCCAGGAGACGCCGGGTGAGCTGCTCTTGGCGCGGCTCGAAGTTCCGACGAACCTCGACGAAGAGGCGATCGGCGTCGAAGATCGACCGTAAGCGATCGAGCCGCGGACGGAGCTCAGGACCCTTTGCCGCTTCGAGCATGTTGTCGGGGCCGCCCGGAGCGAGCGCGAGGAGACCGGCGGCGTGCTCCTCGAGGTCGGCCCAGTCGAGAACGCACTGCCCTTTCGGCGCCCGCAACTTGCCCCGCGTCACGAGTCGACAGAGGTTGCCGTACCCCTGACGATCGAGCACGAGAAGTCCGAGACGGCGGCCAGCGATCGCGACATCGGCGCCGACCAAGGCCCGCATCCCCACGCCCCGCGCCGCACGCAACGCACGTGGCGCCCCGTACACTCCATCGTGATCGACGATCGCCACCACGTCTTGCTGCAACTGCGCCGCGCGCGCCACGAGATCCTCCGGCAACGAGGCTCCGGCGAGAAAGCTGAACGCACTGCGGCACCGCAGCTCGACGTAGTCGGCGTCAGTCATAGACCCCGTCCGCGATCCAACATTGCCGGCGGACGTCGCGATAGATGCGATACACGCCCCCATCGCTCAGCTCGACGTCATAGTACTCGCGGGCAAACGGTTCGGCGGTCCACCATTCGCCGCGCAATCGCAGAGGGCCGGCCCACTGCACGACACGCCCCCCGAAGCCCTGACCACGAACGAAATCGAGCCGGCCTCGACTCTCGAACACTTCCACCGGCACCACGGGACGAAAAGCCCGCACCGCGAGTCGAATGACGACGCCAGCATGGGCGACATCGGGCTCGGGAGCAGGAGCGTCCGCCACTACACGAGCCCCCCCATCGAACGGGCTAATTTCGATCGCGTCCGGTCGATGCGTGTCGCTTTCACGGAGCACCCCGACGCGGTCCGCGCCACACAGGATCGCCAACCGAGCCAAGGTCGACGCCAAAACATCGGGTGCCGGTCCGGCAGGCCGCAGAAGATCGAGCTGCGTCGGACGCGACCGTGTGGAGAGGCCAGCGACCACGACACCGACGACGGGCTGCGAAGGCGGACGTGATTCCAACTCCGCCCTCGCAATCGTGATCAGGGTCTTCACGTCGAGCGTCGGCGCCGCCGCCCGTAGAGTTCGCAAGTCACGACCGTCGCACTCGAGCTCGAACCGCAGCTGGAGCGCTTGGCACGTAAGCCCGCAGAGCTCGATTCGCGTCGCGACACGCTCGATCAGCGGGCGAAGAACGAAAATCAACGGCTCGAGCCGATCCACTCCGTAGTCGAGCGCGACACTCTCTTCGAACGATTGCGGCGCGGGGCGAGCGACCAAGGGAGCAGCATCCTCACCACGCGCGCTGCATGCGAGTATGGCCCCCGCCCGTCCCAATCGATGCGCAAACGATCCGGCGGACAACGCCGCGAGTTGACCAATCGTTCGGATGCCCCAACTCTGGATTACTTCAGCGCTCACGGGATCCGGATCGAGCAGCTTCACTGGGAAGGGAGCCAGAAAGTCTGCCGCCCTCCCCGGAGGAACGACGCGAGTGCCACCACTTTCACGAGCGGCGATCGACGCTGCGAGCTTCGAATCCGCGATTCCGACCCACGCCGGCAATCCGCAGCGTGCAGCGCGCGCGGCGAGAGCGGTAGCGAGCGCGCCCTCCGAATTCCATAGCAATCCCGCGTCTTCGCAGTCGCAAAACACGAACCCACGCGCATCGACCTCGACGCGCGCGCTTACCGTGCTCGCAACATCGGCAAGTGCAGCCATCGCGGCAGCGATGACTTCCGACGATACGGGGCGAATGATCGTATCGCCACTGATCGCTCGAACCTGAGCCACACGCATGCCAACGACGACGCCCGCATCCGCAGCCATAGGCGTCACGGCTACGATCGCGCCGCGAGTCCCATTGCCTTCCGACAACGCGAGCGACATCGCCACCGACTCCGGGTCCACGCGTAGATGCGCGTGCAGACACAGATCCGGCACCCACATGCATGCGATGCGCGGCATGTCTCAGTCCTCGGTAACTGCACGCAACCCGATGGAAGACCCCATCAGCGCCTCGTGCTTGCTTCGGTGGAGGCGAAGCGAGCTCTCCACCCCCTCGAAAACAGGACAGGCCCCAGGACTTCCCGCAAATCGACGATGCTGCGCGCGCGCTTCAAGCGAAAGTGCCGCGAATGCCCCCGCGGCATGAACGGCGCTGAGGATCAGGATGACGGCATCACGACGCTCGGCCAAACGCGCTAGACGGATCCAGCGCGACGTCGGCACGGCCGATCTTGAGGAAGCGGACGCTCCGAGGTCGAGGATCAGAACTCGGAAGCCACCGGCTTCGAGAACGTGCTCGGCTGCCCGCATCGCCGTGACGCGATCACGGGGAGCGATCCATAGGACACGGTCGGATGGCTTCTCGGGGAGGAACGCATTCGGAAGGTCGATCCATGCCGCGAAGGCACCCGATCGGACCACCCTCGCGACCAACGCTTGCGCCAGCGTGGTCTTTCCCGATGATTGTCCGCCGAAAATTTCAGTGATGGCCCCACAGGGGAAGCCCCCACCGAGAAATGAATCAATGGACGGAACAGCCAGCGATAGCCGGAGACAATCAGACTTGCGAAGGTCGCAGCGAACTCGAAACGCGGCCGGGTCACCGCTTGCAACCAGCTGAAATACAATGGACTGCGCGCTTCGCACCCAATCAGTTTCGCCTTATTTTCGCTACGGCGTCAAGATCTCCGCCTACTCGAGATGGGTATCGCCAATGACCGGACAGTCATCGCTCGGAGCACGGTCCACCCGCTTTACCACCCAATCGTCGTCATCTGCGTCCGGCCTTACAAATTCGATTGCGAATCCCACCATTTGAACGTTCCCTTCGTCGTACCCAAAGAGCCACCGCTCCCGTAGCGGCCCAGCATTCACACGACAGAGGAATCCATCCATCAATTTTCGACGCCCCCCCGCCCCATCACCATCGCCCTCCTCCACTGCGATCACTGCTCCGAGAACAGCCTGCACCTCCCCAGGATCCATCCCTTCTCGAACCTCCCCGACACGCCCTCGTGCTCGGTCATACGCCCCCCTGCCCCGCGATCGCACCTCGGCCTCCGAAAGCTGCTTCACCGCCTTTCGACCCAGCTCGTACCTCCCCAGGCACCCCTGCATCGCCAGCACCAGCGTTCCCAACACCATCATGCGCCACATCGTTTTCATTGCTCTCACGATCCCTCCAAAGCATCCAGCTCATCGCGGACCAAAAAAAAGGCCCGGATTCCATATCGGAATCCGAGCCTTTTGAAGAGATCCGGCGGCGTCCTACTCTCCCACGTGGCGACCACGCAGTACCATCGGCGCTGGAGGGCTTAACGGCCGTGTTCGGGATGGGAACGGGTGTGACACCTCCGCCATTGCCACCGGAAACTGAAATCACGCCAATTGAAACCGCGGCGGCACAATGCTCGCCCGGCGACCTCAATCAGCGTGTACGGGTAATCGGTGAATGCAAGCGCGATGAACGCTCCAGGAGAAAATATAGTGGTCAAGCCACACGGCCAATTAGTACCGGTTAGCTTCACTCATTGCTGAGCTTCCACACCCGGCCTATCAACCTCGTCGTCTACGAGGGGCCTTTAGGGGCCTTACGGCCCGGGATTCCTTATCTCGGGATGGGCTTCCCACTTATATGCTTTCAGCGGTTATCCCTTCCGCACATAGCTACCCGGCGGTGCCACTGGCGTGACAACCGGAACACTAGCGGTGCGTCCAACCCGGTCCTCTCGTACTAAGGTCAGCTTCCCTCAAGAATCCTGCGCCCACGGCGGATAGGGACCGAACTG
>DAIQBH010000019.1:0-46594 GCA_036781285.1 Thermodesulfobacteriota bacterium | reverse complement strand
TACGAGATCGACGTCGCGCGGTTGCGGCCGGCTTATCCCGACGCCAAGGACGGCACGACGAACGGCGCCCGCAAGAGCGTGCCGCCGCGCGTGTCGTTTTCGTCGCCGGCGGTCGCGATTCCCGATGGCGACCGCCCGCTCACGATCCTCGACCGCACCGTCCGCGCCGAGGTCACGCTCCGCGCGCACGAGTTCGGCGTCGTCAGCGTCGTCTTCGCCGTGCCGTTCGACGACGTCGCGTGCGAGGTCCTTCCGGGGCTGACGGCCGCGCTCACGAGCACGACCGCCGTCGAGAGCGAGGCGCGGGCGGTGCTGCGCGCGCGCCTTCCGGAGCTCGCCCACGCGATCGTGCGGCCGGCACCCGACGCGATCCACGTCGTCGAGGACTATTACGTGCTCCAGGTGTCCCGCTTCGCGCCCGCGGTGGAGGCGGCCGCGCTCCTCGGCGCGCATCGCGATCTCCTCGCCCGCATCGTGCATTGCGAGCCGGAGGCTTTGAGCCCGAGCGAGACGGACGAAGTCCTCCGGACCGCGGTGACCTATCGCCCGAACGACCTCGTCGTGACCGACTGGAACGTCGCGCTCGTCTTCGACGAGGAGTGGGAGGATGCGCTCGACGTCCTCGAGCTCTTGAACGTCCAGCTGCTCGAGCTGCGCTTCTTGGACGCCATGCTCGACCGGCGGATCGGCGCCTTGTACGAGCACGTCGGCCAGCCGCGCCGGCTACGATCGTTCCGGCGCGAGGTCGTCCGCGTGCAAGAGCTCTCCGAGCTCCGCCTCGATACCGCGACGCTCCGCGAACGCATCGTGAACGCCGTGAAGCTGGTCGGCGACCTCTACCTCACCAAGATCTACGCCCATACCGCGGATCGCTTGCACCTCGGCGAATGGCAACGCAGTGTCGACGGCAAGCTCGAGCTCGTCCAGAAGATCGCCGACGTGCTCGGCGACCGGGCCGCGACGACTCGCGCCGAGCTCCTCGAGCTCACGATCATCCTGCTGATCCTGTTCGAGATCGTGCTCTACTTCGTGGGCTGACCGCGATCGTCAGCGCAGGCGGCGCGCCAGCGCCTTCGCGAAGTACGTGAGCACGATGCCGGCGCCGGCGCGCACGATCGCCGTGTGCGACTCGAGCATGGCGCGCTCCTCGTCGAGCATGCCCGCCGCGGCAGCGGCTTTGATCATCGCGTACTCGCCGCTCACGGCGTATGCCGCGACGGGAACGTCGACCGCCGCGCGCACCCGCGCGATCACGTCGAGATACGCGAGCGCCGGCTTCACCATCACGATGTCCGCGCCCTCCTCGACGTCGAGCGCGACCTCCCGAAGCGCCTCACGCGCGTTCGCGGGATCCATTTGATAGCCGCGCCGGTCGCCGAACTGGGGCGTCGACTGGGCGGCGTCGCGGAAGGGCCCGTAGAAGGCGGACGCGTACTTGGCCGCGTACGCCATGATCGGCACCTCGGTGAACCCTTCCGCGTCGAGGCCGGCACGGATCGCGCCGACCCGTCCATCCATCATGTCGGACGGCGCGACGAGATCGGCACCCGCCCGGGCGTGCGCGAGCGCTTCCTTCGCGAGCAGGTCGAGGGTCGGATCGTTCTGCACTTCGCCCTTCTCGATCACGCCACAGTGCCCGTGATCGGTGTACTCGCAGAGGCACACGTCGGTCGCGACCAGGAGATCCGGGACCGCCTCCTTGATGGCGCGGATCGCACGGGGGACGACGCCCCCATCCGACCACGCGGCCGAGCCGTACGCGTCCTTGTGCTCCGGGATGCCGAAGAGGATCACCGCCGGGATGCCGAGATCGGCGGCCTCACGACACTCCTCCACCAGCCGATCGACCGACAACTGCGCTACACCCGGCATGGACGCGATCGGATTCGCCACGCCGGTCCCGGGCACGACGAACAAGGGCAGCATCAACCCGTCGACGGTGGGTCGCGTCTCGGCCACGAGCCGCCGGAGCGTCGCCGTGCGGCGCAGTCGCCGTGCGCGGTGCGTGGGGAATCCCATTGCGGTATCGCGACGATAGGAGATCGACCCCGCATTGACAATCCGCATTCGGGGTTGCTACCAGCTGGGCGGGTCATCGAGCGTGCGGCGCTCCCCCTTCCGCCCAGATCGCGTCGCGCCCGACACCAGAACCATCGGAGGTAACGCATGTCGTTTTCGTCGTGGAGGTCGTTCCTGGGCGCTTGTTGCGCCGTCGTTCTCTTCAGCGTGCCAGCGTCCGCGCAGATCTGCGGCGACGCCGACGGCAACGGTCAGGTGTCCGTGACCGACGGCGTGCAGGCGCTCCGCGCCGCGGCCGCGCTCTCCAATACCTGTACCGCGGCGCGCTGCGACGTCGACGGCAACGGCAGCATCAGCGTCACCGACGGCGTGAACATCCTGCGGAAGGCGGCGGCGCTGCCCATCACGGAGAATTGCCCGAACACCGAAGCGCAGATCGAGGAGCTGCTCGGGAGCACCCTGCCGATCTTCGGCGAGATGACCAAGATCGGAACCGTCCAAGGCGCGCGGGCAGCCGCCGAGCAGGTATGCGACAACGGCGGTTTGCTCGTCGTCGACGATGAGACCGGCGACTTCGAGTTCTTCGATTGCACGCTCGGCACGTTCAACTACGACGGGTTCTTCGCCTTCGGGCCCAATACCTTCGAGTTCGACATCACGTTCACCGACGTGACGACCGGGGCCAGCGAGTCCTTGTTCGGCTCTCTCAGCGCGCGGCAGGTCGGCGACGACTTCGTCGTTTCGGGCTTCTTCGGCCTCGAGTCGGAGTTCGGGGCCTTCGCGGTCGAGTTCGACGACCTCGTTACCGATCCGAACGGGAATTTCGTCGGAGGATCGCTCGCGTTCGCGGTCGAGAACGGCGAGCTGGGTGAAGTGGAGGCGATCCGCCTCACCTTCTCGACGTCCCCCGTTGCGCTGGTCGACGTCCTCCTCACCGATGGCTCGGAGCTTCAGTTCAACTTCGACACGATCTCCGGCGAGCTGACGCCGGTCTCGAACTGACGATCGCCATGCGGCGGCGCGTCCCGAGAGGTGGGATCCTGTCGGCACTCGCCGCCGTCGTCGTCGTCGTGGGCTTCGCCGCCGCGTCCGCGGACGCGCAGGTCTGTGGCGATGCCAACGGCGACGGCCGGGTATCGGTGAGCGACGGCGTCCAGGCGCTCCGCGCCGCCGCCGATCTCCCGAACATCTGCGACACGGACTGCGACGTCGACGGAAACGGCGACATCAGCGTCACCGACGGCGTCAACATCCTCCGGAAGGCCGCGGGTCTCCCGATCGTCGAAGCGTGCCCGCCCGGCGACCCGATGGCGTCGGTCATCGGCAACACCGTCGACATCTTCGGCCCGCTCACCAAGGTCGGTGCGCTCGGTGGCGCGGGGGCGCAGAGCGTCACGCCGCAAGGCACGCCCTCCCCGTGCGAGAATCCGGGCGGCGCATTCGACTCGAGCCTCAGCGGGTTCGCGTTCGACGACTGCGTGATCGACGGCATCTCGTTCAGCGGGTTCATCTCCCGCGGCGGCGGCTCACTCGGCTTCGACGGCTTCTCGCTCGCGCGCCGGGGCGACGTCCTCAGCCTCGTGGGCACGCTGAACGTCGACGAGGTCCAGGGGAACTCCGAAACGTCGGGATTCCTCCAGACCGACTCGCTCCTGATCGGCTCGTACTCGGTCCTCTTCCAGCAGGTCGTGAGCAACGACGCCGGCCAAACGCTCGACGGCGAGCTCGTGATCGACACCACGCAAGCCGACCTCGGCGACGTCGCGGAGATCCGCGTCACCTTGACCGGCGGCACCTCGCTTCCCGTCGTG
The DNA here is from genome assembly GCA_036781285.1 of Thermodesulfobacteriota bacterium. Classification (GTDB taxonomy): domain Bacteria; phylum Desulfobacterota; class Binatia; order UTPRO1; family UTPRO1; genus UTPRO1. Next base: position 42,764 of record DAIQBH010000019.1, on the reverse strand, counting down.
ATCACCTACGACGACCAGTCGACGCAGGACTTCGTCTACGACACGACCACCGACACGTTGACGGCCGTCGACGCGCCGCCGGTCGCGCGCGTCCGTCTCTCCAACATCGACGACCGCATCACCGCCTTCTTGAACGGCAAGCAGGTCCTGCAAGCACAATCGACCGGGCCGAACGGCACGAACGACACCGGATTCGTGCAGGTCGACGGCCTCACATGCGGCGACAATCTCTTCGAGTTCGTCGTCGAGAACACGCTTCCAGGCAGCGGCTACGCCTTTCGAGCGGAGCTCGAGGTCGACGGCGTCGTCGTCGCCGGCCGGAGCTGCGGGCAAGCCGGCGTCCAGGGGTGCGACGACAACAACCAGACGCAGGGCATCGTCGCTCGCGACGTGACCTTCGTGTGTGTGCCGTGCGGACCGTGCACGCGCGGTGCCGGCACCTGCGCGAACCCGCTGAACATCCAAAACCGCGATCGCATCCAGATCCACGGGCGCACGTCGGGAACCGGCAACTTCACGGGCGGCACGTGCGGGCCGGCCCCCGGACCCGAGTCGGTCTTCCGCTTCACGCCGCCGACCTCCGGTTGCTACGAGTTCAGCACCTGCGGCACGAGCTTCGATTCGCAGCTCTACATCGGCGACGGCCTCTGTCCCGGACAGAGCGGCCCCTTCCCCGAAGACTGCCGAGACGACGACAGCCCGTGCGCCGATGGCACCACGCGCGAGCTCACGTTCAGCATTCTCGATGCGGGGCAGCCGATCACGCTGATCATCGAGGGTGAAGGATCGCAGGGCGGCAGCTATACGTTCGACGTGCGTCCGTCCGGGCGCTGCGTCTTGTGACGTGGTGGAGAAAGGTGGAGGAGGCGTCATGCGCATCGTGATCATGCTCGGATTCGTCGTCGCGCTCTGCGCCGGGACCGTCACGTCCGCGTCGGCGCAAACCTGCGGCGACGCCAACGACGACGACACGGTCTCCGTCACCGACGGCGTGCAGGCGCTCCGCGCCGCCGCCTCCTTGTCTTCCTCGTGCGGGGAGGGCTGCGACGTCGACGGCAGTGGCAGCATCAGCGTGACCGACGGCGTCAACATCCTCCGCAAGGCCGCGGGCCTCTCGTTCACCGCCGCATGCCAGTTCACCGCCGAGGAGACGAACGAGGTCGTCACGCCGACGACGGGCATCTTCGACGCCATCGGCAAGATCCCCGGAATCGGCGGCGCCGAAGCGGCGGGCACGACCGAGTGCGAGAACGACGGCACGGTGAACGTCGATCAGAACAACGCGCAGGCCATCGTGGCCTTCGAGAACTGCGAGATCGGCGGCATCATCCTCGACGGCACCGTCGCCCGCGTCACGCTCGCGAACGGCGAGCTGCTCGGCTTCGACGCGCTCACGATCACGCGTATCAAGACCGGCAGGTCGCTCACGTACACCGGCCAGCTCGCCGTCAACACGTCCGACCTTGGCAAGCGTCTCTCGGGGTCGCTGACCGTCGAGTCCGAGGAGCGGGGCTCGTTCACGCTGCGCTTCACTCGCGTGCTCATCGTCAGCGGCTCGCCGCGCGACGGTAGTCTGCTGATCGATCTTGCCGACGCCGACGGCGGCACCATCGATTCGATCCTGATCACGTTCACCGTCGGCAACGAGCTCGACGTGCGCGTCCAGCTCCGGAATGGGCAGGTCAAACAGTTCACCCTCGATCGCCGCACCCGCTTGGTTCGCCTACCGCTCTGACGCGGTGGTCGCGCACTGTCTTCCTCGCCTCAGCGTGGGTGATGCTGGTGTCGGCCGGCACCGCGTGCGCCGCGGTCTGCGGCGACGCCGACGGTGACGGCACCGTCACGACACGCGACGGCGTCCAGATCCTGCGCCACGTTGCCGCGAGCGCGGGCGTGGCGGCCTGCGCGAGCGACGGCTGCGACGTCGACCGCGACGGCGCGCTGACGCTCCGCGACGGCGTGCTCGCGCTGCGGCGCGCCGCGGATCTGCCGATCGAGGATCGCTGCGGCGGCGCGACCGTCGCGGGACGCCTGCTCGTGCCGCCGGCATCCGACGCCACGGCTCCCGCGCGCGAGGTCGAGCCGAACGACGCACCAGGTACCGCGACCGTCGTCGGCGCGATGATGCCGGGTCGAGTCGGGCGTTTCGCGGGCACGCTCGAGCCGGACGACCCGTTCGACGCCTGGACCTTCGTCGCGTACGACGACCTGACGCTCGAGCTCTCGCTCGAGTTCGCCACCGGCCCGGACGTGGACCTCGACCTGCTCGTCGACGATCGCGCGGGCGACAGCGCGACCTGCGAGAGCACGGAGCCGGGTCGCGAGCAGTGTCGGGTGTCGATCGGCGTGGCCGCCGCGCGCGCGTTCGACGTCGTCGTCGCGCCGGCGCACGGCTCGGCCTCCGCGGCGTACACGCTGACCGCGTCCGCGATGCCCGGCTCGACCTCGGCCGGGGTCGCCGCCGGCTCGGGCGCCGACGCGCCGCTCGATCTGGACCCGGCGGTCTACCGTGGCGAGGCGGCGGCGATCGTGCCCGGTGAAATCATCGTTCGCGTGGACGTCCCCGCAGCCGACCGCACGAGCGTTCGCTCGTCCCGCACCCATGTCGCGACCCTGACGCGGACACTCGCGACCGCAATCGACGCGACCGGGATCCCCGACGGCATGGCCGCCGACGTCGTCACGCCCGACGGGACCATGCTCGTCACGCTCCCCGAGCTCGCCGTCGCGGCCGAAGGCGCCGGCGGTACGCCGGAGACGGCGGCCGCGACCAAGCGCGCGCGCGCCGCGGCCCGCGCGCGGACGGCGGCGGTCGCGGCAGCCCTCGCGACGAGCCGAGGCGTCCTCGCCGCCCACCCGAACCGCCTCGTCCGCGCGGCGCGCGTGCCGAACGATCCCCTCCTGTCCCAGCAATGGCACTACGGCACGATCGGCTTGCCGACCGCGTGGAACACGACGATCGGATCGCCGGCGACGATCGTCGCGGTCGTCGACACCGGGATCCGGTCGGATCATCCCGACATCGCGCGGCGGCTCGTGCCTGGCTACGACTTCATCAGCAGCCCGTCGCGGGCGAACGACGGCGACGGGCTCGACGACGATCCCTTCGATCCGGGCGATGCGCCGTCGACGGCGCTCGGCGGAAGCTTCCACGGCACGCACGTCGCCGGGACGATCGCGGCCGCGACCCACAACGGCCGCGGCGTGGCCGGGGTCACGTGGCGCACCGCCATCATGCCGCTCCGCGTACTGGGTCTCGGCGGCGGGACGATCTTCGACGTCGCCCAGGCCGTGCGCTACGCGGCCGGGCTGCCGAATGCGTCGGAAACGCTGCCGAGCGATCCGGCACGCATCATCAACCTCAGCCTGACCGCGAGCGGCGACGACCCGGTCCTCCGCGCCGCCGTCGATGCCGCGGCCCAGGCGGGCGCGCTCGTCGTCGTCGCGGCCGGCAACACGGGCCGCGACAACGCGCTGAGCCCGGCGATCTTCGAGAACGCGCTCAGCGTCGCCGCGACCGACCGCCTCGGCGCGCCGGCGCGCTACTCGAGCTTCGGCGCCGCGGTCGATCTCGCCGCACCGGGCGGCGACTCACGCCGCGACCGCGATGCCGACGGCCGCCCCGACGGGATCCTCAGCACGCGGCTGCCCGACGGCGCCGACTACGCGCTGCTCCAAGGCACCTCGATGGCGGCCGCGCACGTGAGTGGCGTCGCGGCGCTGCTCCTCGGCGCGCCGGGCGGCGCCACCGCGTCGGCCGAGCGGCTCCGCGCGCTGCTGGTCGCGAGCGCGATCGATCGCGGCCCGATGGGACCCGACGATCGCTACGGCGCCGGGATCGTCGACGCCGCGGCTGCCGTCCGGATGCTCGCCGGCCGCGCGACGCCACCCGATCCCGAGCTCGTGCTCGAGACCGAAACGGTACGGATCGATCAGGATCAAAGCGTCGTCGCGGTCCCGTTCCGGAACGCCGCCGGCGGCAGCCTCGTCGTCAATGGGCTGACCGCCGAGACCGACGACGGCGTCCCGTGGCTCTCCGCGATCGTCGACCGGGCCGCCTTCCGTCTCGCCGCCGATCGCTCGGGGCTCGCGCCGGGCGAGCACGCCGGCCGGGTCCGCATCGCGTCGAACGGCGGCGCGGTCGAGCTCGGCGTCGTGCTCTCCGTCGCCGCGGGACCGCCCGAAGACCTCGGACCAGTGGCGATCCTCCTCCGCGACGCCGACGATCGCACCGTCGTCGCCAGCGTGACGGCGCTCGCGGCGAACGACTACGCGTACCGTTTCGACGGCGTGGCACCGGGGCGGTACGAGATCGTCGCCACGACCGATCGCGACGGCGACGGAGCCCTCTGCGACGTCGGCGAGGTCTGCGGCGCCTACCCGGAGCGCGGCGCGCCGCTCGTCGTCACGCTGTTCGGCGGCAGCGTCGTCACCGCACGCGACTTCGCGGTCACACTCGTCGTGTCGAACGCGGACGTCGTGCCGTGAAGAAAAAGCCGAGTCATTCCGGGGCGAAATCGCGCTCGGACGGCGTTGGATGGTTGACCATGATGCGAACGAGCTGTTAAGTCAGCCACCTACGCGCTCGGAGCAAACGAGCACCAAGGGTCGCCACGGCCGTACCGGCCGGCGCTGTAATCGAGGAGGGACTATCGAGATGATGCGGACGATCAAAGCGGGACTCACCGTGGGCATGCTCGTCGCGGCGCTGGCGGTCACCAGCGGCTGCGGCGACAACGACAACAGCGACAACGGCAACGACAACGGCGGCGCCAACCCGACGCCGATCCGGACCAGCACCCCGGCCGGGCCGACGGCCACGGCCGGCAATCCGACGCCGGCTCCGACGGCAACGGGCGGCGGCGGCGCGACCGACCAGACGGTCACCTTCGATCTCGCCGCGACCGAAGCGGTGGAGGGCTTCAAGATCACCGTCACGTACCCGACCGCGAAGGGCGGTTTCGCCGGGTCTGCGGATGCGGTCGAGTGCACGACGTCGGGTGACGGCATCTTCGTCCCGAACGACAACGACAACGGCACCCTCCAGCTGGTCGCGGCCAAGGTGCCCGGCACGCTGACGTTCCCGCAAACGATCACCTGCACGTTCGAAGCGACGAGCACGCTCGCGGCGAGCGACCTCACGGCAACCGTCACCGAGACCACCCAGAACGGTGGTCAGGCCGGCGACCCGTCGGTCGTCACCGTCACGACCGGCGTCAGCTAGAACCAGCACTCGCGCAACGCGAAACGGGGGAACGTGCCACGGCACGTTCCCCCCTTTCGTTTGCAGGACCACCTGAAGTTGCGAGACCCCCGCGAAGGTCGGTGCGTAACGCCCGCCACGGCGGCAGGTGTGGGGGCCTCCGCCGAGTCTAGCTCCCTGCGGAAGCGCGTCTCCCGTCGCGCGTACTCGAGTACGCCGTTGGAGCGAGGACGGCGGATCGACTCCGCCGTCCGAGGCCCATCGGAGGATGTCGGCGCGCGAGCGCCGACATCGCACGGGGGCGAAATCTAAAAGTTGGTCTCGACCGCGATCGTCGGAATGAACTCGGCCCGGAGCCCGTCCTCGTTCAACGGCACGAGGAAGTTCGCGAGGATCAGCGAACGCTCGCCGATCGCGAAGCGCGCGCCGACGGCGAGGTCGAGCACGTCGTTCCGCTTGATGTCGACGAAGATCGGGCGGCCTTTGAAGTTCTCGTTCTGGTTCAGCTCGGCGAGGGGCTGGGTGAGCGTGTCGACGCCGTCGATCTCACGGACGGCCGGCAGGCGCCCGGTGTTCTTGATGCGGCCTTGCGCGCCGAACTCGCTCCGACCGAGGAAGTCGACGGTGACCGCCATGAAGCTCGCGACCTGCCCCGTCACGCCGAACGCGTAGCGGGCCTGGCTGCGGTCGACGTCGTTGATGTTGAAGTCGACGCCGCCTTGCGAGTGGATCTCGAACATCGAGCCGATGTCGCGCGAGCCGATGAGGATGGTCGCGAGCCGGGTATCACCGGTGCCCTGGAAGTCGGCCGCGTCGCCCGTCGGGAGTGCCAGATCGAGCAAGCCCGCCATGCGGAACGGCACCGTGAACGGCGCGGCGTACTTGGTGCGGAGGTGGATGTCGCCGATGCCGAGCGAGTCGTCGCGTGACGACTCTGGCGGAAAGACGAAAAAGCCGCCGCGCCCGTCGACGACGTTCGGACCGCCGAGGTCGAGCGCGTTGTCGCAGCCCACGTTTCCGATGCCGACGCACCGCGGATCGGGCAGCGTCTGCTGCACGGACGATCGCAGATACGTGCGGATCACGGGGATGTCGATGTTCACGTCGAGATTGTCGAGCACGCCGTACGTGAAGCTGAAATCGAAGAGCATCGCCTCGAGATCGAGATCGAGCATCACCCGATCACCCGCCTGCCGCTCGACACCATCGGCGTCGTTGTAGGGGCGGAACAGCCCGAAGTACTCGGTCGTGCCGGTCTCCGGCACGTAGGCCGTCTCGACCTGATTCACGAGCTTGTCGAGGTTCTTGCCGTTGAACTCGTTGAACTTGATGTAGGTGTACGAGGCGTTGAGGTTGAACTTGTTGCGGCCGAGCGTCACGGCGCGCTCGGAGAACAGCGGGCCGAACGTCTTCGCGGAGCGCTCGAGCACCTCGAGCTCTGGGTTCCACTTGTACGTGTAACCGGCGGACGTCGAGAGTGCGGGAATCTGGTTCGCCACCTGCGAGCCGATTGCGCCGGCGAGCGGCTGGAGCGCGCCGGTGATCACGTCGTTACCGGCGAGTGATCCGGGGATGAGACTGCTACGCAGCGACTTTGCTTCCGCGGAACCCGTGAGCCCGACCGCCAGCGCCACCAGGGCGATGAACTTCTTCATGCCTACCCCTCCTCCGTGCGGCACCCGCGGCGCCGGCTACAGCTAAACCCTTGCGGCGCATAGCAAACAGCGTCGTCCAGGGTCAAGCCACGAACGACGCGTCGTCGCCGTCCTTTCAGGGGGTCGTCACCGCACCCTGCCCCTCGCGGATCGCCGGCAGCGCCGCCTCCGCCGCCGCTTCGCCCCGCGCGATCATCTCGGTCGCGCCGTCGAGGTCGGCGCTGCTGAACCCGTCGAGGTCCGGACGGACGAGGACGTCGATGAGCGGCAGACTGCGCGCGACGTGCTCCTGGCTCGCGAGCTCCATCGCGCGCATCGCGATCGCGAGGATGCGGAGCTTGCCGCCGAGTCCGGGCGGCGCGGCCGGATGACCGGTCGCGGCCCGCCGGCCGACCGACCGACCGCGCGGCGAGAGATCGATCGCGATCACGCGCTCGAAGCCGGCAGCCCGGACGACCCCTGCCGGCAGCGGGTCGCACACCCAACCGTCGACCAGCATCGAGTCGGCGTGGCGCACCGGGCGGAAGACCGTCGGGATCGCCGACGACGCGTCGAGCGCGAGCGCCAGCGGACCCGCCCGGAACACGACGGGCGTGAGCGCCGTCAGGTCGCCCGCGATCGCGAAAAACGGCAGCGGCATCTCTTCGATCGCGATGCCGGCGCAGTACTGGCCGATGAGCTCGCTCTTCTTCTTGCTGCGGAAGAACGCTTCGGTCGGCACACGGAGGTCGAAGAGGGTCTTCCACGGGTTGCTCGCGACGTTCACGAAGAGCGCCTCGACGCTGCTCGCCGACCACCCCATCGCGACGAGGGCGCCGACGATGGCGCCGATGCTCGTGCCCGCGACCGCGTCGAACTCGATCCCCGCGCGCTCGAAGACGCGGAGGGCGCCGACGTGGGCGAATCCCTTGGCGCCCCCGGCGCCGAGCACGAGGGCGGTCCGCCGTCCGGCGATCTCGCGCGCGACTGCGCGGAGGGCGCGTCGTGCCGGTGCGGCCGCGACGGCTTCGGCACCGAGCGCGGGCTCGAACGGCACGACCCGTGTGGTCGCGCGGGCGTCGCTTGCGCCGGGAACGACGGTGCCCGCACCCGCGGCGAGCGCGAGCACGCGCGGCGTGACGGGCGTCCGCACGAGCGCCGCGAGCTCCTGGAGGGCGGCGGCACATGCGTCACGGGCGGTGGAATCCTCGCGTCCGACGACCCAACGGAGCGCGTCGCACTGCGCGATGCCACGCGCGGCGAGCGCCGGCCACGGGAGGGTCGCGTGCACCAGCACGCGCGCATGACGCCGCCGCAGCTCGGCGACGAGATCCGCGACCGGCGAGTCGGCGGCGCAGTCCGCGCCGAGCCTGACGACGTCGACGTTCGCCGTCGCGACGCCGCCCGGTGTGACGAGCCGGCGAATGCTCTGGGTGACCTCGGAGAATCCGCCCGGCAGCGGCGCGTCCTCCGCCGACACGGGGCTCGAGGCCGGCACGCAATCGAGGACGGCGATCGACTCGCCGCCGATCCTCGCGAGCTCCTCGGCGAGCGCGAGGGTGAGCGCGAACGAGTGGGCGGCCGCCGTCCCGACGCCGACCACGGCGCACGTCCGGTCGCCGAGCGCCGTGCAGCGCCCCTGGGTCTGGAGATTCCGCATGAGCCCGAGGCTGAGGCGCGCCCACAGGATGGGATGCGCCTGGAAGAGCTCGCGCACGAGGTCGCCGGGAAGCGCGTACAGCACCGACTCGACGACCGCGACCGCGCCGGCCGCGCGCGGCTCCCCCGTCAGCACCGCCATCTCGCCCAGATGCTCCCCGCGCGCCGCCTCGGCGAGCGCTCGTCCGCCGAACGCGGCGCCGCTCACGATCTGCATGAGGCCGGAGCGCACCACGTAGACGGCGTCCCCGGCGCTGCCCGCTTCGAAGAGCGTCTCGCCCTTCGCGAGCGCGACGCGCGTCGCGCGGCGCGCGAGCGTCGGCAGCACGGGCGGCGGGAGGACCGAGAACAGAACGGTCTTCGCGAGAAAGGCGGCGACGTCCTCCATGCGTGCGCGGTAGCGATGTGCGACCTCGACTGTCAAGCGCGCCGCGAGATCGCATTCGCCATGTTCCCGGACCCGATATGCAGTTGTAAACGCGTGGGTTTCGCTGCTACCTTCGTCGCCGCGGCATGAGAATCAGGGGGGCAGCGCGCACAGATCCGGGGCGGGTGCGCCGCGAAAATCAGGACAACTTCGGCCTCGCCACCACGCTCGGCCTCGGCTTCGTCGCCGACGGCATGGGCGGACACGCCGGTGGCAAGCGAGCGAGCGAAGAGGCGGCACGCGTGATCACCGATGCCATCGCCGCGGACGCCACCAGCGGCATGGACGGTGAGCTGCGCCTGCGGTCGGCGATCGAGGCGGCCAACACGAAGATTTGGTCGCTCCCGCAGACCGAGCCCGCGCTGCACGGGCTCGGGACGACGGTCGCGGCCTTCCTCGTCGACGGCGACGTCGGGCACGTCGCGCACGTCGGCGACTCCCGCGTGTATCGCTTGCGGGACGGGACGATCGACGTGCTGACGCACGATCATTCCTACCTGAACGACCTCGCCGCGCGCGGCGTCGAGCTCACCGATCCCGCGATGCGCTCGCGCTACGAGAGCGTGCTGACGCGGGCGATCGGCGTTGCGGCGACCGTCGACGTCGAGATCACCACGGTGCCCGTCGAGCCCGGCGACACCTACCTGTTGTGCTCCGACGGCGTCTACCGGGTGCTGAAACCGGCCGATCTCGTCGCCATCGTCGCCGCCGGCGGCGAGAACCTCGACGCGATCTGCGAAACGATCATCACGCGCACCAACGACGGCGGCGGTCCGGACAATTGCACCGTCGTCCTGTTGCGCGTCGAGCGGGACGACGCGAGCGGCAATCCGAACGCCGCGGGCGGCGATCCCGACGACGCGGGCGTCGCGTGAAGATCTCCGCCCGCTACGAGGTGCTCGGGCTGCTCGGACAGGGCGGCATGGGCGTCGTGTACCACGTCCGCGACACGACGCGCGGGCGTGAGAACGCGCTCAAGACCCTCGCCCCGGGACGCTCCGAGGACATCGTCGAGCGCTTCCTCACCGAGGCGCAGGTGATGTTCCGCCTCGAGCACAACAACATCGTCCGCGTCTACGACTTCGGGAAGGACGGCGAGACGTATTTCCTCACCATGGAGCTGATTCGCGGGAAGAACCTGCGTCAGCTCCTGAACGCGCGCCAGAACAAGGGCTTCTCGCTCGCGGAAGTCATCCGGATGGGCATCGAGACGGCCGACGCCCTGAACTACGCGCATAGCCAGAAGCCCGAGGCCGTCGTCCACCGCGACATCAAGCCGGTCAACATCATGGTCGAGGAGGAATCCGGCCGCGTCGTCGTCACGGATTTCGGCATCGCGAAGCTGATGGCCGACACGGGCGGCGGCGAGACGCAGGTCGGCAGCGACCTCTCGCGCACCGTCTTCGCCGGCACCGTGCCCTATTCGGCGCCGGAGCAGTTCCTCGCCGCCGGCGGCGGACGCCGCCTCGACGCACGCGTCGACATCTACGCGCTCGGGATCGTGCTCTTCGAGATCTACACCGGGCGCCACTTCTTCGCGGGCCTCTCGGCGGACGAGGTCGAGCTGCATCACCGATCGATCGAGAGCGGCCCGTGCCCCGTGAAGAGCCCGCACGCGTGCGATCACAAGGTCGTGCTGCCCGACACGCCGGAGTCGTTCATCCGCGTGCTGGAGCGCGCGATCGCGAGGAACCGGAGCGACCGCTACCGCACGGCCGGCGAGATGCTCGCCGACCTCCAGGCGTGCTCGGCTTCGGCGTCGATCGAGGCCTGCGCCAGCGCGCGAACCGCCGCAGAAGGCGCCGGCGCGCTCGAGATTTCCCCGACCGAGTTCAAGCGCGGCGACGATCTCGAGCAGCAAGCCAAGGCGGCGCAGGCGGAAGGCGACCACGCGAAGGCGGGCGAGCTCTTCCGCGGCGCGATGCAGGCGTTCAGCTCGGCCGCCGCACAAGCGGGCGATCGGGCCGCGCAGCAAAGCGCGCAGCAGGCGAAAGCGGCGATGCAATCGGTCGCCCGCGAGGCGACCGACCGCGACACCGGAGCGCTCGCGCCGGACGCGATGCGCCAGGCAGCACAGCTCGTCGCCTCGGCGGAAGCCGCCGAGGCGAAGGCGCAGTGGGAGCAGGCCGCCGGCCTCCACCGCCAGGCGGAGGAGGCTTTCCGAGCCGCCCTCGCCGCGGCCGAGCAGGCGCGCGCGCGCCGCGAGATCGAGGCCGAGCTACCGGCGCTGCGCGCCGCGCGCGAGCAAGCCGAGGAAGTCGACGCCGCAACCCTCGCCGCCGATGCGTTCGCGAACGCCGTCCGCGAGCAGGTCGAGCTCGAGGAGGCGCTCACCGCCGGTGAGCTCGCCCGAGCCCGCGAGCTCCTGCCGAAGGTGCGCGACGGTTTCGCGACCGCCGCGGCCGAGGCGAAGCAGCGCCTCACCCAGAGCGTCGACGAGGCCCGCGCGGCCATGCGCGCCGTCGCCGACGAAGCAGTCGCGGCAGGGGCGCCGACGAGCGCCAAGGCGGCATACATCGAGGCCGAGACGCTCGCGGGCGCCGCCGAGAAGCTCGTCGAGCGCGGGCAGCTCGAGCTCGCCGTGGCGCAGCTCGGCCGCGCGGCCGACGCGTATCGCACCGCCGCCACCGCCGCGGCGCGTGCCGCCGAACGGGCGGTCCTCGAGAAGGAGCTGCCGGCGATCCGCGCCGCGCGCGCCGAAGCGGAGCAAGCCGAGGCGGCGGTCCTCGCGGCGGACGCGTTCAATACGGCGGCCTCCGATCAAGCCGCGCTCGAAGCAGCGCTCGCCGCGGGTGAGCTCACGAAGGTCCGCGAGCTCCTGCCGAAGGTCGGCGCCGGCTTCACCGCCGCGACGTCCGCGGCCCAGACCGCGCGCGCGGGCCGCGCCGCCGCCGCCGCACGCGTCGCGATGGTCGAGGTCCGTGACGCGGCCGTCGCCGCGGGCGCGGAGCAGCTGACGCCGGACGCGCTCACGAAGGCGCGGGCACGCGAGAAGGACGCCGCCGCTGCCGAGCAACGTCAGGACTGGGCCCGCGCCGAGAAGCTCTACGGCGAGGCCGCCAAGGCGTTCGAGGACGTCCGCGCGACCGCGCTCCGCCGGGGCGAGGAGCAGCGGCTCGCGAGCGCGCTCGCGGAGGCACGAAGCACGGCGGAAGCCGCACGCGCGCGCGCCAAGGAGCTCGACGCGCCGAAGACGGCGGCGGAGCTCTACGGCGAAGGCGTCGCGCTCGCGAAGAAGGCGGGCGGCGCGGCGAACGACGCCGCCGGCATGACCGCCGCGACCGCCGACTACGAGCGTGCGGCCGAACGATTCGAGGCGGCCGCCGCCGAGGCCGAACGCGTGCGCCGCCGGCAGGAGCTCGAAGCGGCGCTCGCCGCCGTCGAGGAGGCGCGCGCACAGGCGCTCGAAGCCGGCGCGGGCCGCCACGCCGAGTTCAGCGCGGCCGCCGACGAGCTCGCCGCCGCACAGCGGGCGCTCGCCGCGGACGAGCTGAGCCTGGTCGTGAGCTCCGCCGCGACCGCCCGCGATCGCTTCACCGCGGCGAAGGCGGCGGCCGAGCGCTCACGCGCCGAGCAAGCCGCCGACGCGACGCTGGCCGAGGTGGCGGCGCGCGCGGCCGAAGCCGGCGAGGCCGGCGCCGAGACGCTCGCGGCCGCCGCGTGGTCGCGCGCCACCGCGACGCAAAAGGACGCGCTCGCACGCCGCCAGGGCGGCGATCCGGACGCGGTCATGCCGCTCGCCGCCGAGGCCCTCCAGCATTTCACGACCGCGCTCGAAGAAGCGACCGAGGCCGCGCACCGGGCCGCCGCCGCCGCACGCGAGGCCGCCACGCTCGCCGGCGCCGACGCCAAACAGATCGGCACCGCCGAAAAGGGGTTCTCGAACGCCGAACAACGTCGCGCCGAGGGCCAGCTCGTCGCGGCGGCCGTCGCATACCGGAAGGCGACGACCGCCTTCGAGGCCGCGACCAAGAGCCGCGGCGACGCCGCCCGCACCGCCGAGACGAACGCCGCGAACGCGCGTCGCGAGGCCGACGAGATCGAAGCCGCGACCCACGCCCGCGACGAGCATGCTCGCGCGGTCGCCGAGAGCGCCGCCGCGGCGAAGGACCTCGCGGCGGGACGTTTCCACGCCGCCGAGAGCGCCTTCGCGAAGGCCGCCGAGAGCTTTCGCGCCGCCGCGCAGACCGCCGCACGCGAGCGCAAGCGCGCCGCCAGCCTGACGGCCCGGAAGTCTGCGGACGAGGCACGCGAAAAGGCGACCGCCGCCAAGGCGGACGAGCTCGCCGCCGCCGAGTTGAAGCGCGCGACCGACGCCTACGCGGCTGCGACGCGTGCCCTCGAAAGCGAGAACTTTGCCGATGGCGAGCAGGAGTTCGGCAAAGCCCGCGATCTCTTCGAGCGGGCCCGCGAAGCGGCCGTCGAGGCCGCGGCGGTGCGCGAAGCGGAGGCCGCGCGGAAGCGCGTCGAGGAGCTCCGCGCGAGCCGCGCCCCCGCCGCAACGGGCTTCTTCGCGCGGCGGAAGCTCGCAAAAGCGGACGCCGTGCTGGCGGAGGGAACCGCCGCGGCCGCGAGCCGCGACTTCGCCGCCGCGACCAAAGCTTTCACGGAAGCCGCCGCGCTCTTCGAAGCGATGCCGGCGGGCGCGACACAGGAGCCGGCACCGGCACCCGCCCCGTCCGTCCCCGCCGCGAAGGGCAAGGGAAAGAAGGCCGCCCCTCTCTCCGAAGCAACGCAGCTCGGCGACGGCGCGACCGTCGTCACGGAGCGACCGGGGTTCGGCGAAGCGACGGCCGTCGCCTCCGCGCCGGCGCTTCAGGACGCCACGGTGGTCGCGAGCACGGCCGATGCGGCGACGAAGGTGGGCCGCGCCGTGCCGGCGCCCGCGCCCGCGCCGACGCGCGGCCTCCCGGTCGCGTACATCGGCGCTGCCGTCGCGCTGCTCCTCGTCGTAGCCGCCGTCTACATGTTGCGGGGAACGCAGGAGGAAGCGCCGCCCCAGCGAGTGGAAGCGCCGAAGGCCACCGCGACGCCGAAGCAGGTGGCGAAGGTCGAGCCGACGACGGTCCCGCAAGCTCCGCCGCCACCGGTGCAGTCCCCAGCCGCTTCCGCACCGACCGCGGCGGTGCCGCCTCCGCGCATCGCGAGCGTCGCGCCGGACACCGCCAAGGTCGAGCCCGATGGCGACACACAGCAGTTCCGCATCGCACTCGCCGACCCCGCCGGCGCGACGTACGCGTGGTCCGTCGACGGCAAGCGCCTCGCCGACGCGACCACCGCGAACGCGACGATTCCCGCGACCACCGCGCCGCAGAAGGTGACCGTCGTCGCCAGCACGGCCGGCGGCGAGGCACGCCACGAGTGGGAGCTCGCGTCGCTTCCGATCAGGCCGTCGCCCCAGGCTCCGACGGTGTCGATCGTCGCACCCGCGCTCACCGTCGATCCGTCGAACAAGGCGGCGGTCCAGGTCCAACCCGGCAAGAGCCGCCGCTTCACCGTCAAAGCGAAGACCGAGGCTGGTGCGCAGCTGAAGTACGCGTGGACCGTCGACGGGAGGTCCGTCGGTGGGAACACGGCGAGCTACGAGCTGTCGCCGGGTGCCGATGACGAGGGCGCGAGCCGCCGCGTCCGCGTCGAAGTATCGGCGGGCGGACCCACCGCCGCCGAGGAATGGAACGTGACGGTGCCGCTCGGCGCGGTCACGATCACGCGGCAATCGCCGAGCGTCGCGAGCGTGCAGAACGAGATCGGCGACGCAACCGACTTCACCGTGGACGCGCGCGCGGGTCGCGCCGGGACGGCGGGACTCGACTACCGCTGGACGGTGAACAAGCGCCCGGTCGACGCCGACGGCGCGCGCTTCACCTATCGCGCCGACCGCGCCGGCACCGCCGACGTCGAGGTCCGCGTCGAGGCACCCGACCGCCAGGCCGCCGTGCAGAAGTGGACCGTCCGCACGCGCGACGCGCAGCCGCAAGCGCAGCCGACCGAGGTCGTCGCACTCGCCCCGCGAGCGACGCCTGCGCCTCCACCGCGCACTGGAAACACCCGCGCGGAGCTGGAGGGATGGATCGAGGCCTATCGACAGGCCTACGAGCAGAAGAACGTCGACAAGCTCGTCGCCCTCGGTGTGATCTCGAGCGACAAGCGAAGCGCCCTCAAGGCCGCCCTCGACGATCTCAGCGAGCTCGAGGTGTCGATCGCGTCGAGCTCGATCGACGTCCAGGGACCGGACGCCGCGGTGGTGACCCTGACGCGCGAAGACAGCTACGACGCGCGGGGCAGCCGCCGCAGTCAATCGATCAACATCAAGAAGACCCTCCGCAAAGTAAACGGCAACTGGATCGCGCAGTGACGTGACGCGCTCGCCGCGGGTCCCGGGGCGGACGCCGCCGTCTGCCGGAGCATGCTGCTCGTTTCGTCGGCAATGATCGCGAAAGGGGCACGGGAAGACGGCCAAGGCACCGCCCGATCGCCGCATGCGTCTGGTACGTGCCTTGCTCGATCACGGGCATGCGTACCGTCATCGGCGCGATGCTTGCCGGGGCCCTGATGATGCTTCCGGCCGTGTCTTCGGCGGACGGAGACTCGCGACCATGTCACGCCTATCGTGCCACGATGCGAACGGCCCGTGACGCCCTCGCGCAGGGGAATCGCGCCGCCGCCCTCACGGCTCTACAGCAGGCGCAGGCGTTTCTGAAGCAGTGCCGCCGCGAGGAAGCAAGCCACATGAGCCTCCTCGCGGCGACGCGCACCACCTCGCGCGAGGGCTAGTAAGTCCGGTTCAGGATCCGATCCACCTCGACCGGATCCACCTTGTCACCGCGCTGCAATCCGTCGATCAGCTCCTGCACACGCTGTTCCTCGGCGCGCAGATTGGACCGTTTGACGCCTTTGTTGTTGTGCGCCTCCCACGCGAGCTCCTCCCGCTCGCTTTCGAGCAGGCTCGCGTCGGATTTCGCGTCGATCGTCGCCGAGGGGACCGTGGTCGTCGAGCGGGTCATCGTCGAACGATCACCCGCGTCCGCCACTCCGGCAAGTGTGAGAAGTGCCGCTGCCATCATCATCGTTCCAGTGAGCTTCCGCATGAACGAGTCTCCTTTTCTCCCGTGGGTCGGGAATCCGCAGACGTCGAAATGGATACGCGCGTGAAGCGGAACACCGCCTTCGCGACGGCCACAGCGGTGAAACCGCTGCGACGAACGCTCGGGCCCGTCCCTCTCGCGACGATGGCGCCGGCCGATCCGGCCGTCAAGCCGTGCTTCGGCCCGCGTTCGTCCGACCTCAGGACAATGGCCGCAGGCCGCGGCACCGCGGCTCCAGCGGGGCTGAACCAATTCCGACACGACCCGTCCGGCGCTCCGCTTGACCCGCGACGTGCCCGTGGTTTAACGCGAAAGACCAATGAGGCGTTCGGGTGGAGGGCGGCGCGGTGCAGGCGTCGCGGCGTTGCTGGTCGCGACGTTGCTGGGCGGAGCCGCTCCGGTTGCGGCTACGACCGTCGCGCGCATGGAGACCTCGGCCCAGGCCGCCAGTGCGGACCGTATCTTCGTCGGGGTCGTGACGTCGGTCGCGAGCCGCCCGAAGGCGGCCAAGCCGAAGTACTTCGAGACCGTCGTGCGCTTCGACGTCGAGGAGGCGGTCGCGGGCAGCCTGCCCGCGAGCATCGAGCTGACGTTCTCGGGCGGCGACGTCGGCGGCATCCGCCAGAAGGTCGGCGGCATGCCCGAGTTCGTCGTCGGCGAGCGCTACGTCGTCCTCGTCGAGCCCGACCGGCAGCCGCCGCTCGCGAGCCCGGTCGTCGGGTTCAACCAGGGACTCTACCGCGTGGTCGGTACGAGCCGTGCGACCGCGGTGGTCCGTGATCGCGTCGGGAAGCCGCTGAGCTCGACCACCGGAGCGGCGCGTGCCGCCGGAACCGATCCGACGCTCGACGAGTTCCTCGACGGGCTCCGCGCGGCGCGAGGCCGATGAGCGCACGCGCTGCCGTTCTGGCTCTCGTCTTCGCGGTCGGCCTCGGGCTCGCGGACGACGTCCGTGCGGGCGGCTGTCCGAGCGCGCCGCCGAACGCTTTCACTTTCATCGGCTTCGGCAACGACGATTGTCCGGCCAACCCCGGCGTCCGGTGGGGCGACAAGAGCGTCGTGTACCAGTGCGACTTCTTCAGTGACGCCGACAAGATCATCGACTGCGCCGGCGACCCGGCGCAATGCGCCGGCCTCTGCCGCGCCGCCGCAGACGCTTGGAACGTCGAGCTACCGGGACGCTTCTCGTTCGTCGATGCGTCCGAGCCCGTGACCTTTTGCGACGACGACGACGGGAAGGTCTCCGTCGGCGGGACGGACGCGCTCTGTGACGGAACGGAGTACGGCGACCGCGTCCTGGCCGTCACCCTCAGCATCTTCTTCAGCTCCGGACCCCAGGCCGGCCAGCTGATCGACGCCAACATCACCGTCAACAACCGCTTCCGATTCTCGCAAGAGGAGTTCCAGGCGACGCTCGCCCACGAGTTCGGCCACGCCCTCGGGCTCTCGCACCCCGACCAGTGCGGGGACGATTTCAACGTGCTCATGCGGTCGTCCTCCCTCTTCGACGGCGACGACGAGTGCTTCGTGGTCGACCCGACGGAAGCGGACGTGAACGGCGCCATCCGGATCTATCCGGACGTGAATCCCGTCCCGACGCCGACCCCGGGGCTCTGCGGCGACGCCGACCTGAACGGCGCGATCAGCGTTCTCGACGGCATCCAGACGCTCCGAGCGGCGGCCGGCCTCTCGAGCTCGTGCACACCGTCGCGCTGCGACGTCGACGGCAACGGCTCGATCTCGGTGAGCGACGGAGTGAACGTCCTCCGCGGTGCCGCCGGCCTCTCCTTCACGGCCAACTGTCCGTAGGACGCCTCGAACGCTCGCGAAACCCTCTGTTTATTTGCGAGCGGCTTAGGCATCATGCGACGCCAAAGCGCGGATTGACCGCGCGTGGAGCGCCGCCCGAGGCGGCACGCTCGGGAGGGTGATGATGGCGACAAATCCGCTGGTCGAGCTGCAGCGCCTCGGACAGTCCCCCTGGCACGACAACATCAGTCGCGGCCTCCTCACGTCGGGCAAGCTCAAGAAGATGGTGAAGGACGGGGACATCACCGGCCTCACGTCCAATCCCACGATCTTCGAGCAGGCGATCTCGACCGGCGACGCCTACGACGACGGCATCCTTGCCCTCGCCCGCAAGGGCAAGGACGCCGACGCGATCTTCGACACGCTCGCGATCGAGGACATCCAAGCGGCCGCCGACGTCTTCGCCCCGGTCTACAAGCGCACCGGCGGCGCCGACGGCTACGTGTCGATCGAGGTCGCGCCGCGGTTCGCGACCGACACCGACGCGACCATCAAGGAAGCGCGCCGCCTCTGGAAGACGGTCGGCCGCCCGAACCTGATGGTGAAGATCCCCGCGACGGCCGAAGGCGTGCCCGCGATCGAGCAGTGCATCGCCGACGGCCTCAACATCAACGTCACGCTGATCTTCTCGCTCGAGCGCTACGACCAGGTGATGGAGGCGTACATCGGCGGCCTCGAGAAGCGCGCCGCCGCGAAGAAGCCGATCGACCGCATCGCCTCGGTCGCGAGCTTTTTCGTGAGCCGCGTCGACACCGCCGTCGACAAGCAGATCGAGACGAAGATCAAGGAGAGCGGCCCCGACCAGCAGGCGCAGCTCCAGCAGCTCGTCGGCAAGGCGGCGATCGCGAACGCGAAGCTCGCCTACGCGGCGTTCAAGAAGAAGTTCGGCGCCGAGCGCTTCGCGGCGCTCCAGGCGAAGGGGGCCAAGGTGCAGCGCCCGCTCTGGGCCAGCACGTCGACGAAGAACCCGGCGTACCCCGACACGTATTACGTCGAGGCGCTCGTCGGACCCGACACCGTCGACACGATGCCGCCCGCGACCATCGTCGCCTACAAAGACCACGGCAAGCCGGCGCTCCGTCTGGAAGAGGGCATGGACGAGGCCGCCGCGATCCTCCAGCGCATCGAGGACGCCGGCATCTCGATGGACAAGGTGACGCAGAAGCTCGAGGACGACGGCGTCGCGTCGTTCGCGAAGTCGTTCGAGACGCTGATCGCGGTCGTCTCGGCGTCGCGCGAATCGCTCCTGCTGTCCGATCTCACGATGGCGAAGCTCGGCTCGCACGAGCGCGCCGTGAAGGCGACGCTCGCGAAGCTCGACGAGATCAAGATGGCGGAGCGCCTGTGGAAGCAGGATCCGACGCTCTGGAAGGCCGACGATCCGGCGCACCAGGCGGAGATCAAGATCCGCATGGGCTGGCTCGACGTCGTCGACCTCATGCTGACCCAGGTCGACGACCTCACGAGCTTCGCCGCCGAGATACGACAGGCCGGCTTCACCCGCGCCGTCCTCTGCGGCATGGGCGGCTCGTCGCTCGCCCCCGAGGTGCTGCGGCGGACCTTCGGCGTCGCGCGCGGCGCCGTCGACGTCCAGGTGCTCGACTCGACCGACCCGGCCGCCGTCGCGGCGCTCGAGCGCTGGAGCGAGCCCGCGAAGACGCTCTACATCGTGTCGTCGAAGTCGGGCGGTACGACCGAGCCGAACGTCTTCTTCCAATACTTCTACGACCGCGTCCGCGCCGCCAAGGGCGACAAGGCCGGCGAGAACTTCGTCGCGATCACCGATCCCGGCACCGCGATGGAGCGCCGCGCGCAGGAGCACGGCTTCCGCCGCATCTTCCTGAACCGCGCCGAGATCGGCGGCCGCTACTCGGCCATGTCGCACTTCGGCATGGTACCGGCGGCCCTCATGGGCATCGACGTCGCGAAGCTCCTGAAGCGCGGGAAGCGCATGATGCTCGCCTGCCACGCGAGCGTCCCCGCCGCGCAGAACCCCGGCCTCTATCTGGGTGCCGTCATCGGCACGCTCGCCAAGGCCGGCCGCGACAAGCTGACGTTCGTCGTCGACAAGAAGATCGATACCTTCGGTTATTGGACCGAGCAGCTCATCGCGGAGTCGACCGGCAAGGAAGGCACCGGCATCGTGCCGATCGAGGGCGAGCCCGTCGGCACACCGAAGACGTACGGCAAGGACCGCCTCTTCGCGTACGTCCGCCTCGACGGCAGCCAGGAGCGCGGCGTGCAGGCACTCGTCCGCGCCGGCCACCCGGTGATCGCGACCCGCCTCCAGGACGCGTACGACCTCGGCGCGGAGTTCCTGCGGTGGGAGATCGCGACGGCCGTCGCCGGTTGGATCCTCGGCATCGACCCCTTCGACCAGCCGAACGTGCAGGAGTCGAAGGACAACACCGTCCGGTTGCTGAAAGCGTACGGCGAGCAGGGCGCCCTTCCCGATCCGGGCGGCGCGCTCTCCGCGGGCGCGGCGGACTTCGCGGTGCGGCTGAACGCGCACCTGAAGCTGCTCAAGAGGGGCGACTACTTCGCGCTCACCGCGTACGTCGCGCGCACCGCGACGACGGAGACGCTGCTGCGCGAGATCCGGACGCGCGTCCGCAACCGCTTCGGCGTCGCGACGACGGTCGGCTACGGGCCGCGCTTCCTCCACTCGACGGGCCAGCTCCACAAGGGCGGCGCCGCGAACGGCGTCTTCGTGCAGCTCTCCGACGACGCGACGAACGATCTGCCGATCCCGGGCGAACGCTTCACGTTCGGCACGCTCGAGGCCGCGCAGGCGCTCGGCGACTACGAGTCGCTCGCGTCGCGCAACCGGCGGGCGCTCCGCGTCGCGCTCGGCGGCGACGTCGACGGTGGGCTCCGAGCGCTGCTCGCGGCGCTCGGCGGCGGCGCGAAGCCGAAGTCCCGGACGAAGGCGAAGGCAAAACCCGCAAAGCGCTCGGCGCCGACGCGCGCCGCGGCCCGCACGAAGCCCAAGCCCAAGACGGTCGCCAAGAAAACGTCGAAGCGCCCGGCCGCCAAGAAGTCCGCTCGTCGTCCGGCGCGCACGCGCCGCGGCCGGTGAGCCCAGTGAGCCCGACCGCAGCGCCCGTCCGCGGCAAGACCGGCGTTTCCATCAAACGCACCGAAGGTCCCGATCCGGGCGCCGAGGCGATCCGCGCCAAGGACCCGGTCACGATCGTGATCTTCGGCGCCTCGGGCGATCTCGCAAAGCGGAAGCTGATCCCCGCGCTCTACCACCTGCAAGCCGGCGGCTACCTGCCCGAACGGTACGCGGTGGTCGGCTTCTCGCGCACGCCCATGAGCGACGATGCGTACCGGGAGAGCATGCTCGCGGCGCTCCGTGAACAAGTGAAGGTCGAGACGCCGGTCGCCGCCGACCACCCGATCGTCACCGCGCTGCACTACCAAGCCGGCGACGCCGACAATCCCGCCACGTTCCAGGATCTGCGCACCCGGCTCGAAGCGATCGAGAACGAGCGCGGACTCCCCGGCAACCGGCTCTTCTATCTCTCGGTCGCACCCGAGTTCTTCCCCCTGATCTTGGAAAACCTCGCGGCCGCGGGCCTCATCCGCCAGAGGTCCGAAGCGACCTGGTCGCGCGTCATCATCGAGAAGCCGTTCGGCACCGACCTCACGAGCGCGCGCGCGCTGAACGCGATCGTCGGCGCCACGCTCGACGAGAGCCAGATCTACCGCATCGACCACTACCTCGGGAAAGAAACCGTCCAGAACATCTTGAGCTTCCGGTTCGGCAACTCGATCTTCGAGCCGCTCTTCAACCAGAAGTACGTCGACAACGTGCAGATCACGGTCGCCGAGGAGCTCGGCATGGAAGGCCGGCGCGGCGCCTACTACGACGGCGCCGGCGCCCTGCGCGACATGGTGCAGAATCACATCCTCCAACTCTTCTGCCTGATCGCGATGGAGCCGCCGTCGGCGCTCGAGGCCCAGGCGATCCGCGACGAGAAGGTGAAGGTGCTGCGCGCGCTCGTGCCGATGACGCGCAAGGATGTCGCGCACAACACCGTCCGCGGTCAGTACGGCATGGGCGAGAAGAACGGCCAGGTCGTGAAGGGGTATCGCCAGGAGGAAGGCGTCGACCCGCAGTCGGTCACCGAAACCTTCGTCGCCCTTCGCATGAAGGTCGACAACTGGCGCTGGGCCGGCGTGCCGTTCTTCCTCCGGTCGGGCAAGCGGCTCGCGAAGCGGGTCTCCGAGATCGCCGTCGAGTTCAAGCAGCCGCCCCTTCATCTCTTCCGCCATCTCGGCGAGGACGACGACATCGTCACCCGGCCGATGTCGAACGTCATCATCATGCGCATCCAGCCCGACGAGGGCATCAGCCTCTCGATCGCATGCAAGCAGCCCGGGATGCGCGTCCAGCTCCAGGAAGTCGAGATGGACTTCTTCTACGGCGAGGAGTTCCAGGAGCGCTCGCCGGAAGCGTACGAGCGCCTCTTGCTCGACGCCCTCCGCGGCGATGCCGCGCTCTTCACGCGGTCGGACGAGGTCGAGTACTCGTGGCGCTTCATCACCGCGATCCACGAGGCCTGGGCCAACCTGCCGCCGCCGGCCTTCCCGAACTACTACCCGTTCAGCGACGGCCCGGACGAGGCGAATCGCCTCCTCGAAGGCACGCAGGCACGCTGGCGGCCGCTGCGAGACGTCTAGACCCCGGACCCGCCGGCTCCCGAACGGGTGCACCATTCCGATGCGACCTATGTCGGGCCGCGATGCCTTTCGCGCTTGTAGGTCCCGACGCGACTCGCTAGGCGCTGACGACGCGACCTCACGGTCGCGTCGCCGCCATGCCGATCCTCCGAACGACGCTGGGAGCCGCGCGCTGGGCCGTCGTCCTCGCAAGCGTCGGCATGATCGCGTCGTACGCGGCGGCGTCCGCGTCCCCGGCACCCCGCATCCCTCCGGCGAAACCGGCCCGCACGACGCTCGGGCCCGGGACGTCGAGCGACCGCATCGCGGTGAAGTTCGCCGAAGGCTCCCGCGTCCGTCTCGAGCGGGACGGCTTCGCCGCGCCGCACGTCGACGTCGGGCCCTTGCGGCGCACGCTTTCGTCCGCCGGTGTCGCACCGGGCGCGGTCCGGAAGCTCTTCGACCGCCCGGCGGACGCGCTCGATGCGGAACGGGCGCGTGCCGAGCGATCGGGGGAACGCGCTCTCGCCGATCTCAATCTGTACTACGCGATCACGGTCCCGCGCGGCCGGGATGCCGCGCGGCTCTGTGACGCGCTGAACGCGCTGCCGACCGTCGAGCTCGCGGTCCCCTTTCCCGCTCCCGCACCGCCGCCCGTCGATCTCGCCCCACCGACGCCCGACCTCACGGCGGAGCAAGGCTACCGCGCGCCGGCGCCAAACGGCGTCGGTGCCGCGGCCATCGCGGGCGTCCCCGGCGCGGACGGCACCGGCACGCGCATCGTCGACATCGAGTTCTCGTGGCAGCTCGGCCACGAGGATCTCGAGCTGCCGGCGACGGCGAACATCGATACCGCAACCGCGATCGATCCCTTCCCGGACGACGGCGATCACGGCTCGGCGGTGCTCGGCGTGCTCGGCGCGCGGAGCAACGGCTATGGCGTCACCGGCATCGCGACCGGGGCGACGCATCTGGTCGCGCCCGCGTTCACGGAGGAGTACGGCTACGATCTCGGACGCGCCGTCAGCAACGCGACCGCGCTCCTCCGACCGGGCGACGTGATTCTGATCGAGCAGCAGACGGGCGTATGCGGCTCCTTCTGCGACCCCTTCGGCGCCACGGGATGCGGCCCGATGGAGTACTTTCCCCCGTGGTACGACGCGATCGCGATCGCGACGAGCCTCGGCATCATCGTGGTGGAGGCGGCCGGGAACGGCAACGTCGACCTCGACGCGCCCGCATGCGGCGACGCGTTCGACCGCCGCGTCCGCGACTCCGGCGCGATCGTGGTGGGCGCGGGCTCGGCCTTCGACCGCGGGCGCCTCTTCTTCTCCTCGTACGGAAGCCGCGTCGACGTGCAAGGTTGGGGGGAGGCGGTGACGACGGCGGGCTACGGGTTCCGCTTCGACCCGGGTGATCCGCGCCAGCGCTACACGTCCTGGTTCAGCGGAACCTCGAGCGCCTCCGCGATCGTCGCGGGGGTCGCGGCGGCCGTGCAGGGCGCGCGTCTCGCGGCGGGCGCGCCGCCGATCCGGCCGGGCGTACTCCGCACCCTGCTGCGAGCGACGGGGACGCCGCAAGCCATCGAAGGGTTCAGCCTGCCGGGACAAATCGGCCCCCTTCCCGATCTCGAGCGCGCGATCGCGTGCGGCAACGGCGCCCTCGATGCCGGCGAGACGTGCGACGACGGCAATCTGCGCGACCGCGACGGCTGTAGCGCCACGTGTCGCATCGAGACGTGTGCGAGCTGCGGCGGCGAACCGTCGTCGTGCACGCCACCGGCGAAGGCCTGCCTCAAGTGCATGCGGATCGTCGGCGCGGCGAGCCTCAAGCTCCAGATCGCGCACGCAGCGGCGCGCACGGGGTGCGAGACCGCGAAGGTCGCCGGCAAGCTGCCGTCCGGCACCGTCTGCGCGAACGAGCCGAAGGCGGCGGCGAAGATCGCGAAGGCGTCCGCCCAGATGACGCGCAAGATCGCCGCGGCGTGTGGCGGCGCCGACAAGCGCTGCGGCACGGGGGATCGTGACGAGGTGGCGCCGTCGGTGCTGGCGTGGCCGGACCGTTGTCCGGATCTTCGCGACGCCGGCTGCACGATGACGGTCGACGATTGTGCCGGCGTGAGCCGATGTCTCGACTGCATGCACGGCACGGCCGTCGACGCGATCGCAACCCAGGTATTCGCCGAGCTCCGACCGAGCACCGCGCGCGCCGACAAACGGCTGAACAAGTGCCAGCAAGCGATCGGCAAGGCGGTCGCGACCGCCGCGCGCGCACACGCCACCGCGCTACAGCGCTGTTGGGGCCAACGCACCCGCCATCGGCACGCGGAGACCTGCGGGGACGAGCACGGCATCAGTGGCGCCGTCCGCACCGCGGTCGAGAGCCTCGCGCGCACGGAGGAGCGGCTGCGCCAACGGATCTGCCGCGCGTGCGGCGGCGCGGACGGCACCTGCGACGGCATCGACGATCTCGATCCCACCGCCATCGGCTTCACGCCGTTCTGCGGCGTACTCGAAACCGCGACCGGACGCGGATGCTGGCGGCACGTGCTCGCATTGAACGACGTCGTCGAGTGCGTGTCGTGCACCGCGGAGTTCCACGTCGGATGCGCCGACGCCGCCGGCGTCCCGGGCTTCCGTGCCTATCCGGACACCTGTATGCCGCCGGCCGCGTCGTGTTGCGAGCCGCACGAAGGCATCGCCTGCGCGGACGACGTCTGCACGGCATGCGTCTGCGGTGAGGACTCGTTCTGCTGTCGCGTCGAGTGGGATCCGCTCTGTACGGCCGCCACGACGAGCCGGTGCGCCGCGGAGTGTTCCTGCCTGGAGTGAGCGGTCGACGGCGCATCGTCGATCGCGGCGATGCCGGTCGAGCATGCCGGGGACGTCACGGAGGGCGAGATAGCCTTGATCGGCGACCGCTCTCTCATCGGGCGCGCTCCGCGAACAGACGTTCGACGATCGCGCGCGTTCCGGCGACACCGGCGAGATCGAGCTCGTGTGCGGCGGGCGGGCGTGCGAGCGCCTCGCCGAGCGCCGTCACGAGCGCGTCCTCGGCGGGCGGGTCGCCCTCGACGACGGTCGCGAGACCACGCGTCGCGAGGCGACGGGCGCGCGGCGGCTGGTCCGACATGCGCGGATCCGGAACCACCACGGCCGGGACGCGGGCCTGGAGGAGCTGGACGGTCGTGTTGTAGCCTGCCCGGCTGATCGAGAGCGCGCTCGCGCGGAGCACGCAACCGAAGTCGGGCGTGAAGTGCATGAGCTCGATCGGCGGGGTCGCGGCGGCTCGGAGCGCCGCCTGCTCCTCCGTCCCCGCGAACAATCCTGGATACACCTGGAGCCGGAGCGTCCCGACGATCCCCGCGGCGACGGCTCGATCGAATGCCCGCATCGCCGCGAGCAGGAACGGCAGGCCGCGGACGCCTCCGCCGCAGCTGAGCACCGCGTACGGCGTCGCCGAGCGCGCGACGTCGTCCGAACGCTCGTCGGTCGCGACGAACCCCGTGTAGTGGACCGGAACCGGCAGACCACCCTCCACCGCGAAGTGGTCTTCGAGGCGGGCGAACGCGGGATCGGTGTGCACGAGCACGGCGTCGAACGCGCGCGCGAGCCGCGCCTCGACCGCGGCCTCGTACGAGCGACCGGCTGGGGGGCGCTCGTGTGCCGTCTTCGGCGCGATGTCGCGGAGCGAGCACAACACGAGCGCGCGCGGGTCGACCCGTCGCGCCGCCGCGACCATCGCGAGGATCTCCTCCTCGAGCTCCCACTTGCTGAAGGGATAGTGGTCGATCAGCACGACGTCGGGCCGAAACTCCGCGATCGCGGCAGCGAGCCGCCGTCCGCGCTCGGCGAGCGCGTCCGCGAGGGAGCCGTGGAGCGGCACCAGCCCGTCCGCACCGCGGCGCAGCGCGGGCAGCACGAGGCGCGGAAGACCCTCCCCTGCTCGTGGCACCGGCCGTCCACCGTCGACGAGGAGCACGTCGTGCCGCGCGGCGAGACCGCGTGCGATCGCCGCCATGCGGACGAAGTGCCCGACGCCGGTCAGATGCTGCGCGTAGCAGAGCACCCGCACGACGCGGCCTACGCGAGATCGGGGAGGCCGAGGAACGCGAGGATCTCGCGCCGGATCGGACTGTAGCGCACGTGGCTCATGGCGAGGGACTCGGCGAGGAAGCGATCGTCGTCCCCGTACTTGGCATGCTCCTGCGGCAGCTCGATGATCGCGTTCGTCGCGGGATCGCGGACGATTCCGAGCGGATCGTCGCCTGCCCGCACGCGCTCCATCTGCTCGAAGAGGAGCCGCCGCAGGAGAGCGACGCCACGGTCCGTATCCACGAGCAGCTCGCGCGTCCGATCGGCGATCGGACCCTGGCTCGTCCACGCCATGATGTCCCCGCCGTCCACGAAGTCGAGGAGCGGCCCGCCGTGGGGGTCGCGGAACGGCACCTCGTAGACCGGGATCGCGTCCTGCTGCGGCGCCGGCTCGCCATCGCGCGGCCGGTAGCACGAGTACCAGAGGTGCAGCGTGTGCGTGTCGTCCATCGGCACGCGGATCTGGAAGCGGTGTTGGCGCTGCGCCCCGACGCGCACCATGAGGGGAAAGACGAGCGGATGGCCGACCGACCAGTCGTCGTCCGCACGGCTGCCACCGGCGAGCACGCGGCGTTTCACGATGCCGTGCGCGAAGCGGTCGAAGCCGATCTTCTCGTGACGGCGCCCGTACCTCGTCGGCGGCGGCAACCCGTGCGCGGAACGAACGGACGCGAGGTGGCGGCCGTGCAGCCATTCGAGGTGCACCGGGTCGACGCTGTTCTCCATGATCTGGAGCCAGTTGCAGGGAATCTCCGCGCGCCCGATGTCGCGGAGACCCGGCCAGACGAACACGTCGTAGCGCGGCAGGAGCGGCGCGGGCTCGGGGCCGAGATACGCGAACACGAGGCCGCCGAGCTCCGCGACGCGATGCCCGCGCGTGCACGCCCGGGCGCGCACCGCCTCGTCGGGCGCGAGTGTGGGGAGCTCGACGCACGCCCCGTCGGGCGCGAAGCGCCAGCCGTGATAGGCGCAGCGGAGCGACCCACCTTCGACGATCCCATGGACGAGCGAGGCGCCGCGATGCGGGCAGCGCGCGTCGAGGAGCGCCGGCTCGCCCGTCTCGGCGCGATACAGCGCGAAGTCCTCGCCGAGCAGGCGGACGGCCTTCACGCCGCCGGGCGCGAGCTCGCTGCTCGCGCCGACGGGCATCCAGTAGCGCCGCAGGAGCGTGCCCATGGGCGTCCCGGGACCGACGCGCGTCAGCGCGTCCTGCTGCGCCGCGGTCACCATGCGCCGTCCCCGTAGCGCGCTTGCACGCGCGCGTAGAACCACGCGTCCCACGCGCCGTGCTCGGGCGGCCCGAGCCCCGACGCCTTCCAACCGACGAACGGCGCGCGCGGATGGATGGCGAGTGGTCCGAGTCCCGCCTGGAGGATGCCGGCCTCGGCCGCCGCCAGGACGCGGGCGCGGACGGCGGGATCCGCGGTGTGCACCGCCTGCACGAGCCCCTGCGGCACGCCGTTCGCGAGCGCGACCGCATGGTCGACGTCGCGCGCGACCTGGAGCACGGCGACCGGCGCGAAGGTTTCCTCCTGGACGAGCGAGCTCTCGGGGGCGACGTCCGCCACGAGCGTCGGCGCGAGCCACGCGCCGTGCTCCCACCCGGCGGGAATCACGCCGCCGGTGACGATCCGCGCGCCGGCGCGGCGCGCGGCGGCGAGCAGCGCCAGCACGCGATCGCGCTTGTCGGCGGCGACGAGCGGCCCGACGTCCGTCGTCGCCGATCCGGGGTCGCCGACGACCAGCGTCGCGATCGCCTTCGTCGCGATCTCCTCGAACCGTGCCGCGACGCGCTCCTCCACGACGAAGCGCCGGATCGCCGTGCAGCGCTGGCCGGCGAAGCCGAACGCGGAGGCGACGAGATCGGGCACGAGCCGCTCGAGGTCCGCATCGGCGAGCACGATCGCGGCGTTGTTGCCGCCGAGCTCCGCTTGGAGCGGCTTCAGTCCTTCGGCGCAGAGCGCCGCCACGACACGGCCGGTTTCGAGCGCCCCCGTGAGCGCGATCGCCGCGACCCGCGGCTCGCGACAGAGCGCACGCGCCGCCTCGTTCGTTCCGAGAACGACAGCGACGAGACCCACGGGCGCGCCGGCGCGCGCGAGACTCTCGACCAGCGCGAGCGCCGTTTCGGACGCCTGCGGCGCCGGCTTCAGCACGACGCCGTTCCCGAACGCGAGCGCCGGCGCGATCTTTCCGACGGGCATCGCGAGCGGGTTGTTCCACGGCGTGAGCAACCCGACGACCCCGAGCGGTCGCGACACGACCGTGACGCCCGGCGCCAGGGCCATGGCGCCCGCCCCGCGCGCGAGCTCGGCCGCCACACGCGCGTGCGCCACGGCCCGTCCCGCCTCTTCGTCGGCGAAACGCCGCGGCTTCCCGACCTCGCGCACGACGAGCTCGACGAGCCGCGGCTTCTCGCGTTCCAGATCGTCGGCCCACCGGTCGAGAAACGCGGCGCGCTCGACGGCGTCCGCGGTCCACGCGCGCGACGCGTCCGTCGCGACCCGGGCCGCTTCGGCGATGTCGTCCGCTCCACCGCAGGGCACAGACGCGAGCACGCGCTCCGTTGCGCACGGATCGCGATGGCGATGGATCGGCGCGCCGCCGGCCGGCCGCGGGACGCCGCCGATGACCGCGACGGGCAACGACGCTCGGGCGTCGCCGGACAGTGCCGCGGCGTCGCCGTGCTCCACGAGCACCTCGCCGGCCGAGCGAAACGATGCGGCGCGCGTGCCGAGCCACGCGCGCGTCGCCTCGCCGTGGAGCGGTTCCGCCGTCCCGACGACGTCGTCCAGGATCACGACCTCGTAGCCGCGCTCGTACGCGTCGAGCGCCGTGCCGCGCACGCACGCGTGCAGGTAGACGCCCGCGAGCACGAGCCGTGAGATTCCGTGCTCGCGGAGCCACGCGTCGAGCGCCGGGTCGGCGAACCCGCTGTAGAAGCGCTTCCGGGCCACGAGCTCCCCCGCCCGCGGCGCGAGCGCCGGCGGCGGCGCCGCCCCGGCGCTCCCCGCGACGCACGCACGCAGGCCCGCGCGCTGCCAGTGAGGCATCCGGTCGTCCCCGTCGGCCTCGGTCACGGTGTGCACGTGGGCGACCGGCAGGCCGAGCGCGCGCCAGCGCGCGAGCACGTGCGCCGCGCGCTCCGTGAGCGTGACGCGATCGGGCACGAGGCCAGACCGGGCGAGGAAATCGTCCTGGCAGTCGATCAGGAGGAGCGCGCTGCTCGCCATGCCCGCCTCACGAGGCGCGGGCGCGCGCGACCGTCGTGAGCTCGCGCACGATGTGTTCCGTGAGGGCGCGCGTGCCGACGATCGTGCTCGCGGGGCCGGCAATGTCCGGAGTCCGCACGTGCGCGCCGAGCACCGCGGTGATCGCGGACTCGATACGGGCCGCAATTTCTCCGAGACCGAAGCTCTCGCGCAGCATCATCGCGAGCGTGAGGATCTGGGCGATTGGGTTCGCGGTGTCGGTGCCCGCGAGGTCGTGCGCCGCGCCGTGCCCGGTCTGGTAGGCGGCCCGGCCCTCGGACCCGAAGTTCGCGGAATACGAGAGGCCGCGCGAGCCGAGGACGGCCGTCGCGGAGTCCGCGAGCACGTCGCCGAAGAGGTTCGACGCCACGACGACGTCGAACGTGCGCGGCCGCGTGACGAGCTGGAACCCGGCGTTGTCGACGTCGAGCACCTCGATCACGACGTCGCGCGCGGCGCGCACGGCCTCGGCTTGCTCGATCCAGAGCGCGCTCACCGCGGGGATGCCGCCGCGCTTCACGACCACCGTGACGTGGCCGCGCCGGAGCCGGGCGAGCTCCGCCGCGACGCCGATGATCCGCGACACCTGGTCGGCCGAGTACGTGAGACTCTGATACGCGACCCGGCCGCCGTCGCGCCGTCCGTACTCGCCGAAATAGAGCCCGCCGACGTTCTCGCGAACGAGCAGGATGTCGACGCCGTCGAGCAGGTCGGCGCGCAGCACGGCGGCATCGACGAGCTCGGGCCGCGGCCGCAGCGGCACGAGCTTGCAGAAGAGGTCGAAGCGGGCCCGGAGGTCGTAGACCCACCGGCCCCCGGCCGCGCCGCAGAAGAGCGCGCCGCCCGCGGCGAACACGTCGGCGCAGAACGCCGCCGTCGAATCGAGCAGACCACCACCCGTCCGGCCCGGCGCGCCGACGTCGCCGCCGTCGCGAACGTCGAACCGCACCCCGTCCTCCTGCTCGACGGCTCGCAGCACGGCGAGCGCGGCATCGACGACCTCGGGTCCGACGCCTTCCCCCCGCACGACGCCGACGACGAACGGCGACGCGCGCCGCGGGCCGGGCGGCAGGACGCTCGCCCAAGGCGCAGCGCGGCCCGCCGGGGTCCGCGCGGAAAGGCCGTCGCCGGAGTCAGCCGATGACATCAGGCCCCCGCTCGTTCTTCGAACCGAACGAACGCGGCCGTGCCCTCGCGCGCGGCGAGCCACTCACGGGCGCGGCGCGGATAGAACGCCAGCATCACGAGATCGTAGACGAGGCCGCCGAGCGGGCTCAGCGTCAGCGCGGCACCGTCGTCGTCGACGAGGCCCGCCGCGGTGAGGTCGGCGAGCAGCGGGCCGTAGTCGGCCTCGATCGGCCGGCCGAACGAGGCCGCGTAGTCGCGGCGCGCGAGCGTCTTGCCGTCGCCGAGCGTGCGCGCGATCAACTGGGTCATGCGGTCTTCCTCGGCGAGCGGAAAGATCTGCTCGACGGGGCTCTGCCCCCGTTCCACCCGCGCGAGGTATTCCTCCATGCGGTCGGAGTTCCGGAAGACGGTGTGCCCGAGGTGCGAGCGGGCGCTCATGCCGATGCCGAGCTGGTAGCCGGACATCTGGTCGTCGAAGCACGGCAGGCGCTCGTGGCCGGCCGCGATCCCGTCGACGCGCTTGAACGTGTGCCAGCGCGTCTGGGTATAGCCGAGGTCCTCGGCCGCGCGCTTCACGAAGGACCGCCAGCGCACGAGCCCGGGAAGGTCGAAGCGGTCCTCGTCGGTCATGGACTTCCGGACCGGCGTCCGCTCGTTCGACCGCAGGCTGTAGAGCGTCAGCGACGGCACCCCGAGCGACGCGATCGTCCGCAGGTCGCGGAGGAAGCTCTCCTCGGTCTGGTGCGGCAGGCCGTAGATCAGGTCGATGTTGAGGATGAGTCCGGAGTCCACGAGCAGCTCGCACGACGCGAGCGCCTGCGACTTCGTCTGCGCGCGATGCACGGTGCCGAGGACGTCGCCGTCGAGGCTCTGGATGCCCATGCTGACGCGCCCGATGCGGTGCGAACGCAGGACGGCGATGTGCTCCGGCGAGATCGTCTCGGGCGAGGTTTCGACGGTGTGGACGCCGGTGCCGTCGGACGGCGTGCGCGCGAAAACGGCGCGCAGCATGCGGTCGAGGAAACGTGGCTCGAGCGCCGTCGGCGTCCCGCCGCCGACGAAGAGCTGCGAGAGCGGCGTGCCCGGCGCGGCCCATTCGAGCTCGCGCTCGAGGGCGGCGACGTAGCGCTCCATCGCGGCCGCGTCCGCCCCGACTTTCACCGCGAAGTAGCAAAACGTGCAGTGATAGCGGCAATACGGCACGTGCACGTAGAGCCGCATCTGCGACATCGGCGGATGCGGGCGCTCGGCCATCGGCGCCTGCGTGTAGGCGGGCGCGGCCGAGGGATACACGTGCGGCACGGAGTAGGCGGCGCGCGGGACGTGCGCGAGCGCCTGGGCGACACGGCTCAGAGTCTGCGCATCCGGCTCGGGGTTCAGGCGCGTCATCGCGTGGCAGTGCGCGGCGGCGAAAATCAGGTCCGAGCGGCGAGGCTAACGAGCACCCGCCGAGGGGTCAAGCGACAATGGTCGGCTCGGAGAGAGCCGCGGCGGCACCGACCGGCATCCGACGCCGCCCTTGCACGAGCGAACGCCATAGTGTCGCGCCCGCGGCATCCACGGACGGCTTGCTGGCGCGCGCCACCTTCACGTACACGCGAGCCGTGACCACCGTGGAATCGTTCACGCTGCTCGACACCACGATTCGGGTCACGAGCGACGACCCCGCGACGCTGATCTGGCTCCGCGAGGTGCTGACGCCGCCGTTTGCGCTCGGCCCGAACGGCCGCACACTGGAGGTGGACGTGGCGACCGCGCCGAGCCGCTACCGGGACGTCGCCGCCTCGCGCCCGACCGGCGAGCTCGCCGCCATCCCCTGCTTCGCGGGCGATCGGACGCTGACGTATCGTCCCGGATGGGAGCACGACGGACGGATCGTCGCGGACGAGCATCGGCTCGGAGCCTTGTACGTGCTGAGCAAGGGCCGCGTCGAGGTGCTCGCGTCTCCCGGGACGAGCCGGGTCCGAACGGCCACGATGCGTGTGGTGCGCGAGCTGGCGGTGGCGCGCGCGCTCAGCGATCCCGCGTGCGTCCTCATCCATGCCGCGGCGGCCGCCCCGAGCGTCGGGGCCGTGCTTTTCGCCGGCCCGCGCGAATGCGGCAAGACGACCACGCTCGCGTCGGTCGTCCGCGCGACCCGCGCCGGCGTCCTCACGAACGACCGTACGCTCCTCCGGCGCACGGCCGACGGATGGACGGCCTACGGCATCCCGACGATCGTGAACGTCCGCCCCGGCACTCTCGCTCTCATGCCGGATTTCGCGGCCGCGCTCGGCAGGATCGCGGCCGGATCGGATCGCACGGTCGCGGAGGCGATGGCCGCACACGCGCGCGGGGCGGCAACCGACGCGACGAAGCTGTCGGTCGCACAGCTCGCCGCTGCGCTCGACGCCGAACGCGCCGGGCCGACCCCGCTCGCCGCGATCGTCTTTCCGGACCGGCGCGCCGCGCACGACGAGATCACGATCGAGCGGATGACGGGCGCCGATGCGGCGCACGGAATCGCGACGGCGCGTTTCGGCCAACACGCCGAGCGTGACGTTCCGACGGCGTTCGCGCGGCTCGCCGACGCCGCGCGCCCCCCCGGCGCGGAAGAGGCACTCCTCGCGCGACTCGCCGTCGAGGTGCCGTGCTTCTCGGCCCGGCTCGGCGCCGCCGCGCTCCAGACGGCGGCGGGCGGCACGCGTCTCCTCGCCGCGGTCGGTCGTGGGGTCCGACACCGGCCAATGGAACGCACCGGCGCATGAGAAGAACGACGCGCGGCGGACGAACCGCCGGAGTGCGGCAGCCGCGTAACGTGCCCGCCGCGGGACGGTCGAGCGCGACGGTGCCGCGCCTCGACGCCGACATCGCGTCCGCGCTGCGGTCCTACGGGGCGATTCCGCGGACCTGCCGGCGCGTGACCGGACTGCCGTCCCCGCGCTCGGATCGCGCCGCGTTTCGCGTGCGGCTGGCCGATGGCCGGATCGTGAAGGTGCGCCGCGCGAGCCGGATCGCGGGGGCCCGGCGGTATGCCGCGCTCGTGCGCGCCCTTCCGCAACTGCCGCTCGCGCCCGTGTACCTTCGCGAGGGCCGCGTCGTCGTCGAGGCCTGGATACACGGCGTACCGCTCTCCGCACGTCCTCGTACGTACGCCCGCCTCGCCGCTGCCGCCGCGATTCTGCGCGCGCTCCACGACGTGCGCCGGCTCGGCCGCCGCCGTCTCGTGGCGCGCCGCATGTCCACCCGGGTCTTCGGCGCGGATCTCTCGCGCCGACTCGCCGCACTCGTCGCGGCGGGTGCAATCGGCGCGCGCGACGCCGAGCGGATCGACCGTGCGCTCGCAACGACGCGTCCCGCCCACGCCCGCGTCGGCGTCATCCACGGCGACCTGTGCCCCGAAAACCTCGTGGAGGATCGCGCCGGCGGGCTCCACGTCGTCGACAACGCGGGCATGCGCATCGGCTTCCTGGACTACGACCTGGCGCGCGCCTGGTACCGCTGGTCCATGCCGAACGGCGCGTGGCGCGCGTTCCTCGCGTGCTACGCCGACGGCGACGCGTTCGATCCCGCCGCGCCGGCGCCGTTCTGGCGGCTCGCCGCCGTCATCCGGAGCGCGCACTTCCGTGTCGTCCGCGCGACGCCCGCGGCCGACGTGCCGCTCCGGCGTCTGCGCGCGCTGACACGTCGCCTCCCCCCGCGCTGATCCGACCCGACGAACGAGCAGCGCTGCCTATCGCGTACGCACCGGCCAACGTAGCGCCAGCACCGCCGCCCCGGCGCCGTGACAGCATACGAAAATCATTACGGAGCGAGGCGGCGTGAAGTTTGCAGCGAGCGTGGTGTCACCGTCACCGCCGTTCGCCAACCACCCAACCCAGCATCGAGGGAGGACACCCCTTTGAGCGGAAGCGCCGCACGCCTACAGGCCATCGAAGCCGTCACCAACTACCAGCCGATCACCGAGCCGCTGTCTTTCTCGAAGGGCTCGGCGAGCGAGTTCTTCGGCACCAACGTCTTCAGCCGCGCCGTGATGAAGGCGCGCCTCCCGAAGCCGGTCTACCGGTCGATCATGCAGACGATCGACTCGGGCACGACCCTCGATCCCGCCGTCGCCGACACGGTCGCCGCGACGCTCAAGGATTGGGCGATCGAGAAGGGCGCGACGCACTACGCGCACGTGTTCTACCCGCTCACCGGCTTCACCGCCGAGAAGCACGACAGCTTCCTCTCGCCCGATGGCGAGGGCGGCGCCATCGCCGAGTTCGCGGGGAAGACGCTGATCCAGGGCGAGCCCGACGCGTCGAGCTTCCCGAACGGCGGCATCCGCGCGACGTTCGAGGCGCGCGGATACACCGCCTGGGACGTCACCAGCCCGGCGTACATCCTCGAGAACCCGAACGGCACCACGCTCTGCATTCCGACCGCGTTCGTGTCGTGGACGGGCGAGGCGCTCGACAAGAAGACGCCGCTCCTCCGTTCGATGCAGGCGCTCAACAAGCACGCGCAACGCATCCTGAAGCTCTTCGGACACACGGACATCGCCAACGTCGTCTCGTATGCCGGGGCCGAGCAGGAGTACTTCCTCGTCGACCGCCACTTCTACTTCTCCCGACCCGATCTGCTCGGCACCGGCCGGACCCTCTTCGGCGCCCCGCCGCCGAAGGGGCAGGAGTTCGAAGACCACTACTTCGGCGCGATCCCCGAGCGCGTCCTTGCGTTCATGCTGGAAAGCGAGCGCGAGCTCTTCAAGCTCGGCATCCCAGTGAAGACGCGGCACAACGAGGTCGCGCCCGGTCAGTTCGAGGTGGCGCCGGTCTTCGAGCAGGCGAACCTCGCGACCGATCACCAGCAGCTCTTGATGGTGACGATGAAGCGCGTCGCCGAGAAGTACGGCATGGCGTGCCTCTTCCACGAGAAGCCGTTCGCCGGCGTGAACGGCTCGGGCAAGCACGTCAACTTCTCGATCGGCAACTCCACGCAGGGAAACCTGCTCGATCCCGGGGATACGCCGCACGCGAACGCGCAGTTCCTGGTGTTCTGCGCCGCCGTCATCCGCGCGGTCCACAAGTGGGGCGGACTGCTCCGCGCCGTCGTCGCGTCGGCCGCGAACGATCATCGTCTCGGCGCCAACGAGGCGCCGCCCGCGATCATCTCGATCTTCCTCGGCGAGCAGCTCGCCGACATCTTCGCGCAGGTCACGGCCGGCGGCGCCACCTCGTCGAAGAGCAAGGGCACGCTGACGGTCGGGGTCGACTCGCTGCCGCCGCTCCCGAAGGATGCCGGCGACCGCAATCGTACGAGCCCGTTTGCCTTCACCGGCAACCGCTTCGAGTTTCGCGCCGTCGGCTCGGGGCAATCGATTGCGGGGCCGCTCGTCGCCATGAACACGATCCTCGCGGAGTCGCTGGACTTCATCGCGACGCGCCTCGAGCTCGCGCTCGGCGGCGACGTGAGCAAGCTCAACGATTCCATCCAGACCCTCCTGGAGGAGATCCTCGCGGAGCACGGGAGCGTCGTGTTCAACGGCGACGGCTACTCCGATGCCTGGCACAAGGAGGCGAAGAAGCGCGGCCTTCTCAACCTCCGCACCACCGTCGATGCGCTCCCGATCCTCGGCAGCCCGGAGGCAACGGCGCTCTTCGAGTCCTACGGCGTGCTGACGGAGCGCGAGCTCCACAGCCGCATGGACATCTACCTCGAGCAGTATTGCCTGACGGTCGGCCTCGAAGCCCGGACCGCGATCGAGATGGCGCGCACGATCGTCTTCCCGGCGGCCATCCGCTACCAGGGCGAGCTCGCCGCGACGTGCGCGAATCTGAAAGCGATCGGGTACAAGTTCGACACCGACACGCTCGACAAGGTCACGGGGCTCGTGAAGGAGCTCCAGGACGGCATCGCGGCGCTCGAGAACAGCCTCGGGAACCACGCGGGGGCCTCGAAGCTCGAGCACGCGACCCATTACTGCCACACGGTCCTGCCGGCGATGGCCAATCTCCGGAAGACGGCCGACACGCTCGAGGGCATGGTGGCGGACGACTTGTGGCCGCTCGCGACGTACCAGGAGATGCTCTTCATTAAGTGAGCAGTCGAGCCGCATGCGCCGTGGTAGCGTTCACGGCGCATGCGGCAGCTCGTCGTCGCGATCGACGCCTGCGAATGGACGCTCGTCCGTAGGTGGGCCGACGCCGGGAAGCTGCCAACGTTCGCGCGGCTTC
Source organism: Thermodesulfobacteriota bacterium (assembly GCA_036781285.1). GTDB lineage: Bacteria > Desulfobacterota > Binatia > UTPRO1 > UTPRO1 > UTPRO1. The sequence goes on along the minus strand of DAIQBH010000019.1, from coordinate 5,609 downwards.
TCGCCGAGGGGGCCAGCGGGTCGCTCACGACCACCGCCGGCCAGCTCCCGGACACCGTATGGTCCTGCGTCTACGGGGGACGGAATCCGGCGACGTTCGAGAAGTACTTCTACGTCCAGTACGACCCCGGGACGGGCGACCTTCGCCACGTCCGCGACGACGCCTTCACCACGCGGCCGTTCTGGGACGTTCTGAGCGAGGCGGGCCGCACCGTCGGCGTCTTCGACGTCGTGAAGCACCCCGCGAGCCGCGCGATCCGCGGCTTCCACGTGGCGAACTGGGGCGCGCACGCGACCAAGACGCCGCGTGCGTCGACGCCGGCGGCCCTGCTGCCGGCGCTCACCGCCGCATTCGGCGCGCACCCCGTCGGCGACTGCGACGCGGTCGACGCGACGCCGCGCTCGCGACGTGACCTCCGGCAGCGCGTGCTGGCCGGCGTACGCCTGCGGGGCGCCGTGCTCCGCCACCTCATGCAGCACGAGCCGTGGGACGTGCTCGTCGCGGGGTTCTCCGAGCCGCACTGCATCGGGCACCACTTCTGGCATCGGATGGACGCGGCGCGACCCCCGGACCAGGGCGTCCACGCCGACGGGCTCGCCGATTCCATCGAGCAGGTCTACCGCGCCATGGACGCGGAGATCGGAAGCCTCGTCGCGCTCGCCGGTCCCGACACGCTCGTGCTGGCGGTCTCCGGCCACGGGATGGGGCCGCTCCGGCACGCGTCGTGGCACTTACCGGAAATCCTCGACCGTTTGGGGTTCGGCGAACCCGGGACGCGCGCGAACGGCGCGTCGAGCGCCGCGCCGCGCGCCGCGCGCAGCAACCATTGGCGCACCTTGAAGCGCGTCGTGCCGGGGCGGCTCCAGTACGCGATCAAGAACCGCCTGCCGCAGCGGCTCCAGGACGAGCTCCTCTTCCGCTGGTACGCCGGGGAGCGCGATTGGCGCCGCCGCCGCGCGTTCGCCGTGCCGAACAACGACTCGGTCGGCGCCATCCGGCTGAACGTGCGCGGCCGCGACCGCTTCGGAACGGTGGCTCCGGAAGACTACGATCGCCTCGTTGCCGAGATCACCGCCGAGCTCCTCGCGCTCCGGGATCCGGCGACGCGCCGGCCGGTCGTCCGACGCGTGACGAAGACACGCGAGGCCTTCACGGGCTCGTTCCTCGACGGGCTACCCGACCTCACCGTCGCGTGGGACGCGTCGTTCCCGTGGCGGGCGGTGACCTCGGCGCGGCTCGGGACGCTCACGCTCCGGGACCAAGACGGCCGCAGCGGCGGCCACACGGATCACGGCTTCGTGATCGTCGCCGGTCCGGGCGTGCCGCGCGGCGTCGCCCTCGACGCGTGCTCCATCTACGACATCGCGCCCACGATCCTGCGGGCGGCGGACGTCGCGCTTCCGTCGGAGCTCGAAGGCCGGCCGCTCCCGATCTTCAACAGCGCAGCGATGCGCTAGCCCGACCTCCATCTCGTCTCACGGCACGTCGCCGGGCGCTCTGACGTTCACGTGGAAGCCGCGTCCAGGCCCGTCCCTGAAGATTCTACTCTCGTCGGAAGGGCTTACATCGACCTGGCAGCGCGGCGCGCGCCCGGCGCGGCTCGCGCCGGGCACGGGTCATGCACTGCTTCCGCGCGGGAAGGGAATTCTCATGCTCTGGAGAACTGCGATCATCCTCGCCATCGTCGCGACGGTCGGTGGCTGCGCGCGCCCGCTCACGACGCGCGAGCGCACGACGCTCGGCGGTGCCGCGATCGGTGCGGGAGCGGGTGCGCTCATCGGAGAAGCCGCCGGCGGCAATCCCGGTGCGGGCGCGGCGATCGGCGGCGTGGCCGGCGCGCTCGGCGGCGCCGTCGTCGGCAACGAGATCGAGCGCGACCGGTACGAGGATCGGTACGACGACGACGATCGTTACTACGACCGCCGTCGCGACTACTACGACGACGAGTACGACGATCGTCGTTACTACGACGAGCGCCGGCGCCATTTCGACGGCTATTGAGCGATCAGGGCTTGCGCTTCTCGTGATGCCCGCCGAACGCGAAGCGCATCGCCGAGAGCACGCGGTCCTGGAACTCGGCCTCGCCGCGTGAGGCGAAGCGCTCCAGGAGCGCCGCCGCGAGCACGTGCGCCGGGACCGCCTCGTCGATCGCGGCGTCGAGCGTCCAGCGGCCCTCGCCGGAATCGGAGACGTGGCCCGAATAGCCGTCGAGGTGCGGATCGCCCGCGAAGGCGCGGGCCGTCAGATCGAGGAGCCACGACGCGATCACGCTGCCGCGCCGCCACACCTCGGTGACGTCGGCGAGGTCGAAGTCGTAGCGGTAGTACTGCGGATCGCGGAGCGGGGACGTCTCGGCGTCGGCGGCGCGCGTCTCCTTCCCGACGTTGGCGTGGCGGAGGATGCTGAGGCCCTCGGCGTACGCGGCCATGAGCCCGTACTCGATGCCGTTGTGCACCATCTTCACGAAATGGCCGGCGCCGTTCGGGCCGCAGTGGAGGTACCCCTGCTCCGCCGTGCTGCTCGTGCGGCCCTCGCGACCGGCGGTCTTCTCGATCGAGCCGGGTCCGGGCGCGAGGGTCGCGAAGATCGGATCGAGACGCGTGACCGCGGTCTGGTCGCCGCCGATCATGAGGCAATAGCCGCGCTCGAGGCCCCACACGCCGCCGCTCGTCCCGCAGTCGACGTAGTGGATGCTCTTCTTTGCGAGCCGCGCGGCGCGGTCGACGTCGTCGCGGTAGAACGAGTTTCCGCCGTCGATCACGACGTCGTCCGCCGCGAGCAGCGGGACCAGGTCGGCGAGCGTGGCGTCGACGAGCGCCGCCGGCACCATCAGCCAGATCGCGCGCGGCGGAGTGAGCGCCGTCACGAGGTCGGCGAGCGAGTGCACACCGCGCGCGCCGTCTTTTTCGACCGCCGCGACCGCCGCCGGCACCACGTCGTACGCCACGCACGAATGTCCGCCGCGGAGCAAGCGCCGCGTCATGTTGGCGCCCATCCGACCCATCCCGATCATCCCGATCTGCATCGCTTGGCCTCCAGACTTTCTCGCTACCGGGTCGCGAGCGTGAACGCGAGAAGCGCGATCGCCGCGGCGTTCCTTCGAAGATCCTCCGGTCGGATCTTGTCGAGGGTATCCGCGGCGGTGTGGTGGAAGTCGAAGTAGCGGCGGCCGTCCGGCAGCAGCATGAACGCCGCGGCGCCCGCCCGGACGATCGGCGCGACGTCGGCGCCGGTCGCCTTGTCGCGGAAGCGCCGAATGCCGAAGCGCCCGAACGACGGCAGATACGGCGTCATCGCCGCGATCGCGTCCGGCCCGCCGCCGACGCCGATCGCGTCGGGCGCCCCCATGCCGAAGTCGGTCTCGAACGCGGCGACATGGCGCGCGCTTCCGTGGCGGCGGGCGTACTCCTTGGCGCCGGCGAGCCCGATTTCCTCCGCGGTGAAGAGAGCCGCGCGGATCGTCCGCCGCGGCGTGAGGCCGCTTGCGCGGATGAGCCGGAGCGCTTCCATGACCGCGACGCACCCTGCGCCGTCGTCCGACGCCCCCTGCCCGACGTCCCACGAGTCGAGATGCGCACCCATGAGCACGATCTCGTCCGGGAGCTCGCTCCCGCGGATCTCGGCGATCGCGTTGGCGCTCGAGGCGTCGGGCAGCCGGTGCGCGCCGAGGAAGAGCTCGACCTCGACCGGCCCCTGGCGTGCGAGCCGGACGAGCATCTCGGCGTCCTCGACCGTAACGGCGGCGGCGGGGATCTTCGGCCGGTCGCTCGCATAGTCGAGGGCACCCGCGTGCGGCGTGCGGAGGCTCGTCGCGGTGACCGAACGCACGAGGACCGCGCGGGCGCCGAGTGCGGCCGCAGCCGACGCCGCGTAGAGACGCGCCTGGACGCCTTCGCGATAGCCCGGATCGTCGGTCTTCTCGTCGTACGGCGCCATCCGGTGATTCACGAGCGCGATCGCGCCGGCGAGCGAGTCCGTCGACTTCCGGAGCGCGTCGAGATCGTCGAACGCGACCAGCCGCGCGCGCAGCGTCCCGTTCGTCCCGACCGAGCCGCCGAGTCCGAGGATCACGAGGGGACGATCGACCGGCCGAACGACGCGAGCATGCTCCTCGCCGCGGACCCAGTGCGGGACCTGCACCGGCTCGAGCCGAACCCGGTCGAGACCGTCGTGTCGCATCGCCGCCGCCGCCCAATCGAGCGCCCGTCCGAGCGCACGCGAGCCCGCCATGCGATGCCCAATCCCGTCGGCGAGCTCCACGAGCCGGCGCCAGCCGTGCTCGGGGTCGGCGTCCGACGCGGCCGCGATCCGCACCGCGGCCGCGTCGACGTCGGCAACGAGCACGCGTGACGGCAGCACCACCGCCGGGCTCGTCATGGGCAACGGAACCCCAGCCGCGGGTGTCGCCGCGCGGACACTCGGACGCGCGCACGCGAACGCCAGGACCCCGAGCAGCACGACCGCATGTCCCCTCACCCGCCCGTCAGCCATGCCGCCCCAGCCTCCATCCCTCACTCCTCGGGTACGCGCTCCGACCGCTTCGGCCGTTTGAGCTTCGGCTCGATCCCCGCCTCGAGGTACGGCTCGATCCACCCGTGGCCCGCGTCCGGCCAGGCGTCGAACATCGGGAGGTACGGCTTGATGTCGAGAATCGGCGTCTCGTCGAGGAGGTCGAGTCCGAAGACGTGGACTTCCCCCCGTTCGAGGTCTACCCGATCGAGCGCCACGTTGGTGATCCCGAGCGGCGACGGCCGGTCGGGGGCGCGGGTCGCGAAGAGGCCCCGTTTGGGGCCGCCACGCGGGGGGCGCACCCGGGGACCCCAACCACCGCTCCGGTGGAAGTGGAAGATCAGCCAGATGCGTCGGAACCCGTCCAGGTCGGCGAGAGCCGACCGGTACTCCGAGGCAATTTCGATGACGCCCCTGGTCTCCGGGGCGGCCGACGGCTGGTGGGGAGCATCCTCCCGGAGGGTCCATGGGGTCCGCGCCAGTCCGATGACGTTGAGCTCGATCGCCAAGGGCGTCCTTCTAACCCGGCCTGGGATGTTGCCTCTATAGGCGGCTTCCGCGGCGCCGCCAGCGCGGTCTCTTGCGGACTCGCGCTCTCGCAATTTCCTAGGGCCAATGCTACAGAACGCCGGTTTTCACGCCGGCCGCCTGCGGCGACCGGCGAGTTGGGAGTGCGCAGAAGCGCTCGCGGGAAGCGGACGTCACCAAAAAACGTCTGGCCTTCTCGTCCGGGCGGCCAACCACTCGAAACCTTAGAGGCCGGTGGGGCTGCCATCCCTTCCCGCCTCGAGTTTTTGGAGGAGGCACCCGTATGATTCGGTCCCGTGTGACGTCGTTCTTTGCTGTCGTAGCGCTCGTGCTCGCCGCCGCCGGTATCGCCGGCGCGAGTGAGGCCGAGCTCGTTCTTCCCGATCTGTCCTCTCAGTCGTTCCTCGGTGTGAACGGCTGGACCTTGCTGCTCGTCATGGGCGTGGTCATCTGCGGCTTCAGGCTCGTGTTCAGCTTCATGCAGTACAACACGCTGAAGAACCTGCCCGTGCACCGCTCGATGCTCGAGATCTCCGAGCTCATCTACGAGACCTGCAAGACCTACCTGATCA
>DAIQBH010000018.1:0-47925 GCA_036781285.1 Thermodesulfobacteriota bacterium | reverse complement strand
CCGAACCAACCACCAACGCCGCGGCCGCACCTGCTGCCGCCTTACCGATCAACGTCCGCCGTGTAAGCATCGCCCGCTCCTTTCTGATTCTCAACGACTTCGCGCTTCCGGGTTCGTGTCCCGACACGTCGCACCGAAGAGCCTGCTACCGGGCGAGGTGCTCAGCATGTATGGGTGCCCGCGCGTCACGACCGAAGACATCGACAACGTCGACTGGTGCGCTCGGTACGTCTCCACCACGGCGTGGGATTCTTCACGACGTCGATCGGACTGGCGGCACAGAGTCATGACCGGCACGAAGGGCCTTTCCGGTTGCCGGAGCAAGATTCGAGAACGCTGACGTTCCGGCGACGTGGGGCGGGACCGTGCCATATGCCCGTTTTCTTTGTCAAGGCGCACAGCGCCCAGATCGCGGGGCGGAATTGTACCGAAACGGGTTCGGGGGACACGTGTCGCGTACTCTATAGATCGGTAGATCGGTGCTCGCGTCAGGCGGCCGGCGGTGGCGCGGGACGGAAGCGGACGAGCTCGCGGTGGCGATGGCTGAGCACGCCCCGGAGCTGACTGACCGCGCGCCGGAGGCCCTCGGTGTCGCCTTCGAGCGGCGCCTGCTCCAGCACCAGTCGCAGCGGCCCCGCGTCGGTCAGGGCGGGGGCCACTCGGAGTCGCAGCATCTCGCCCGCGGGCGTTCGCACCAGCAGTCGACCGTCGTCGGTGCCCTCGAAGGAATGTCCGCCGGCGAGACGCGTGCCCCGCGGGAGTGCCGCCGTCAGGCGCTCGATCCCCGCCACCGACAATTGCAGGTCGTCGATGCGGGCGAGATCGAACTCGATCGCCTCCTGCGGCACGAGCCATAACAACGTGTGGATGCGTGCGCGCCGGTCTTGCGGCACGAAGCGTAGGACGTCGTGTTCGAGTCGCGCCGTGCCCTCGCGGTCCCATCCGGAGAGCGCTGTCGGGATGACCTCCGTCATGTCGGCGCCGAAAATCTCGCGGAACTCCCGCCGGTCGATCGTGTCGGTGTCGCGCAGGCGATGGACGAGGAACGTGCGCGCTTCGTCGGCCAAGTCGATGGCGTTGCCTTCGTAGTCCGCGGGTCCCGGGGCCGCCGGATCGTCGTTCGGGTCGCGGAGCGCGAAGGCGGCGACGCCGAAGATCGACGAGCGCGCGGAGCGGCCGAGGCCGAGCACGTTCAGGGGACGACGGGCCTCGGTGGTGAGGGCCGTGTACGAGAACTGCGCCTGCGAGCGGGCACCCTCGCGCCGCATGAGCATCATGTGGTGCCCTTGCCCCATGCGCACCTGATAGCCGGTGCGTTCCGCGAGCGCGGGCAGCGCGGCTGGGATCGCCTGCTCGAAGGGTCGCAAGTGCGCCCAGAACGCCTCGTGCGATCCACCGAAGTGCCGTTCGACGTACGACTGCGTCGGCGTGAGCATGAAGATGTCGACCCACGCGGGTGCGAACCGTGTCAGCACCGTCTCCATCTCGGCGAGCATGACGTCCGGTGTCGTGCCTTCGAGGCCGAGCAGGAAGTCGCAGGCGACGTCCGAGATGCCGACGGCGCGCATGTCGACGAAGGAGCGCTCGATCGTTTCGAGGCTCTGGCGACCGCGGTTGTGGCGGGCGTTGATCTCCGGGTCGAGGGTCTCGATGCCGAAGGAGAGCTGATCGAAGCCGTGCGCCGCGAGCACCTCCAGGCGTTCTCGGCTCATGACCGCCGGATCGAACTCCATCTTGCGCGAGGCGCTCGGATGCCAGGTCAGCGTCGCGTCGAGCGCCGCGAAAAGCTCGCGCAGCAATGCGGCCGGGAGCACCGAGGGCGTTCCGCCGCCCATGTAGAGAGCGTGAAACGTCAACGGGCGGACGACCGGTCCGAGAACGGCGAGGGTCCGGAGCGTTCGCGCGAGCCAGGTCTTCAGCAGCTCGGGCGACGACGGGCGCAGGCGATCGTAGTTGCAGAAATGGCAGATCGATTTGCAGAAGGGAACGTGGATGTAGACGCAGTTGAGCGGTTCGCGGGCCGCGGAGACGGTGCGGACACCTCGCTCCCAGAGCCCCGCGACCTCTTCCTCGGTCCACACGCTGGTCGGGCCGTGCAAGTAGGCGAGACGTGACGCGTCACCGATGCGCGCGACCCTCGAATAGCGGTCGTGCAGCGCCGAGCGTCGGCTGATCCACGCGTCGTCGGGCAATGCAATGTTCCTCGTGCCGTGCGCTCCCCTAGCACAGTGCGCCGCGCGCTGGCGATCACGACCGCCTATCGAGGTGGCGCCTCAAAGGTGAACGTGCTTGCATGTCTCGCGCCGGCCACGGTAGGCGGCACCAGGAGGTTTCCCATGGGCCACGACGATCGGCGTGAGATCTTCGAACGACTGGAAGCGCTCGAGCGGTTGGTTCGGTCGCGTTCCGGAGGCGACGAAGGCCGCGGCGAACGCCGCCGTGGCGGCCGCGATCGTGGCGACCACGATCGCCATGATCGCGACGACCGCCACGATCATCACGACCGTGACGATCATCGCCACCATGGCCGGCACGGGCATGGTCGCGACGACCGCGACGATCGGCGCCGCGGGGGTGGGGACGGCGACTTCCAGGAGAAGCGCATCATCGACACCATCGTGCAGCTCGTCGGCGAGCGGCTGGAGCGTTTCATCCAGGACCAGCAGGCGAAGGCGCAGCGACGCGGCGACGACGGCAGGGAGGGGCGCATCATCGACCACGTCGTTCGGTTGGTCGGAGAGAACGTCCGGGACATCGTGCAGCGTGTCGTCGCGAACGAGCTGGATCGTCGCGTCGGTCCACCGCGTGACGAGCGTCCGGGCGGTGCGCCGCCCGAGGGTGAACGCGGGCCGGCCTGACGGGGTTTTTTAGTCTCGGCTGGGCGCCCGCGGCGCGCGATACAAGCGCAGCAGGCCGTACCCGACCCCCAGCATCATCACGATCGTCTGGGCCAGGCCCACGAGCACGGCCGCGAGTAACGGGTAGCAGCCGGGGAACCATGGCGCGAGCCAGGTCGGCAGGGGTGCCAACGTTTTGCAGCCCGGCACGCGCGTCGATCGGGTTTTCGGAACCACCGGCCACGCGAACGCGCTCTCGCGCTCGCGAATGCGCTCCCGCAATGCCGCCAGTAGGGCCGTTGGCGACGTGCCTTGCGTCGGCACGATCGCGATCTTCGCAGTACGGGCGGCATCGGCCGGTGCCGCGGACGGGTGACGCAATTCGACGACGATCCGATCGCCGGAACACGTATACACGCCGCGTACGAGCGTACGCTCGATCTGCCCCGTGGCGAAGGCGCATCCGTCCGGCAGCGCGGCGCCGCGGCCCAACATTGCCGCGAAGAGCTCCTCGTGCCCGGGAGGAATGTAGATCGCCTCGAGACTGTTCGCGGCGCGCGTGGGTGGCGCTCCCTCGGCGCGCCCCGCGGATGGCGCCGCGATCGACGCGAGCCCGATCGCGACGAAGACGAGGACGCCAGACGTCCGCGAGAGACGCGCCGTCATCGTTCGCGATCCGGAACGATGAGCCGGCGCATCGCGCCGACCGTCTCCGCGTCGCCCGCGAGCATGAACGGAGGGTCGTCCTGCTTGAGGAAGTCCCATGCCCCGCATTCGAGCGTGTTCGGCCGCCATTCGAACACCACCTCGCCCGGGCTCGTGACGCGAGCGCCGCGGCCGTCGGCGTCGATCTCGGTCCCGGGCGGCCCCTGCACGATGCGCCCCACGCACGACACCGGCAGCTCCGGCATCACGATGCGCTCCACCGTGCCGGCCGCTCCGCGCCACGGGACGCGGCGCACGAAGCGACGGACCTCCGAGATGGGCGTCGGCAGGTGCGCCGGCAGCGCGAGGGCGACGGGCGGCCCGAAACACGCTTCGCGGCCGGCGCGATCTTCGAGGCACGCCGTCTGCCCGTCCCAGTCGAGCGCCGACGGGGTCGGGATCGCGAGGAGCGTGGAGAGCGCTCGCCGCGACACGGCGATCCACCCGTGCGGCAGCGGATCCGGAACGCGGCGTGTTTCGACGGCGAGAAGCATGACGGGCTCGGGGGCTCGCCGCGGGGTCATGGCGTCGCCGTCCTCCCACCCGGGGACGCTCGCCGCGAGGTCGTCGACCACGCGTTGCTTCTCGGGTGAGCGCAGCTGCGCGTTCACGGTCGGCCAATCCCATCGCCAGTCGTCGTGAAGGAGACGCGCGAGCGCTTGCACGTCGGCCCAGTGCGGCTGCGGCCGATCGGGCCCAGGTAACGCCCGGGCGGCGTCGAGCGACAACAGCAACGGCACGACCCAGAGCACGGCGCGGCGGATCGACGCGCCGACCGGCACCCAGGACGTGACCGCGTCCCACACGGCCGCAGCGATCGCCGCGATCGGCACTGCGATCACGACCGCGCGCGCCGTCCAGCCGTGCTCGAGGTAGTGGTACGACGTGCGCGGCAGGATCCCGAGCGCCACTCCCGCCCCGTAGGCGGCGAAGAGCGGCACGCACACCGCCAGCGCACCGTGCAATCCGCGGGGCGGGCCGCCTATCCACCGCCCCACCAGCAGGTGCACGATCCACGGCGCCAGGAGGTACAGCGCGTGCTGCGCGGTCTCGAGCCGCAACGCGAAGGGGTCGCCTGATCCCTTCGCTTCCGCCGCGGCGGTCGTGAGCCGCGAGAGCAGTTGGGTGACGTCCCACACGACGCCCCGAGGCGAGATGACGAGCAGCGCGACCGCGGCGGTGAACGCGGCGAGTACGAGCCGTCGGGCGCGATCCGGCGGCCAGAGAAGGACGACCCAGGCCACGGACACGAACGCGAGGCCTCCGGCGAGATGGATCTCCGCGACGACCGCCGCGACGAGGGCGGCGAGCACGATCAGCCCGACCGGCGGTCGCGCGACGGCCGCCGCCACGCACTGCACGAGCAGCACCGTCCCGAAGAATGCCATGAGGGCGCTGTCGTAGAGCGCGCCGGGCGCTGCTCCGGTCCGGAGCGCGAAGTACGGCGCCAACGTGGCGGCGGGGAGTCCGCCCAACCGATCGGCAACAAGCATCGTCACGACGATCATGGACGCGTTGAGGATCTGGACGAGCATGTGGATGCCGTCGCGTCCCAACCCGAGCCACTGCGCGAGCACCATGAAATTCAGCCACCCGACCATGTGGTAGATGCCGCCGAACGACGCGGGACCGCCGAGCGTCGTGCACGCGTTCAACTCGAGGCACTCCCGTGCCAGCGCGAGCTCGAACGCGGCATCCGGATGGACGACGGGTGAAGTGTCGTTGCGCCGGATGAATCCGACGAGCGCGGCCGCGAAGACGAGCGCGTAGACCATCCATCGCAGGCGCCGAGACGACGCGGCCCGCATCGGGCTACGCTCCCGAACGAAAGTGCCCAGCTCGATAGGCGAGCCCGACGCGCGCCGCTCCCGCCGCACCTCGCAGGAAATCGCCGGCTATCACTTTCGACGCGCCGCTTCGGCGCTCGTCGTACGTGGTCGGCATCTCGACGATGCGTACGCCGTGTGACAGCCAGACCGCCATCATCTCCACGAGATACACCGGGGTGTCGTAGAGCGGGGCGAAGGCGGGTACGAGCTCGGCGGCGCGGCGGCGGTAGATCCGGAAGGTGTTGCTGTAATCGCGGATCCGCCAGTCCATCAGGCCGCGCAGCATCAGGTTGTAGGCGCGGCTGCCGGCACGGCGCGCGAACGGACGCCCGCGCACGACGGCCCCGGCCACGTACTTCGACGCGATCACGACGTCCGCGCCCCGTGCGTCCGCCGTCTCGATGCCGCGCACGACCTCGTCGGGTCGATGCGAGCCGTCCGCGTCGACGTCCGAGTGGAACGCGTGCGTCGTGTTGGCGAGCAGCCACTCGAGACCGGCGCGCGACGCGCCGCCCCGGCGGCAGCCGGGCCCGCTCTTCCGGCGTTCGAGCAGGACGATGCGGGGATCGGTCCGGGCGCGTTCTCCGACGAGCTCCCGGGTGCCGTCGGTGCTGCCGTCGTCGACGACGCACACCGTGTAGCGCCCACCGGCGAAGGCCGACGCCATGTCGTCGAACAGCGTCCCGAGCGCGTCCCGCTCGTTCAGCACGGGCACGCAGATGCCGACGTCGACGGCGGGCAGCGTCACGCCTCCGGCGCGAACGGACGGCCGCGGCCGATCGGCACGAGCTCGACACGCTCGGGGACGTCGACGAACCGCCACGGATCGAGCACGACCGAGCCGGGTTCGAACGGAAAGTCTCGCAGCTCGGGATGCTTCGTGCCGATGAAATAGCAGAAGGGCCGGCCGCTCGGCGCCGCGACGCCGACGTCCACGTGCGGATCCCAGACCGTCACGGACAGATCGCGCTCGCGCAGGATGCTCTCGAGGAGGAGGGCAGCGCTCCCGGTCACGATGTTGGACTCCGGTTTGAACGAGCGGCCGAGGATGACGACGTCGCGGCCCTCGCGATGCCACTCGATCAAATCGGCGAGCCAGTCGGTCTGGCGCTCGCGCTGTTGCATGACGGAGTGGAACCAGTCGAACGACAAGCCGAGGCGCGCCGAGAGGTGGCTGAGCGCGATGTTGTCGCGCGGGTGGCACGCGCCGCCGTCGCCCATGCCGGCCGCCATGTACTTCTCGGAGACGAGGCGCTCGTTGGCCTCGCGCAACACGCCGAGCACGACGTCGACGTCGGCGTTGGGCGTGTGGTGACAGATCTCCATCGCCGTGTTCGCGAACGCGATCTTCGTCGAGATGAACGTGTTGTAGAGGACTTTGATGATCTCCGCCTCTTCCAGCGTCGTGCGCTGGAACGGGGCGCCGTGGATGGTCCGGTAGAACTCCTCGGCGACGGCGGCGGACCGCGGGTCGTCCACGCCGAAGAGGACGAACTCGGGGTTCAGGAAATCGCGGATCGCCGTGCCCATGGCGATGAAGAACGGGTTGTAGCAGAGGCGGGCATGCGGCCCGAGGAGCGGCTTGATCTCCCGGCGGATGGTGCCCGGCAGAACCGTCGAGACGACGACCAGGATCGTGTCTTTCTTCTGAGCCTCGATGGCGTTCGAGAGCTCCGCCACGCCGGCGCACAGGTGGCGATAGTCGAAGTCGCGCGTCTCGTTCGGGATGCGCGTGACGCCCTCGAAACGCGGCTCGTGCGGCGTTTGGATCGTCACGAACACGAGGTCGGAACGGCGGACCACGTCGTCGACGGGTAGCATCTCGATCCGGCTCTCGCGCAGCAGCGCCTCGGCGCCGGCCTCGCGGTACATCAGGCGCCGCGTGCGGAGCGCCTCGCGCGGCCCGTCCGCGGGATCGTAGCCGACGACCGTATGACCCTTCGCCTCGATCGCGAGCGCGACGGGCAACCCGAGCTTGCCGAGTCCGGCGAAGCCGATGTTCACGATGGGCTCCGAAAGCCGTCGGTCACGCCGCGGCGCCAGAGGCGACCCCAGAGGTGGTAGCTCATGTTCCACTCGGAGGAGCTGCGGTTGCCGCGCATGGCCGCGAGCACCTGTTCCAAGCGTTCCGCCGGATCGCCCGTCAGCTCCGCCATCAGCAGCGGCGCGAAGGCGACGCAGTCGCGCTCGACGCGCGCGAGCATGTCCGGGTCGCGATCCAGCAACGCGAGGTTGATGCGGGAGCCCAGGCGGTGCGGCTTCTGGCGCAAACCCGTTTCGAGTTGGGTGCGTGCGAGCTCGCGCTCGCCTTGTCGCCGGTAGCATTCGCCCCGGTACGCGAACAGGGTCGGTCCCGGCTCGCCGTGCGTGCGTGACAGACCCCGATCCCAAATCGCCTGCGCCTGATCCAAATCACCCTGGAGCATCACGCTCGCGCCGAGGCCGATCCACGCCCAGCGGATGCGATCGTCGCGGTCGAGGATCCTCCGGAAGATCCGCTCGGCGTCCGCATAGGCTCCCATCCAGAGCTCGAGCTCGCCGTGGTAGATCCGATAGAGCGGGTGGTCGTCCACGCGCGGCGCGAGCTCGTCGTACAAGGCCCTGGTCGCGTCCGCCCCGCGGGTCCAGAGGACGAGCTGCACGGTCGCGCCCAGCTGCCGGGGATTGACGGGGATCGGATACGACGTGAGCTTCCCGTCGGCGGTGGTGCTGAGATGAACCGTGTGGTTGCCCGCGAATCGCTCCAGCGCGACTTCGAGCGTGGCGATCGAATCGCGCGGGCTCACGCCGAGCGGGTAGAGGGCGTCGGCGTTCTCGAGCTCCTCGATCCTGCGCAGCATGAATCGGCCCCCGAAACGCTTCGCGGAGCCCAGAAGACGCCCCAACAACCCGGGGGGCGTCGGCTCGGGGACCGAAGGGCTCGAGCTCATCCATTGGTAGTCGGACGCGATCTCGCGTTCCACGCGGGCCACCAAGCTGAAGCCGACGGTCGCGGCGCTCGCGGTTTCGGCGGCGCGCACGGCCTCGGCGTAGCGCTGCTGCTTTCGGAGCACGGTGGCGAGCCACGTCCACGCCTCGCCGCGCGCGTCGGTGTCGAGGAGCTCGCGGAGGCGGGTCTCGGCGAGCGTAAGGTCGCCTTCCAGGACGAGGGCGATCGCGTCGAGGCAACGGACTTCGGGATCGGCCGGGAGGGTCGCGAGGAGCGGGCGCGCCACGTCGGGACGATTCCGCCAGAGGGCGAACCGTGCGCGCCAGAGCGTGAGGCCTTCGGATTCGTCCACCAGACGGGCCGCCTCGTCGATCCGGTCGCTCCGGACGTACCAGCGTACCGCCGCATCGAGCGCGGCTTCGTCGCGATGCGCGCCGGCCCACGCCGCGATCAACGGCGCGGGATCGCCGAGCGCGAGATCCACCTCGATGCGAAGCGCCTCGAGCTCGCGCGACTCGCCGCCGACTTCCGCGAGCAGGTCGCGCGCCCACCACGGATCACCGCTTTGCAAGATGCTGCGGATGAGACCTTCCCAGGATCGAAGCTGGCCCTGCATCCGGGTCGACGCGAGCTGTACGGCGAGCGCCTCGCCTCCCAACCCGTACGCGCGGAGACACCGCGCGAGCCAGTCGAGATCGGGCGATTGGAGCACACGATCCCAATCCTCGAGCGCCGCGCGAATCGCCGGTCCCGCCTGGCCTTGGTCCCACAGCTGACGCGCGGTTCCGGCGGGCTGTATCACCGCGAGTGGGGTGCCGGAGTGGGCCATCGCGGCGCTCTACCATCCGACTCACGCTCGCAGCAATTGGAAAGCTTGCGGCCCGCGCGGACACGTGGGATTGCCCTATCGACTGTGAAGAGGTTGCTGTTTGCGCTCGGCATTGCCGTTCTCCTGCTGGGTTCGCTCCATCAGCTGAATGCCGGGCTCATGAGCATCAGCATGGGGGCGGGACGTTCGGTCCTGCGCCCGCTTTCGCTGGCGGCGACCTTCGTGCTGGGTGCATTGTGCCTCTGGTTCGCGAGCGTTCGCGCGCACCGAGACGTCACGCCGCGCTTCCTCGCGGTGACCTGGCTCGCGGTGGTGGGTGTCGGTTATGCGGTGCATCTCGCCTTCGTGCCCGTCCACCTTTTCGGCGAAGCGGTGACGGCGACACCCCTCGACGTGATCGAGGAGAACTATCCGCGCCGCGGCGAGCACACGTATCGCGTGAACGCCTTCGGGTTTCGCGGAGCCGACTGGCCGGAGGCCAAGGCGCCCGGTACGGTGCGCGGCATCGTCATCGGGGACTCCATGGTGTTCGGGAGCGGCGTCGCCGACGACGAAACCATCGACGCGACGCTCGCCCGCCGGCTGCGCACCGCGCGCGTCGGCACCGCCGTCGAGATCCTGAATCTCGGCGTCCAGGGCAGCAACTTGCCCGCGTACGTCGAGCTCTACCGTGCCGCGACGGACCGGCTGGAACCGGATTTCGTGGTGCTCTTCCTCTTCCTGCCGAACGACCTGAGCGAGCTCGAACAACCGTCGCAGTCGAACCGCTTCGGCGGCTACAGTTTTTTCACGTTCCTCGCGGGTACCAGCAACAATCCGTATACCCTCTGGGCGATGCGCGCCTCGGACGGCCGTTCGGACGCGGCGAAGCTCGCGTTCCTCGCGCACCACGTCCGGGCCATCGAGGACGTCAGGCGGGCGCGCGGGGCGACGCCGCTGTTCGTCTTTCTCTACCGCGTCGACGACCCGCGCTGGGCCGAGACGGTGCGCCGGCAACTCGGCGACGGAGCCTGGGTCGTCGATCACGAGCCGTTGCCGGATGGCGACTTCATTCCGGACGACGGTCACCCGACGCCGGAAGGCAACCGCCACTTCGCGGCCCTCGTCGGCGACGCCATCGAGCGAGCGGGCGTTCTCCCGTGACGATCGTGTTCGCCATCGCGACCCTGGCGCTCGTGCTCGCGCTCCTCGCCAGCCTGCGGCGACCGGACCCGCGGGCCTGGACCCACCCGGCGCTGCTCGGTGCCGCCGTGCTGTTCGTGGCCGCGATGATCGTGCGCACGCTCTCGGTCGAGCCGACGATCGTCCACGCCGACGTAGTCGGGCCGGAGCTCGTCGACTGCGTCCTCCAGTCGCCGAGCCCGTGTGCGGGCCGTGGCGCATCGTACGGACGGTATGGTTTCGTGCTCCTCGGGAGCCTCACGCGAATCTTCGGCGACGACCTTTCCGCCGTCTTTCGTGCCAATGCGCTCGTCGGCGCGCTGAACGTGGCGCTGCTGGCCGCGCTGGCGCATCGACTGTCGGGCTCGCCGTACGGGGCACTGATCGCCGTGGCGGTCGCGGGGACGAACCCGGTCTTCATGCGCGTGGCGGGGTCGGAGGACATGCACAACGTCGGCCTCCTCCTGGCCCTCGTCGCGCTGATCGCGATGGACGTCTTCGCGGTGAGGCGGCGCGCCACGGCGCTCGTGGCTGCGACCCTCGCGCTCTGCCTCCTCATCAACACGCGCCAGACGTTTTACGTCTTCGCGCCCTGTGCCTTCCTGTTGGGGGTCGCCCGCGGCGGCCGCGATCTTCTGAAGTCACGCGGGTTCTGGGTGGCGGGCGTCATCGTGGTCGCGGTGCTGGCGGCGCGCATCGTCGGGAACGCGGCTTCGGGCGGGCTCGTGCAACAGATGGCGGGCGTCTTCGCGGAGCTCATCTTGTTGCCGACCATCGTGCGGCATCACGCCCTCTTCGACGTGATGCGCTTCGGTCTCCTGCCCCTCCTGATGGTGGGGTCCCTCGTCTGGGCCTGGCGTGGAGACGAGGTCCCGCGCGCGGTCCTCGTCGTGTTCGGGCTGAACTTCGTCCTCACGTATCCCTGCGGCATGCAGTCACCCGGCGTGGAATTCGCCCAGCGACTGTCGGTGATCGCTTGCGGCGCTCTGCTCGTGGCGATCGCCGGTGCCGCGGTGCTCGAAGGACGGGTGCCCGCGTCCTCCCGTCCCTTGGCGGGTCTCGGGGCGGCGGTCGTCCTGACGGTCCTCCCGCCGTTGTTCCCCGGCTGGGAGATCCTCGGGGTCCGGACCCCGATCCACCAGGAGTATCTCGCGGTCGCGTCCGCCGCGGCGGCGCTCCCGCCGGCGTTCACCCTGGTCAAGGTACCGACGGCGGAAGCGACGGTGCATGGGAGCGCTCGCTACGCAGGGCTACTAGCGCGGCTCGGGAAGGACGTGCGCGTCGTGCCGTCGAGCGCGCTGGCGGAAGCCCCGCGGCCCTGGGTCTTCCTCGAGGACATCGAGTGCTGGACGTATTCGTTTCGCGAGCTTACCGCGGCCTGGGACGATCGCCCGACCGGTCCGATGGGGGAGATCCGCTGGGACAAGGTGATCTTCGCCCGCATGGTCTCACCGGTTCGACCGGTCGCGGGACTGCGCCCGGAATGCCGCCCGTTCGCCGGCGTGGGGACGCCGATCGGTCCCCGTGCCGTGATCCGCGATCCCGAGGACGATCCTCCCTTCCTCTTCTATTCGGGTCGGGAAATCCCGATCGGGTTCTACGACATGGACTAGCGAAGAATGGTCGGGCGCCGGGTTTTCGGGGTTGATTTTCCTTGACAGGAATCCCGTGCTCCGCGTAGCCGTTGCGTTCAAGCGTCATCGCTCTCTTCCGTGCTTCACTCGCCGACCGTGCGTGAGCCGGCGTCGGGCCATAGTGCCGTTTCACCTGAAAACGACGAGGACGACCCGTGCCGTGTGCGGCGGAGTATGCAACGAACCCAAGAGATCGAATCGAAGACTGTAGCCAGGTCCCTTTGCGAGACGACTGCATCCATTCGACGCGTAGGTCGAGGTGGAGGCGGGGCTCGCGGACGGATCGTGCAGGAGGGCGGATGATCAAGCGGAGCGCGCTGTCACTCGTGGTGACGGGGCTGGTGGTTCTCGTGTTCGCGGCCGGGGCTGATGCGCAGGTTCAGGTGTCGAAAAAGGACCAGACGTGCATCACCGGCTTCAACAAGAGCGCCTGGAAGGTGTCGAAGGCCCACGGGAGTGTCGTCGCGAAGTGCCTCAAGCAGTACGCGACCGGCACGCTGATCGCCACGACTCCCGAGGCGTGCGTTCGCTCCGACCCCAGCGGGAAGTCGACCAACGCCCTGGCGCAGGCGCTCAACAGTGCGAGCTCGAAGTGCGCGATCCTGCCGCCGTTCGGTGTCACCCCGATCGACATCGCCGAAAGCCGGTCCGCGTTCAGCCGGGCCGCCCGCGGTGAGGTCGACCTCGTGCACGCGGTGATCGGTGAGGACCTCGATGTCGGCATGTCCCTCGATCTCGGCGATGCGTCCTGTCAGGCAAAGGTCGCCACGGCCCTCTTGAAGTGTCAGGACACCCGCCTGCGCGAGTTCCTGAAGTGCCAGAAGCTGGGGATGCGGACCGGGGAAATCACGGACGAAGCGACCCTCACCTCGATCTGTCTCGGCAGCGGCAACGAGCCGCAGCGCGACGGCGGAAAGATCGCGGTCGATTGCGGCACCAAGCTCGCCCAGACCATCGCTCGCGCTTGTCCTTCGACGTCCATCGTGTCGGCGTTCGCGCCGCTCGGCGCCGGCGACGAGTCGCAAGTCACGGCGCTGCTCGGCCGCGCGGCGGCCTGTCAGACCTGCCAGATGTTGAACGACATCGGCGGCTTGAGCCGTGATTGCGACGCGTTCGACGACGGCAATCCGACGAATGGCTCGTGCGGCGAGGAGTGCGGCGACGGTGTGCTCCAGGGCAGCGAATCCTGTGACGACGGCAACCTGGCCGACAGCGACGGGTGCTCGGAGTTCTGCAAGACCGAGGGCGGTTGGAGCTGCACCGGTGAGCCCAGCACCTGCACGCCGAACTGCGGCAACGGAGCGCTCGATGCCGGCGAGACGTGCGACGACGGCGGGAACGCCGACGGCGACGGCTGCTCGGCCTCCTGTATCCTCGAGGACCACTACACCTGTACCGGCGAGCCCAGCGTCTGCACCCCGAATTGCGGTAACGGCACGCTGGAGTCGGCCGACGGCGAGGTTTGCGACGACGGCGATGACGTGAGCGGCGACGGGTGCTCGAGCACGTGCCAGATCGAAGAGGGCTACTCCTGCAACGGCACGCCGAGCGTTTGCACCTTCGTGTGCGGCAACAACGTCATCAATGCCAGCACCGGCGAGACCTGCGACGACGGCAACGTGGCCGCGGGCGACGGCTGCGGTTCCCTCTGTAAGATCGAGTCCGGCTGGTCCTGCGCCGGTGTGCCGAGCGTATGTACGCCGGTCTGCGGCGACGGCCTGACCCGCGGCGCCGAGGGCTGTGACGACGGCAACGTCGCGAACGGTGACGGCTGCTCGCTCGCGTGCCAGCCCGAGCCCGGTTACACGTGCGCGGGTGAGCCCAGCAACTGCATCGGGATCTGCGGCGACGGGTTCATCCGTGGCGGCGAGAACTGCGACGACGGCAACACGGACAGCGACGACGGCTGCTCCGGTGACTACTGCCTCCAGGAGGTCGGCTGGACCTGTCTCGGACAGCCGAGCGTCTGCACCTACAACTGCGGCGACGGCAACCTCGATGCCGACGAGGAGTGCGACGACGGCGACCAGTCGGACGGTGACGGCTGTAGCGAATCGTGTTTGACCGAGCAGGGCTTTGCCTGCGCCGGGCAGCCGAGTGTCTGCGTGCCCACGTGCGGCAACGGCGTCGTCAACACGTTCGAGGACTGTGACGACGGCAACACCGTCAGCCGCGACGGCTGCGACGCGAGCTGCCGCAACGAATCCGGCTGGCTGTGCGCGGTCGCGGGTCAACAGTGTACGCCGTTCGAGATCTTCATCGACTCCCCGGCCCACGGCGTGTTCACCACGTCGAACACCGCTACCATCACCGGCCACTACACGACGCTCGCGGCGGGCCAGACGGCCATCACGATCAACGGCGTCCCGGCGAGCTCGGTCAACACGACCAATCGGACGTTCTCCCACACCGTGACCCTGAACGGTCCCGCCGTCTTCAACTCGGTGACCGCAACGCTCACCAACACGGCGAACGGCGACGACGTGCGCGACCGCGTGGTCGTCATCAAGGGCGCCTCGGTCGCCGACGGCGCGCTCTCGCCGCAAAGCGTCGCGATGCGCATCAACGATTCGGGCCTCGATACCGTCGAGCCCCTCGTGACGACGCTCGCCGGAGATCAGTTGGACATCGGCGCGATGATCCCCGTGGGGACGGTCATGGCCGACCAGTGCTTCCTCAACGTCATCGGCTGCTGGGGCAGCGCCAAGGTCAAGATCGCGAACCCGGCGCCGTCCTTCGGCGGCTTCTCCCTCGCGCTCGATTCGAAGCCGAACGTCGTCAACGCGAACATCAGCGTCAACAATCTGCGGCTGGACATCGACATCGATGGCAGCGGCCTCGTGCCGGATTGCGGCCTCCGGGTGACCGCCTCCAAGATGGGGTTGAACGGCGACTACACGCTCGAGCCGAAGGCCTCGAACCCGCGCTTCGTCGACGTCAGCCTGGCCGACGGGACGTTCGACGCCGGCTTCACCGGCTTCGGCTACCACTTCACGTACGGTCTCTGCACGTGGCCGATCATCGGCGACATCATCAACGCGATCGTCGGTCCGATGATCACCGACCTCGCGACCGACGGGATCAACGGTTTCCTCGGTGATCCGGACGGCGCGGGCCCGCAGGACAACCCGATCGCGGGGGCGATCGAAACCTCGCTCGCCGGGATCTCGATCTCCGGATCCGTCGGCTCGGGCGTGGGCATGACGTTCGACGCGCCGCTTTTCACGGTCGCCGAGGACAACAACGGCATCACCTTCGGCGCGGGCGCGAGCTTCACCACGAGCGTCGGCACCGGGCCTGGGCAATGTGTCCCGCCGCCCGGGGCGCCGAATTTCACTGCCTCGTACGCGCCTCCGGAGGCATTCCCAACCTTCGGTCCGAACAGCTCGGCGGGGAACAAGCCGTACGGCATCGGACTCGGCATCGCGAGCGCCGCGTTCAATCAATTGCTGCGCGGGCAGACCGAGTGCGGCCTCATGCGGACGTCACTCGCCGAAATCGATCTCGACGGTCCGGGCGGCGTCGATCCGGTGCAGATCACGTCGTCACTGCTCTCGCTGATGGTTCCCGAGTTCGGGAAGCTTCCGCCCAACACTCCGCTCCGGATCGACATCGTGCCGACGATCGCGCCGATCGTCACGGGCGGCTCGGGGCCGGGCGGTGAGATCGCCGAGCTCAAGATCGCGCAGATGGCCATCGACATCCTCGACCCGATGACCAACACCATCTGGCTGAGCGGCGCCTTCGACGTTCGTCTCGGCTTGAACATGGCGTTCCTGCCCGATGGGTCGGGTCTCGCCGTGACGGTGGCGGTGCCGGAAGCCGAGGACATGATCATGACGGTGCTCTACAATCCGCTCGGCACCGACGAGGCGCAGCTCGAGCAGACGCTGCCGTCCGTCTTCCGCCCGCTCGTACCGTCGCTCGCGGGCGCGCTCTCCGGCTTCCCGGTTCCGCAGTTCTTCGGTCTCAGCCTCCAGGGTGTCGAGGTGTCGAAGAACGGCAACTTCCTGGCGCTGTTCGCGAACCTGGCTCAAACCCCGTGAAGGAGTCTCGTATGCCCCACCGTGCGTTGACGAAACGCCTACCGATCCTGGCGATGGTGCTGTGCCTCGGCGTCGCTTCGGACGCGTCGGCGCTCATCCTGAGTGGGGGACCGTCCTACACGCTGCCGGGCGGAGGCTCGTGCTCCGTCTCCGGCATCACCTGCGGGACCGGTGGGGCTACCCTGACCTGCACCGGCGTGAACCTCGGGGCGCATACGGCCGTCTACTTCGGCGTTCGGAACGACACGAACGTGAACGGCAACACCATGACCGGCAGTGCCCCCACCGGCGGCTCGGGGGCGGTGTTCCGCTACGGCAGCAGCACGGCCAACTCGATCACGTACACGAGCACGACGAGCGTCGTCGACGGGACGCACGGCACCCAGCCGGTCAGCAACCAGCTGGTGCTGACCTTGACGAGCGGCAGTGCGACGGTCGTCGCCACGGGTGGAAGCCCTGGCAATACCGCCTTCGGCGACATCGAGCGGCTGTTCAAGGTCACGAGCAGCTCCTTCACGATTCGTGTCGACGTGAAGGCGAGCAACTCGTTCTTCGGGCTCGGCCAGGCGTGCCCGGCGGTCTTCGATCCGAGCCACGCGCCGATCGGCGTATCCAACATCAGCAAGGCCGACGTCGCGTTCTACTACTCGGACTGCGGCGACGGTGTGGTCGACAGCCCCGAGCAGTGCGACCTCGGCGCCGGCAACGGCGCCGCGGGCACCTGCTGCGCGAGCAACTGCACGTTCCGCCCGAACGGCTTCGTCTGCCGCGGCGGCGCCGGCGCGCCGTGCGACCTCAGCGAGTCGTGCACGGGCTCGGCGTCCGCGTGCCCGGCCGACGATGCTCCTCTCAAGGGCGGAGTCGTCTGTCGGACCGGCTCGGGCGACATTTGCGACCAGAACGAGGCGTGCACGGGCGTACCGGGACAGGCATGCCCGGCGGACGACGCACCGGGCAAACTCGGCACCGTCTGCCGCACGTCGTCGGTGAACGACACCTGCGACCAATCCGAAACGTGTCTCGGCATCGCGGGCACGACGTGTCCGGTCGACGACGCACCCGGCAATCTCAACGTGATCTGCCGCCCCGGCTCGGGCGACATGTGCGATCCCACGGAGCGGTGCACCGGCGTCCCGAACGAGGGCTGCCCGGCCGACGTGGTCGCGGATCCGAGCACCGTCTGTCGGACGGGCTCGGGTGACAGCTGCGATCCCGACGAGACCTGCACGGCGGTTCCGCTCGCGACGTGCCCCGCCGACGTGGTGATGCCGGCGAGCACCGAGTGCCGGGCGGCGAACGGTGAATGCGACGTCGCCGAGCAGTGCACCGGCACGGCGCTCGCAACGTGCCCGGCGGACGCCTTCAAGCCTGCCGATACGGCGTGCGACGAAGACGCCGACATCTGCACGATCGACGTCTGCAACGGCAGCGGGATGTGCCTCCTCGACCCGGACGCGGCGCTCTGCGGCGATGGGGACACCGACGGCAGCTGCGGCGAGCAATGCGACGACGGCAACACGGACGGCGGCGACGGTTGCTCGGCGACCTGTCAGATCGAGTTGCCGCTCGAGTGCAGCACCGTGCCTCGCGTCGACTGCCGCCAGCAGTTCGTCGCCGGCAAGGGATCGTTGATGATCAAGCGTGGGACGACGCCGGCCAAGGACCTCTTCAAGTGGAAGTGGGCGAACGGCGCGCGCACGACGGTCGCCGATCTCGGGTCCCCCACCACGACGACGTCGTACCGGCTGTGCGTGTACGATGCCTCCGGCCTGCGGTTCAGCCGCACCGCGCCCGCCGGCGGCACGTGCGGCACCAAGCCGTGCTGGTCGCCGCTCGGCAGCTCCGGATTCCGATACAAGGACAAGCAGCTCACGCCGGAAGGCATCCAGCAGCTGAAGCTCAAGCAAGGCCCGGACGGCAAGGCGCAGATCCAACTCGCCGCGCGCGGCACCTTGCTCGCGCTCCCGAGTCTCTCGACCCTGACCCAGCCGCTGCGGCTTCAGCTGCGCAGTGCCGATGGCCTCTGCTGGGAGTCCGTCTACAGCGCCCCGGCGGGTGCGCACACGGGCTCGATCTTCAAAGACAAGGGCGACTGAGCCGAGGATCGCGCGACCTCCGCGAGGGCGGCTTCGAACCCTCGCGGAGGTCGCGCCGTTCTTCCCGCCTTCGCATCGCGGCCGCGGCTCGCCCCTCGTGCCGCGCAACCGTTCTTCGAGCTGGCAAACCCTCCTGGAGCAGGGCTAGGATGCGAGTCCTTTGACGCTCCAAGCTGTAGCCGGCGGGCAGCGCGACACCCCAGGGCGGGCGCTGCGCATCGCGATGGTGACCGCGTTCGGCACCCGCAAGGGCGGGTATTTCTCGGACGTGCAGCTCGGCCTCTTGTGCAGCGACGCCCGCGCGCTCGGACACGAGGCGAGGATGCTGCGGGTCTACTACGACGGCGCCGACCGCGCGGTGGATGCGGAGGTATCGGCGCGGCTCGCGCGGTGGCTCGTGGACGAGCGGATCGATCTGGTGGTCGCGGATCGGGTCCTCGCCGGCGAGCCGTTCCTGCAATGGAAGGAGCAATACCCGACGGGTCGGATGCTGCTCTTGCCGCCACCGGAGGGCGTGGGGCGCGTCCTCGCCGGTGACGCCGCGATCGCGCACGCGCTCTATCAGCGCCGGCGCGAGCAGGGGGAGTTCGGCGACGAGGTTCGGCGCGCCTTCGCGATGTGGCTCGCGACCGGGCTCGCGTCCCCGCGTGACGTCGACATTCCCGGCCTGTCCGCGGTGTCGGGAGGGCAACCCGAAGCGCCGGCGCGTCCGTTGATCGAGGTTTCGGCTGCTGAAGGACCGCTCGCGTACGAGCCGATCGTGGAGCACGAGGTGATCGCCGCCGCCGGCACCGGCGCGATCCTACCGACCCCGTACACGGTGTTCGGCAACGGCGGCTGCCCCTACAGCCGGGACGTCACGCAGGCGATCCCGTACCGCGATCTCCCGCTGGGCGAGCCGGGCGCGATGCTTCGCAAAGGCTGCGCCTTCTGCACGATGGGCGGCGACTACGACAAGCGCTCGGACGAGGACACCGTCGCGTCGGTGCTCCGGCAGGCCGCCTACCTCACGACGCACCTCCCGAAGCCGCACACGTTCGTCCTCACCGACCAGCATCCGCTGCGCTACCTGCGGCGCCTCCTGGAGGCGGCGGCGGAGCGAGGCGTGCGTGACCTCACCTGGTTGCTCCAGACGCGTGCCGACTGGCTCGTCGAGCATCGCGCGGCGCTCGAGGAGAGCATCGCGATCGCCGCGCGCACCGACACGCGACTCGAGCTCTATCTCGTCGGGTTCGAGTCCTTCTCGGACGACGATCTCGAGCTCTTCAACAAAGGCACGACGGCTGCCGGCCTCCTCGCCGCGGCGAGGCTCGTGCGCGAGCTGTCGCGTGCGCACCCGAAGACCTTCGGCTTCACGCGCGAGCGCGGCCACAGCTTGATCCTCTTCCACCCCTGGACGACGCCGGGTCGTCTGCGCGACTCGGGCGAGGCGCTCCGCGCGCACGGCCTCTCCGACTTCTTCTACGACATCACCCGCAACCGCCTGCGCCTCTATCCGCGGCTTCCGATCTCGGCCCTCGCCCAGAAGGACGGCCTCGTGGCCGAGGGGTGGGAGAGCGACGCCGCGTCGCGGACGGCGCAATCGAAGGGCTACAGCGTCGACATTCCCTGGCGCTTCGCCGACCCGCGCGCGGTGATCGCGTACGAGGCATGTCGGAAGCTGCGCGAAGCGCTCGGCAACGAAACCGAGATCAGCCAGCTCCTCGCCGTGGCTCGCTGGGCGGAGCGTTTGGACTCGGCATCGTCGTCGGCGGAGCCGGCCGACCGGATCGGCGTCGCGCTCGGCGGTCTCGCGACGCGTATCGAAGGGCTCCTCGGCCGATCCCGTGGCCAGCGCGCCGCGACGGTGCTCTTCGCCGGCGCCTGCAACAACGGCTGTCACGGGTGCGAGAATCGCGACCTCTTCCTCCCTGACGACGGCGACGCGCTCCGCGAGCGGGTCGATCTCGCGCGCGAGGCGGGACTCCCACTCATGCTGGCGGGACGCGAGCCGACGCTGCATCCGGACTTCGTGGCGCTGGTTGCACGGGCGCGCGGCGCCGATGGCCGGCGGGTCGGCGTCACGTCGAACGGACGCCGGTTCGCGTATCCGCGCTTTGCGGCCGAAGCCGTGCGCGCCGGGTTGTCCGACGCGTCGGTGAAGATTTTCGCCGCGGATGCCGACGAGGCGGATGCGATCGCCCGGGTGCACGGGGCCTACGACCAGGCGCTGGCCGGCATCGACAACCTGGTACGCGGCGGCGCGCGCGTGGAGATCCGTGTGCCGCTGCACGCGCGCGCTCTCTCGACGCTCGACCGTTTTGCCGACCTCGCGCGGGCCCATGGCGTCGGTGGGATGCGGGTGGAAGTGGCGCTCGACTCGCTCGGACTCGACGCCCTCGATGCAGCGGACGCGGCGCTCGGAGCCCTCGCGGACGCGTGTCGGACCGCGGGCCTCCGCCTCACCGCGTCGCCGCTCCCGAGCGGAATGCGGGGCTTCGACCGCCTGCCGACGTGACGGACGCCATGCACGCGACCGAGATTCCGCGCGTCGATCCGCCCGCGCCCGCGCTCTTCGAGCGGACGTACCGGCGGGTGCGCCGCCCGGTCGTGCTCCGTGGGCTCGTCCCGGAGACCGAGCTCCGGTGCTGGTCGTTCGCCGCGCTCGAGCAGGATTTTCCGGATCTCACCGTGCCCACTCTCGTCACCCGAGAAGGCGCCGTGACACCGGATCCGCGACACGGGTTCAACACCGGCCGCACGGCGCTCGCCGAAGTCCTCGAGCAGATCGGCGGCGACCGCCCGCCGTCGCGCTACATGATGGCGCGGCTCGACGAGCTGCCGGCGGCATGGCGCGAGCGGATCACGCCCCCGGCGTACTGCGCCGACGCGCGCTGGCTCTCGAGCAAGGTGTGGCTGTCGCCGGCGGGCACCGTCACCCAGACCCATCGCGACGCCGCCGACAACCTCCACCTGCAACTCCTCGGCTCCAAGCGCTTCACGCTGTTCGACTCCGCGCAGAGTGCCTGCCTCTATCCCAACAGCCTTTTCTCGAACGTGCCGAACGGGTGTCAGGTCGATCCAGAAGCTCCCGACCTCGCACGCCATCCGCGCTTTCGAGATGCGCGCGCCGAACGCGCCGAGCTCACGCCCGGCGATGCGATCTACATCCCGCGCGGCACGTGGCATCACGTGCGCACGCTCGAGGACAGCCTCTCCACGAACTTCTGGTGGGCCCGGGGCGTAGGGCTCCCGCTCGTGATGGGCGCGGATCTCTTCAAGCGCCTGCGACGCCTCGGCTGAGGTTACGACCGGAGACCGTGGATCCCGCGCGCGACATTCCCCGGGTGGCACCGCCGTCGGCGGCGGCGTTCGAGGCCGACTTCGTGCGGGCCTCGCGCCCGGTGATCCTGCGGGGCGCGATCGCCGATTGGCCGGCTCTGCGGACCTGGTCGCTCGACTATTTCAAACGGGCCTTCGGCGAGCGCGAGCTGCCCATCATCCGCGAGAAGAACGGATCGCACTACGACGTCGCGACCGGGCTGCACTACGAGCGCATCCGTTTCGGCGAATACTGCGATCTGCTCGCGGACGGCGGGCCGCACGGCCTCTACTTGTCGGTGCGCGTGCACGAAGCCGTCCCGGAGCTCTTCGACGACATCCGCCGGCCGGCCTACACGGCGAGCGCGCGCTGGGCGCGCTCGCGGTTCTGGATGGGGGGACCCGGGGCGAAGGGGCCGCTCCACCGCGACCTTCCCGAGAACCTGTACGCCCAGATCGGCGGCCGGAAGCGCTTCCTGCTGCTCGACCGGAGTCTGACGCACATGGTGCACCGCCATTCGTTTCGCTCCGGCGTGCCGAACTACAGTCCGGTCGACGCCGAGGCGCCGGATCTCTCGCGGTACCCCCGCTTTCGCGGGGCGCCGGTCCTGCGAGCCGATCTCGAGCCGGGCGATCTCCTCTACATTCCGAGCATGTGGTGGCACCAGGCGCGGTCGCTCACCACGTCGTACGCCGTCAACCTCTGGTGGCTGAACGGTCCCAAGGTCGCAGTGGCCCGGCTCGCCGAGCTCTACATGCGGATGCGGGGACTGAACCTCTGAGGTATACGCCCGGACGGGACTTCCGCTATGCAAGCGCAGGGTAGGGCAGTGCTTTCCGACCGACAGCGACGCGACCTCGACGAGCGCGGCTTCTTCTTCACCGACGTCGTCTTCACCGCCGCGGAGCTCGAGCCGATCCGGCGCGAGTGCCTGCGGCTGCACGAAATTTCGATCGAGAAGATCCCGGCGAGCAACCCCTCGCATCGCGCCAAGCAGCGCCTCCGGCCGTTCCTGCCGGCGCCCCACGAGGCGAGCGAGATCGTCGCGCGCTTTCAGCGGCACCCCGTCTTCCAGGATCTCGCACGCGAGATCATCGGCCCCGACGTCGACCAGACCTGGAGCCAGGGCTGTCTCAAGCTCCCCGACGTCGGCGCGTGGACGCAGTTCCCGTTCCATCAGGACGGCAAGTTCGCGGCGATCGACCGCCAGGACTCGGGGTTTTCGTGCTTTCTGGCGCTCGGGCCGCTCTCGCCGGAGAACGGCACGCTGTCGTTCGCCGCGGGCGCGCACCGGGGCGTGCTGCCGCACGTCTGGGACGAGCAGCTCGAGTGGTGGTCGTGCGACGTCTCCGGCTACGAGGTGGTTCCGGGGACGCTTCAGCCGGGACAGATGGTCGTGTACCGGCTGATGACCCCGCACGGCAGCCCGCCGAACCTGACCGACGAGATCCGCGAAGCGTTTCTCATGACCTTCAACGTGCCCGGTGTGCGCCTGGTCGAGACCGGCGAGCTCTTCGGCGATCAGCGCCCACTCCTACGGGGCGGTCGGGCGGTCTAGTCGGGATGGCGCGACCGCGGCTCGCCATCGCCATCCCGTCGCTGAATCGCGCGCACATGCTGGACGCGCTGCTGCGTGAGTTCCAGCCGACCTGCGACGCGCTCTCCATTCCGATCCTCGTCAGCGACAACGGCTCCAGCGACGACACCGGCGCGGTGTGTTCCCGATGGGCCGAGCGCTGGTCTGGCCTCCGCTACCGGCGCCATCCCGAAACCATCCCCATGGGTCGGAGCGTCATGTCGGCGATCGAGATGAGCGATGCCGAGTACACCTGGCTCGCGGGTGACGACGACTATCTGCAACCCGACGGCATTCGCGCGGTGGCCGACCTGTTGTCGCGACGGAGCCCGAGTGCCGTCGTGGTGCGGTCGATCGAGGTGCCGACCGCGAACTTCGTGGCGCTCGATCGTCCACTCGCGCCGCAGCTCGTCGAAATATTGGCGCGCCACCCTCGCGAAGGCGAGATTCGCGAGCACCGCGATGCCGGCGAGTTCTTCGCCGCGCACCACATCATCCTGCCGGCGCCGACGGTGATCTACGCGACCGATCGCGCGCGCGCGACCGACTACGAGCGCTACCAGGAGACGCACCATGCCCACATCGGAGCGCTCTTCGACGCGCTCGCCGCCGAGCAGGCCGAGCGCGGCTGCATCGACGTCCCGGAGCTCCTCGACGTCTGCTCGGTGTCGCTCACCGTGCATCACGACCGCGGCAAGGATCATTGGGGCGGCCTGCATCGGTACTTCGCGGAGCAGGGGTTTCCCAAGTGGTTCGCGCTCCTGCCGCCGATCTATGCCCCGCACCTCCCGGTCGCCGAGGCGCACTATCGCCACATCTTCCGAGAAATCTTGCAGCCGACGGCGACTGCCGCGTCCGGCGAGGCGACGAAATGAGCGACGTGAAAGTCGAGGTGAATCCCCTCTGGGCGCGGCATTTCTCCGAAGAGGGATACTTCGTCGTGGAGCGCGCGTTCGGTGGGTCGTTGCTCGACGGCCTGCGTGCCGAAGCCGATCGCGCGGTCGCGGAGGAACGCGGACGCCTCGAGCGCGGCGAGGATCTCCACGTGCCGGTGAGCGCGCTCGACGACCGCTACGTGATCTCGGGGTTCGTGCGACGGAGCGCGTTCGTCCGCGAGCTGGTCTTCAGCGAGCTCATGGCGTCGGTCTGCCGGAGCGCGCTCGGCGAGGATGCGTTCCTCTACTCCGAGACCTTCGTCTGCAAGGCGCCGAACAACGCAAGCGGGTGGATCTGGCACCAGGATTCGAGCTACCTCGACTACGTCGGCTGTGGACACTACCCGCCGAACCTCGGGGTGTGGGTGGCCCTCGACGACGTCGACGAACGCAACGGCGCGCTCCGTGTGTTGCCCTTCTCGGTGCTCGACGTGCGGGAGGTCGTCCCGCACGACCTCACCAAGCCGTGGACCAGCGCCGACGTCGTCGACTTCGGCCAGCACGACGGCGGCGTGTTGCTCCCGGTGCCCGCGGGCTCGATCATCGTGACCAGCGGTGCGCTGCCGCATGCGAGCGACCCCAACCGCACCGACCGCCCGCGCCGCGCGTACCTGATTCAGTACTCGCGGCAACCGGTCGTGAAGGACGGCGCCCCGGTGCAGCTGGCGGTCCCGTTCCTCAGCGCCGGCGTACGCCGCGTACCTGCGCCGAGCGAGATCGGCGGCTGAGCCGCTCTGGTCCACGCGAGGGATCTCGCCGTCGCCCCCAGACGGGCACAGCCCGTCCTGGGCCCCACACCCGGCTCGCGCTCGGCCGCGCGCTGCGCGCGCGGCTCAGTCAGCCTCCTCGCCTAGGGCGCGCAGGGATAGATTTCTTCGTTCTGGGAGTCGAAAGCGCTGAGCGCCCCGGCGCCGAGGACGAAGGGCAGTGCACCGCCGCCGCCGTTCGCGATGCACGGTGGGCAGATGCCGGCGTCGATGTACTTTTGCATCGTCGCGTCGTACTTCGCGCGCGCGCCCTTGGGCGCCGTGTCTTCACACGCAGCGGTCACGAACGGCTTTCCTACGAAGCCCGCCGAGGCCGCTTTGCCGTGGCACTTGTAGACGCTCGACAAGAACTTCGAGATCGCCTTCGCGAACCCGACCGCGCATTTGTAGTTGTCTCCGGTCGCCGGGATCGATCCCGCCTCGTCCTGATCGCCGCCGCCGGCGTCGGCGATCGAGAGACCCGACGAGGCGTCGCAGAAGAACAGGCCGTTCAGCGAGTCGAGGCTGCTGGGCTCGCTCGTATCGGCGAGGAAGGTGTCGCGCCGAGACTCGGCGGCCGCTACGACGCTGGGATCACAGGACGCGCTCGCCTTCGCCAGGGATGCGTCGAACTTCACTTTCGCGGCGGTCGTGCAGGCTTCTTCCGCACCGTCGAAGGCGGGCGACGAAGCCCCGGCCTTGTACGCGCCCTTCACCTGGCTCACGTGACACTTGAGGACGCTCGCGACGAGCTTGGCGAACGCGCCGGTCAACGTCTTGCCGCAGGTGAGTCCGGCCTTGTCGCTCGGGATGCACCCGGTCTCGCTCCCGCCGAACGGATCGCCTGGCGCGGCGTGCACGGCAGACGGCGCGAGACAGACGGATAGCAGCACGGCACCGATCGTTGAGAGCTTCATGACATCCTCCTCGAAGCGCAGGTGGGACGCTTCCTCTGCCACGTTCCGTCGCAAAGAGCCATCCCCGGCGATGCATTCGCGTCCCGACGCTCGCTGAAAACCGGACGCCGAAATCCGGCGTGCGCGGGCGGCGTGACGGCCGCCGACTCGTCCCACATAGGGCAGCCGATGCCCGCGTCCCGCGGCGAAAATCCCTTGCCAACCCGATGGCTAGAGGGATATTGCAGCGGTTCGGTCGGGCTTCTCGGCCGCCTGCCATCGAAGCCCGCGCCGCGTCGGTCGTCCGGGCCGTCTGCCCGACGAGCCTGGTGAAAGGAACCTCATTGATGGAACACTCGGACACGGAGCGACTGCACGATCGATCTTCGCGCCGTGCCGGCGGTCGCCGTCGCGATGGACGCCGGGTCGCTCTGGTCTGTCGTACCCCCGGACTCGACTTTCCGAACGTCCACGACGACCTGCCGAGCTACGGCGTGCGGCGGATCCATGCCTCCATCATCTCGGACCCGCGCCTCCCGGACGCCGTGGTCCAGACGTTCGACACCGTCAAGCCCGATGCCGATGCCATCCTGGATCGCATCCTCGCCTTCGATCCCGACGTCGTCGGCTTCTCCGCCTACGTCTGGTCGCTGCCGTGCTTTCTCGAGGTCGCCCGGCGTCTGCGTGCGGAGATCCCGGACTGTACGATTCTGTTCGGCGGACCGTCGGCGCGCCCCGAAATGTTCGGCATCGACCCCTATAGGGGCGGCGTGGACGTCATCGACGCGCTCGTCATCCAGCACGGTGAGGAGACGATCCGCGAGATCCTCTTGAGCGATCGCAGCGCGGACGAGCTCGGCCGCATCGATGGTCTCGCGGTGGCCCGGAACGGAACGTGGCAGATGACGCCGCCGCGGGCCTCGGGAAACCTCGAGGTCCTGGCGTCGCCGGCGCAGCTGGGACTCATTCCGCGCGGCGCGTGGCACTACCTCGAGACGTACCGCGGCTGTCCCATGAGCTGCTCCTTCTGCCAGTGGGGTCGCGCCCAGGCGCCGAAGGACGTGCTTTCCACCGAGCGCATCGCCGCGGAGCTGGCGGCGTTCCAGGCCAACGACGCGTTCGGGGTCGTCCACCTCGACGCCGGTCTCACGCTCAACGAGCGCGCGTTCCGC
This sequence comes from Thermodesulfobacteriota bacterium, assembly GCA_036781285.1. GTDB lineage: Bacteria > Desulfobacterota > Binatia > UTPRO1 > UTPRO1 > UTPRO1. Next base: position 21,233 of record DAIQBH010000018.1, on the reverse strand, counting down.
AATTTCTCCGCGGCCGAGCGCGAGGTCGGCTTCCTCGCGAAGTCGCGTCTGTCGTGCGAGGTCTATCCGGCGCACTTGACGGCCGCGCACGTGGAGTTCCTGCAATCGATCGGATGCTCCTACATCGGCGTCGGCCTCCAGTCCTACAACGAGGAAGTGCTGAACAAGGTCGATCGCGTCGCCAAGCCGCAGAGCTTCGACACCATCGTGAAGCGCCTGGTGGCAGCCGTCGGGAACGTCGCCGTCGAGATCATCCTCGGTCTTCCCGGCGATTCGATCGAGTCGTTCAAGCACACGACCGAGCGGGCCCTCGAGCTCGGCGCCGACGTGCACGCCTTCCACTGCCTCGTGCTTCCGGACGCGTTCCTCACCAAGGCGCCGGACGACTTCGCCCTGGAGTTCGATCCCATCACGCTCAAGGTGAAGTCGTGCCTCGGGTGGACGGCCGACCAGATCCAAGAAGCGCGCGAGTGGATGACCAACCTCAGCGGCGACATGGAAGGCACCATCGGCGATCAGGAGTGGATCACGGGTCGCTTCCTGCGCTCCGACGTCCGCCCGCGCGGCGTGCCCAAAGAGGCCGACGCCCGATGGCCGGGTCCCGTGAACACGCCGCTACGGACCGACCCGGTTCTGGAGCCCGTCGGACGCAGCTAGACCGGGGTCGTCCGACCCCGTGACACACCGCCAGGAGCAGGAATGCGCAAGCTGAAGCTGCCGGGGTTCGGTTCCCTCGGTGCCGAGATCGTCGACGTCGACCTCGCCACGGCATCGGAGGACGAGATCCTCCAGATGGGATTCGATCACCTCCACGATCTGATCACCCTCGTTCGGAAGAAGCACGTCGGCGGCATCAGCCTCGAGCGCTTCCATCAAATCTGCGCCTCGTGGGCGATCGCGCTTCCCGGCGGCGCGTATCAGGTCTGGGCCGGCAACGAGCGCTTGCGAGAGCGTTACGGCGACGGCTGGTGGGAGAAGCGCGACGCCATGGCCCAGGAGGATCGCGACCTCCTCGACGAGGCCACACGGATGACGCAGGGGATCGAGAATCTCCTCGGCATGGTTCGCGTGACCGGCATCCGCGACGAGGAGGGCCACCATACCGGGATGTTCGCCGACGGCGAGCTCGAGTGGCACTCGAATCAGCAGGGCACGAACGAGTTCCTGCCCGTCGTGGGACTCCTCGCCTGGGAAGGCTCGGGCGGATCGCGAACCGAGTTCGTGAACACCGTCGACGCCTACAACGCGCTCAGTCCTTCGTGGCAGAAGACGTGCGACGAGCTCGTGGCCGTCCACCGATGGGAGGAGAACGCGGTGGCCCCGGGTCTCAACGCGTTGCAGGACGAGATCCTGAAGATGAACCTCTGTCCCGTGGACGGCGCGGAGGTACCGCTCATCGCCCACAGCCCCTGGGGGTACAAGGGCCTTCACTTTCCGTTCACGTCGATCTCCCACTTCAAGGACATGAGCAAGGAAGAGTCGAAGAAGGTCGTCGCGTATCTCAAGGAGCACATCTTCCGGGACGAGTTCATCTACGGGCACGACTGGGAAGACGGCGACCTGATGTTCTTCGACAACACGGTGACGCTCCACCGGCGTCCGACCAAAGATTGTTCGAAGCGGCTGATGTACCGGATGTGCTTCAACTACGACCGGTTGCTCCAGCTCCAGCCCGAGCCGCAGGCCCACCCCCTGACGCCATGACCGGTGCCGCCGTGGGGGACATGTTCGAGCTCCGGCAGGCCCTCATCCGCGGCGTCGAGTATCTCTCGAAGACGGAGAGCCCACCCGCGTTCGTCGCGGGCGTCCTGGCGGAGCTCGCGGCGCGAGGAGTCGACACGGCCGGCGCGCCCGCTTCCGCGTCCCTTCGCGCGGAGCAGGGCCCGGAGAAGCGGAACGGCGCGATCGAGTCGGCTGCAGCTCTCTCCGCCGCCGCGATCCACGAGATCCTGAGCGCTCAGCAGCCCGACGGGTCCTGGCCGACGATCCCTGCGCCGCTCGCGCACGAGCGAACCGAAGCCACGGCCGGAACGCCCCTGACGTCGACGGCCGCGTGTCTCCACGCCCTGGCGGCGGTGATTCCCAGCGTGTCCCCGGATCGCGACCTCGAGCGCGCGTTCTGGCGCGACGGCTATTTCGTCTTGGAGAAGTTTCTCACGTCGTCGGACGTCGAAACGCTGGCACGCGCGCATCGTGAGATTCACGGAACGAAGGAGGTCGGGTTCTACTCGAGCTGGTTCGAGTCTCCCGAGGCGCGCGTCTTCACCGATCGCGAGGTTCGTGCGGTCGTGGCGGGAGGGCTGAAGGATCTGTTTCCGGGGCATCGCATGATCTTCGGAACCTTCATGTCGAAGGGATGTGAAGGCGAGACCGAGTTTCCCCTGCACCAGGACCCGACGTTCGTCGACGAGCGCCAGTGGACGTCGGTGACGTTCTGGATCCCTCTCGTCGACGTCGACGAGCGCAACGGGTGCATCCACGCGGTGCCGGGAAGCCATCTGCTGTCGGCGGACCCGCGACTGCCGTACGTGGCGTTTCCGTACGCCGACTTCTCCGAGCGGCTGAAGGCCTGTCTGCGTCCGATTCCGATGCGGGCCGGGGATCTCCTCGTCTTCCATCCGGGGCTGATCCACGCCTCGCCGCCGAACGTCACGGGTCGTCTGCGCATCGCCGCGGCCGGTGCGATCGTGCCGGAGCCGGCGCAGACGTTTTTCTATCGCAGCCGCGAGGGCGACGACGAGGTCACGGAGGTCTTTGCGGTCGACGACGCCTACTACGTCGGGATGGCGGGTGACGACGCGATTTCCGACTCGACCCGCGTCGCGGAGCTCCGACGGCCACGGCGGTCGGCCGCCATCGAACGGCTGTTGGCGAACGCGGAATCCGAATCGAATGGCGGACAGGGGGCGCGGCCAGCGATGGACTCGTCCGCCGGCGCGTCGTCCTCGAGTGTCTTCGCGTCTCCGGAAGGCGCGGGTCCGGCAGAGTCGAAGGGCGACGAGGCTTCCGACGACCGTGGGCGCGTTGGCGTCGAGCCGACGCTGCGCGCAGCGCTCGCGGAGGCGGTGTCGCGCGCCACTGGCTCCGCCTGGGAGTTGAGCGACGCCGCGCGCGAGGGAAACGCCCTCGCCCTGAAGGTCGGCGAGCAGACGTTCGACCTCCGGCAGGCGAAGCCGGGCGTCAATTCGTTCAAGACCGTCGACGGGATCGCGTACAGCTATCGCGGTCGCGATCTGCCGGCCCCCGCGCTCCAGCGTTTTCAGGCGATCATCGCGCAGCTGCGCCCGCTCACGGGCGCGGTCGACGCGCTCTTGTCGACGCCAGTTCCGGAGCCCGCCTCGGAGGCGGAGGTTTCCGAAGCCGACATCCCGCAGGCTCCGCGCAACGAAGCGGCGAAGCAAGCACCGAAGGCCGTCGAGCGCCGACGCGCCGCGGCCCTTTCAGCGCCTGGCCCCGACCCGACCTGGGGCTCGGTCCGCGATCTGCCTCGGCTCGAGAGCCTGGCGGCAGTCGAGTTCGATGCCGCGACGATCGACCTGGCGCGCGCCGCACGGGTCTACGCGGACGTCGGCATGATCGTCGTTCGGGGCCTCTTGCGACCGTACATGGAGCCGATGCTCGCCGAGATCCGGCAGGCCGTCGAGCTCGCGTACCGCGAGCTTCCCGAGGCGAAGATGGAGCGCCACGGGTTGTTGACCCCGAGCGGCGGCGTCTTCAGCCGCGTGGGGCCGCGACAGTTGATCTGCGCGCCGCTGACCCTGCCGACGTCTCCCACCATGCGGAGCTACGCGAGCGATCCGCTGTTCGTGGCGTTGCTCGACGAGCTGCTCGCTCACGAGGTCCACCTGATCGGGAGCGGGCAGGTCATGTACAAAGTGGCCAACGGCGGCGTCGAGACCGGGCTGCACCAGGATGCCAGCTACACGAAGGATTTCGGATTCAAGGAGGTGATCGCCGCCTTCACCTACGTCGTGCCGACGACGATCGAGCGCGGATGCATCTGGTTGGTCCCCTACAGCCACCGCCTCGGCCTGCTGCCCCATCAAGAGGAGGGCAATCACGCCGGCGTCGTCGTTCCCGGCACCGCCGATTGGGAGCACGCCGTCCCCATCCCGGGGAATCCCGGCGATACGCTGCTCTGGCACTTCAACGTGCTCCACGGATCTCAGCCGAACGTGACGGCGGAGGATCGTCCCGCCGTGGTGATCCGCTATGGCCGGAGAGGGGACGCCGAGGTGCTCGCCGAGCACGGGTTGCAGGATTGGTGAGCCGCGCGCCCGATCAGCCGCGGTGATCGGACACGTAGGGGGCGTACCAACCGCCGTCGGCGGTCACCAGACCGCCGGAGTGCGCGTGGACGATTTGCCCCGCGAGCCGTTGCGCGGTCGTCATGGCGTGCGAATCGCTGCTGCCCGACGCCACGACGTCGGCGGCGGTGATCGTCGCTGCGGCTTCCAAGGGCCCGTCCACCGTCAACGAGAGGCGGTTGCCGCGGTGATCGATCACGTGCACGCGAGCGGCCAGCGACCGCCACGCCGCGGCGAAGGTCGGTTGCGTGGCTTCGATCTCGTCGACCAGACGCTCCCCGAGCGCGACGCTCGGCGCGCAGTGGAGATCGCAGGGCGAGTGCGAGAGCAACGCCAATGCGGGGTGGAGCCACTGCGTCACGGGTGACGCCGGACGGTGCGGGACGCCCGGCAACAACGCCCACGCCAGCGTGGTGTCGTTCTGGCCGGCGATCCCGGTGAACCGGTCGGTGCAGCAGCGCGGATACCCGAGCAAGGCTCCCATCCGGATCGTAGCGGCCGTCGCGTCGGGAGCACCCCGTGGCGCGAGCAACAGCGTTTCCAGCTCTCGCGCCTCGACCAATGCCGAGGCGTCGCGCGCGACGAGAAGCGTCGCGGATCGAGACGGATCATCCGCTCCTGTTGCGTCGCGCTGCGCCACCACCTCGACCCGCAACCCGCGCTGCTCGACGAGCTGGCGCAAGGTCTCGACGAGCTCGGGCGGCACGCCGTCCAACTTGACGATCGTGCGCAGCCCCGCCGCGAGCGCCGTCAGCTCCACGTCCCAGGGACGGGAGGAGACCCCGCTGGTGCTCCCCCGCCAGTCCGTGCGCGGGAGCGGCGCGCCGTAGAGCGCACGCCGCTCGAGCCCAAGCGCGATCCCGGACCGGGCAAGGGCGTCTCCCCATGCCGAGAGCGCAGTCTCGAGTCGCTCGGCCTCGTCGCCGCGCGCCGCCTTCGGAAGCTCGAGCCGCCGAAAGACGTGGTACACCTCGGCCAGCGCACGGTCGTCGCCTTCTGCGAGCACTTCGAGCGGCGCGATGCCGAGGCCCTGGTTGACTGCGGCCAGGCGCTCGCCATCGTGGACGACGGGGACGATGCGCATGCGCATGCGCGCCGTGGCGCGCGACGCGACCACGAAGAGCTGCGTGAGCGGCGGCGCGCTCGTGCTCACCGCGACGTCCTCGGGCGGAGACGCATGCCGGCGCGCATCGCCGCGACGCTACTCCACCGAGTCGTGTCCCACAACGAACGACGGGATCGCACGCCGTGTGCCGAGTCCGCGACCACTCGTCTTGCAGGACCCCGCGATTGTTTGGCAGTCTGCCGAGAAATCGCGGGTGCGGTCGGCCCGAGGAGGTACGATGAAGAAGATCCTTGTCGCGGCATTGGTGGTCACCGCTTGCGCGGTCGTCGTCGAACGCGTCGCGGCGGCGCAGGTCGATGATGCGATCAAGGAAGTCCTCGGAACGCTGGATCGATGCTTCGCCGCGAACGATGCCCCGTGTGTCGGCGGGTTGTTCGCCGAAGACGCGACCTACGTCGCGCCACAGGGGGAGGCCAAGATCGTCAAAGGACGAGCGCAGATCCTCAAGGTGCTCGCACCGTCGATGGAGGCATTCAACAAGCAAGGCGGGAAGCTGACCCACGCGCTCGAAAACGTGCGCATGATCGACGACTCGCATGCCCTCGTCGACATCACGATCACGGTGCGCGGGCCGAAGGGTCAGGAGAAGGAGGAAGAGGCCGCGCGTCGCGAGTCGTATCGCGGCGTAGCGCTCATGGACCTCCAGGGCGGGAAGTGGCTCTGCCGGGATCTTCGCTCGTATGTGATCGGCCACACGGCGCAGGGCGCGCCCGCCGGCGATCCGAAGAAGGATTCCGCACCGCCCGCGGAGAACGCGCCGGCGCCCGACGGCAAGGACGCGCCAGCCTCGCCCACCCAGGGGTGACGCCGCGAACGACGGGCGCCGCGAGGTGCCCTGAGAACGGCGTCCCCGCACGCGCGTCGGCGGAGGTCGTCGGACGCGGGCTCGTGCGCGTCGCATGAATCGATCGCATCTCGAGGCGCTTGCGCTGTTCGCCGTCGCGCTCGCCGTGCGGATCCCGTTTTCCGAGGCGAGTTACTTCGGGCCGGACCAGGTGGGCATCCTGCTCGAGGGCCGCGCCGTCCTCCAGGGCCATCTGTTTCCCCCCGGCCCGGGGGTCGGCTGGACACCGTTCAAGCTCGGGCCCCTGTTCGAGTGGGTCACTGCGATCGGCCTCCTACCGCGGGACCGGTTCTCCGACGTCTTGTTGCTCGTCGGCGTGATGCACGCTGCGGCCGTGGTCGGCTGGTCGCGCCTCTTCGCCACGATCGGCGGTCCCGCACGACACCGGGAGGCGCGGATCGCAGGTTGGGCGCTCGCGTTGAATCCGCTGTCGATCAGCTCGGGCTGCGCGCCGATCAGTACCTCCATCGTGCTGCCGACGACGCTGTTGTTCGTCTCCGGCATCGTGCGTTGGGTGCAGGCGCGCGATGCCCGCGGCTTCGTTCTCGCGTGCGTCGGTGCCGCCTTCGTGATCCAGTCGCATCTGACCGCCACGCTCATTCTGTCGATGTTCGTCCTCGGTCTCGTCTGGAAGGCGCCGATCGGTCGGCAGGGCCTCTACGGGATGCTGGGTGGTGCCGTCCTCGCCGCGCCCATGGTCCTTCCCAACATCTGGGCGTTGGGGTTCGGCGTCTTCCAGCATGCGGGCTCCTCCGGCGCGCCGTACGTGACGGCCCTGTGGCGGGCGTTGTTCCTCGAGGGACGAGTGTTGCAGATCGCGTCGGCCGCAGCGTCCAGCTGGAGGGATCCGGGACAGCTGACGACCGCGCTCTGGAGCATCTTCCTGGTGATCGGCGCGGTCGCCGTCGCGCGCCGACCGGGAGACACCTTCGCCAAGGCCCTCGTGGGGTTCGGGTTCGCGCTGCCGACCCTGTGCGTCGCACTTCTCCCGCGCGGCGCCTTCTTCCTCTACTTCGACTCGACGGTTCCGTTTCGTGCGTGGTTGTTCGCGAATGGTGCCGCGGCGCTCGCCGATCCTCGGCGCGCGATCGGACTGCGGGCGTTCGTCCATGTCGCGGCCGCGCTGGCGATGGTCGTTCCCGCCGCCATTTCCGTCGCGCATCGGGGGGCGGTCGCCGAGCTCGGCTACTCTTCGGTGAGCATGTCGCGCACGGATCTTCGCGAGCCGCTGGGGCGCTCCTTCGAGCCGGTGGGCATCGTGACGCTGGGGTCACTCCAGGCGATCGGGCGCGCGCTCGACGAGCTGGGTGCCGATCCCGAAGCGATCCGCGATAGCTTCCGCGGCCCGTGGCGTTGGGTCGCCGGTGATGCCGTCGGAATATGGATCGCGGAATCCCGGAACGGTCGGCGCCTCGACGGAGCATCCGCGGCGACGGCCGGCGACGCCACGAAAGGCGGCGACGCGAACGCCAAGTTCCTCGTGCTCCATGACGACGAGAGCATCGTCGCGCCCGCGTCGGCTGCGCGCACGGCCGGCCGGTTTCGGGTGTATCGCTTCGACGACCGTCTGACGGTGACCGCGGCCGATCACGAGCGCATCGAGGGCCGCCTGTCGCGTGCCGACGGAGAGAACGTGGTCCTGCAAGTCGCGACGGAGTCGACGCACCCCGTCGCGCGCGTCACGTCGCCACAGGGCCCGGTCGTCGGGACCGCGGTCCGGAGCTCCTCAGGATTCGAGGTGTGGTCGGCGTCGCCCGCGGCGACCGAGGTCACGGTCGAGCTCACGCCGGGGGAGCGCTACGTGGAGCAGATCAGGGTCGGGGCGGGCGCCTACGCGTTCGTTGTCGCGAATCCCGAGCGCCCGTAGCGAAGACGCACGGCAGCCTCGGGCGGATCGGCGACCGTTCAGGCCGTGAGGCGGAGGTAGTTCGTGATCACGTGCGCGAGCGCGAGGTGCGCGTCCTCGGACGGACCGTACTCGCCCTTGTCCGTCGGAACGTGCACGGCGATCTGCGCGAGCTGGCGCAGCCGTCCGCCGTCGAAGCCGGTCAATCCGATGGTGAGCGCGCCTGCCGCGTTCGCATGGGTGACGGCGCGCACGACGTTCCGCGAGCTGCCGGATGCGCTGATCGCGATGACCACGTCGCGGGGGCGGAGGACGCCTTCGAGCTGGCGGACGAAGACGTGCTCATAGCCCTGGTCGTTGGCCACGGCCGACAGCAGCGCGGCGTTGTCGACGAGGCTGAAGATGCGAAAGCGGCGGCTCCCGGCCGGCATGCCCCCCGTCAGGTCGTTGACCAGGTGGGCCGCGGTGGCGGCGCTGCCGCCGTTCCCGAGGACGAAGATCGTCCGATCCTCGGCGCGGGCGGCGAGCAGGGCTTCGACCACGCTGTCGACGGCGGCGACGTCGATGCGCCCGAGCACGTCGCGGAGATGATCCAGGTAGCCTTTGGCGAAGGCCGAAGGGCCATCCGCCGCATGGAAGGCGCGCTCGACCGCGGTCGCGCCGCCGAGGGCATCCCGGGGGAGAGCCCTGGACGTCATGCCGCCTGATCGCACGTCGCCGCGCGGATTGTCAAATAAAATTCAGTCCTTCGGCACGTCGGCCGTCGGCCCCGCGCGCCGAAGATCCTTGCCGGGGCGGGGCTGCCTGTGGCAGTCAGGACGCCTCATCCCGTTGCGTTTCTCCCCCATGCCCGTGCCGAAAGTAGAGTTCGATCCCTTCACCTACGCGGGCGAGGACTCGGCACTTTCAGCGGCGCGCAGGAAGGTCGTCGACGCCGCCCGCGAATATTTCGAGCTCAAGAGCTCCCACGAGCGATTCGTCCCCGGGGAGACGTTCATCGCGAGCTCGGCGAAAGTGCTCGACGTCGACGATCTCGGCTGTCTCCTGAACGCTTCCATGGATCTCTGGTTGACGGCGGGGCGATTCGCGAAGGAAGTGGAGCGCGCACTGCCGGCCTGGATGAATCCACACGGCAAGGCCGCGCTCGTGAACAGCGGCTCGAGCGCCAATCTCGTCGCCATCACCAGCTTGGGCTCTCCCTTGCTGAAGCACTACGATCTCCGGCCGCTCGAACCGGGAGACGAGGTCGTCACCGTCGCCGCCGGCTTCCCGACCACCGTCAGTCCGATCGTCCAGAACGGCTGGAAGCCCGTCTTCGTCGACATCGACTTCGCCACGCTGAATGCCCTCCCCGAGACGGTCATGGCGGCGCGTACGGCGAAGACGAGAGCCGTGGTGTTGGCGCATACGCTCGGGAATCCCTTTCGAGCCGACGTGCTCGCCGAGTGGTGCCGGAAGGAAGGGATCTTCCTGGTCGAAGATTGCTGTGACGCCCTGGGGTCGCGGATCGGAGATCGGTTGGTGGGGTCGTTCGGAGAGTTCGCCACCCTGAGCTTCTATCCGGCGCATCACGTCACATCGGGTGAAGGCGGCGCCGTGATCGCGAGCGGTCCCGCGTGGAAGAGGGTTGCCGAGAGCGTGCGCGATTGGGGACGCGATTGCTGGTGCGAGACCGGGAAGGACGATACCTGCGGCAAGCGATACCAATGGCAGTCCGGAACGCTTCCGTACGGCTACGATCACAAATTCGTCTATTGCCAGCTCGGCTACAACCTCAAGATGACGGACCTGCAGGCCGCGCTGCTCTATTCGCAGCTGCGGAAGCTCGACGACTTCATCGCGATCCGCAAACGCAACTGGCGCCATCTGTACGGCGGCCTCCGGCAGTCGCCGCTGCTCCGGGAGCACGTGACGCCCGTCGAGCCGACACCCGGTACCGATCCGAGCTGGTTCGGGTTCGCGATGCACTGCGGGACGGCGATCGACCGTGAGAGGCTCCTGCGCTTCTTGAACGATCACCGGATCGGAACCCGCTTGGTGTTCGCGGGCAATCTCACCCGTCAGCCCGCCTACCAGCAGGTCGACCATCGAGTCGACGGCGAGCTCACCACGACGGACGAGGTGATGCGGCGGACGTTCTGGGTCGGCAACTACCCGGGCTTGGATCACCGGCACGTGTCGTACGTGCTGGAGCAGCTCGAAGCCGGAGTCCGAGAGCAGCTCCGGGCATGACCTCCACCACGAAAACGATTTCGGCGATCGTCCCGTTCTTCAACGAAGGCGGCAACATCGAGCGGATCTACGCCGAGCTCGCCATGCTGCGACAGCGCCTGAAGGATCGGTACGCGCTCGAGATCGTCTTCGTCGACAATCACAGCACGGACGATTCCTTCGCTTTGGCCTCGTCCATCGCCCGCCGCGACCCGCAAACGTCGCTGATCCGCCTCAGCCGGAACTTCGGGTATCAGGCGAGCATCATGACCGGCTATCTCCACTGTGGCGGCGACGCCGCCGTACAAATCGACGCGGACGGCGAAGACGACCCGGCGATCGTCGACATCTTCATCGAGAAGTGGGAGCAGGGCTTCGACGTCGTGTACGGAACGCGGCGGTACCGCGCCGAGCGCTGGTACGTCACCGCGCTGCGGAAGCTTTTTTACCGGGTGATCACGCGGCTCTCCAACGTGCCGCTGCCGGTCGACGCGGGAGATTTTCGACTCGTCGATCGCAAGGTCATCGAGCACCTCCGGAGCTTTTCGGAGACGACGCTCTACGTGCGGGGATTGATCAGCTACATCGGGTTCGATCAGGTCGGCGTGCCCTACGACCGCCGGCCTCGCTACGACGGCAAGAGCAAGTTCAGCTGGTGGCAAGCGGTGCGCATGGCATGGCACGCGATCGCCTCGTTCTCGGGCTTGCCGCTCCTGATCGTCGCGTATCTCGGCGTGATCTTTTCCGGCGTGACGTTCGTCGTCGCGACGTTCTACGTGTGCTTGCATCTGGTCCTGGATTTTCCGCTCTCGCCCGCGCTCCTGATCTTTCTGGCGGCGTCCTTTCTCGTCGGCATCCAGCTCTTCGGGATGGGGCTCATCGGAGCCTATGTCGGACGCATTTTCGAAGAGGTGAAACAGCGGCCCCGGTCGATCGTCGAATGTGTGATCGATGGCCGTGCCGACGAGCGGTCGACGAGAGTCCCATGCCAGAACGCATCCTGATCACCGGCGTCACCGGTTTCGTCGGCTCGCATCTCGCCGACTACGTCCTGGCGCGGGGTGCCGGCTGCGAGCTCTACGGTACCAAGCGCTGGCACCTTTCGCGCATGGATCACGTCACGCACATCGTCGATCGCATCCAGTGGCGGGACTGCAATCTCCTCGATCCGAGCGCGGTTCGCGATCTCGTCGCGGAGGTGCGGCCGGACCGCATCTTCCATTGCGCGGCGGAGAGCTTCGTCAGCCCGTCCTGGAAGCACCCGTCGCTCTACATGGACGTGAACTACAAGTGCACGCTGCATCTCCTGGAGGCGATGCGGAGCTGCAACTCGCGGGCCAGCATCCACATTCCGGGCTCGGGGGAGGAGTACGGCGAGATTCTTCCGGCGGAGCTCCCGATTCGCGAGGACGCCGTCCTTCGTCCGGTGAATCCGTACGCGGTGTCGAAGATCGCGCAGGACCTGATCGGGTACGTGTACTTCAAATCGTACGGGATCCGGGTCATTCGGACGCGGACCTTCAATCACGAGGGCCCGCGCCGCCAGGCGGTCTTCGGCATCCCGTGGTACGCGTACCAGATCGCGCGAGTGGAGCAGGGCCAGCAGGAGCCGCGCTTGGAGGTCGGTCACCTGGACGATCGCCGGAACTTCACGCACGTCCGTGACATCGTGGAAGCGTACTGGATCGCTTCGGAGACGTGTGAGCCCGGCGAGCTCTATCTGATCGGCTCCGAGCAGGAGGATCACGTGCACACCTTTCGGGACGCGCTGGAGCGGCTGATCGCGATGTCGACCGTACGCGGCATCCGCTACGAGACGGTCCCGAAGTACGTGCGGCCCACGCAGGTCCCGAATCTGATCGCGGACATGGGAAAGTTCCGGGCGCGCACGGGATGGCAATCGAAGATACCGTTCGAGCAGATCCTCGCGGACACGCTCGAGTACTGGCGCGCGCGCGTCGCATCCGGGCAGGCGTGATGCGGTTCGAGGAAACCGCGCTGCCCGGCGTGCGCGTCGTCAAGGGCGATCCGTTCCTGGACGAGCGCGGATCGTTCTCTCGAACCTACTGCCAGAGAGATTTCGGCGAACTGGCCTTCGACGTGAAGCAGATCAGCATCTCGGAGAATCTGAAGCGCAGCACGCTCCGCGGGTTTCATTTCCAGCGGAAACCGTTCGAGGAGACGAAGGCGATCTTTCCCCTGCGCGGGTCCTTGTACGACATCGTGGTGGACCTCCGCCCGGAATCGCCGGCGTACCTCAGGTGGGAAGCCTTCGAGCTGCGCTCGGAGCGGTACGAGGGTGTCTACGTCCCCAAGGGATGCGCGAACGCGTGGCTGACCCTCGAGGATCACACGCTGGTCACGTACTACATCTCGGAGCTCTTCTCGCCGGAGCACTACGCCGGCATCCGCCATGACGACCCGTTCTTCCGGTTTCAGTGGCCTCGCGACCCCGAGGTGATCTCGGCGCGGGACCGGAGCTTCGCCGACTTCCGGGCTCGTTGAAGGACGCGCGAGGGACGATCGTGAAGAGCATCGGCAGCCGCCATCCCGAGTTCGTGATCACGAAGACGCCTTTGCGCATCAGCTTCGCCGGCGGCGGGACCGATCTTCCGGAGTTCTACCGGGAGGACTACGGGTGCGTCGTCAGTACGACCATCGCGCAGTACATCTACGTGACGGTGAAGCGCCACGGGCATCTCTTCAACGAGCACTACCGGCTGAATTACTCCGAGACGGAAAACGTCCGCGACCTCGACTCGATCAAGAACGTCATCGCCCGCGAGTGCCTACGGCTCGTCCCCATCGAGCCTCCGATCTACATCAGCACCGTCGCGGACCTCCCGTCGTTCTCCGGGCTGGGCTCGTCGAGCGCGTTCGCGGTTGGTCTGCTGCACGCGCTGCATCTGATGCGAGGGGAGCGCGTGGCGGGAGCGCAGCTCGCCGAGGAAGCGGCGCACGTCGAGATCGACGTCTTGCGGCGCCCGATCGGCAAGCAGGATCACTACGCCTCCGCGGTCGGGGGCCTCAATTACATCCGCTTCCAGTGCGACCATCGGGTGATGATCGAATCGCAGCACGTGCCGCGGATGCAGGAGTTGTTCGACGGCCTCATGCTGTTCTGGACCGCGATTCAGCGTGATGCCGCGACGGTGCTTTCGGAGCAGAGGGACAAGAGCTCCGTGAACCGGGGGACATTGCTGAAGATGCGCGGCCAGGCGGAGGAGCTGCGAGACCTTCTCTGGCGCGGTCTCGACGTCGACGGCATCGGCCGGGTGCTCGACGAAGGCTGGCGTTTGAAGCGCGGGCTCGCTTCCGGGATCACGAGCGCGGTGCTGGACGAGTGGTACGAGCGCGCGTTGGCGGCGGGCGCGCGTGGAGGCAAGCTCTGCGGTGCGGGAGGCGGCGGGTTTTTTCTGTTCCTGGTACCGCCGGAGAAGCAGGCGAAGGTGCGCGAAGCGATGCGAGGGCTCGAAGAGATCGCGCTCGAGTACGAGCCCCACGGCAGCAGTGCGCTCCTGATCGCGTAGACGGCCATGATCGAGCAGGCGGTGATCTTCGCGGGCGGCAGGGGAGAGCGGCTCCGGCCCCTCACGGATCATCTTCCGAAACCCATGGCGCCGATTCTGGGCGTACCCTTTCTGGATTACCTCTTGGGGCTCCTCGACCGGGCGGGGATCAAGCGGGTGCTGCTGTTGGTGGGCTACAAGCACGAAGTCATCCAGGCGCGCTATCGCGACCTGAAGAAGGATGACTTCTCGGTCGAGTGGTCCATCGGTGGAGAGGATGACCTGACTGGTCGGCGCCTGTTGAACGCGTTCGATCGATTGGAACGCAGATTCTTGCTGCTCTACGGGGACAACTATTGGCCGCTCCGGCTCCAGCCGATGTGCGACGAATTTCGGAAAACCAACGCGCAGCTGATGACGACGGTGTTCGGCAATCGGCAGGGTACGGCGGAGTACGGCTTCGAGAACAACGTCGAGCTCGCCGCGGACGGCCGCGTCGTGCGCTACGACAAGAGCAGGAAGTCGCCGGGTCTGAACGGCGTCGACATCGGGTTCTTTCTCGTGGAGCGGTCGTGTCTGGACCCGAACGTTCGCGAGAACGTCTCGTTCGAGGAGGCGATCCTCCCGCCCCTGGTCGGCGCGGAGACCGTCTACGCGTATCGGACCGACGAGCAGTACCACTACATCACGACCTGCGAAGACCTGACGCGATTCGAGGGTGTTGTCCGCGAGACCGGCATCGCGCCGCTCTCCTGGGAGAATCGGTCCGACGAGGCGACGCGTGACGGAGACGCGCAAGCCCGCTGACGGAGGGACGCTGCTCCTCACCGGAGCGGCGTCCTTCACGGGCTCGCATATCGCGAGAGCCTGCCGCGACGCGGGCGTTCGCGTGATCGGGGTGCTGACGCGGGGATTCGACGAGTACGCGACGCCGCTCTTGCGGCGAAGGATCGCGCACGCACGCGTCGACGACTGGATCGAGCGGGCGCCGTTCGGCTCGCAGCGACTGGTCGACGCGATTCGCGAGGCCCGGCCCGACGTCTTCGTCCATCACGGCGCCGATCTCAAGGGATATCGCGATCCCGAGTTCGACGTGGAGGCGTGCGTGCGGACGAACTGCGCGAACGCACGCCAGGTGTTCGACGCCCTGAGCGTCGGCGGCTGTCGCAGGTTCATGTACTCGGGAACGTTCTTCGAGCCGGACGGTCCTCGTCCGGCGGTGAGCGCCTACGGGGTCGCCAAGGCTCGCATCTGGGAAGAGTATCGGAAGGCCGCGGCCGGCGTCGGTCTCGCCACGACGAAGATCTTCATCCCGAATCCGATCGGCCCGCTCGAGAACGAGGGCCGCTTGTTCCCGTCCTTCGTGCAGACTTGGAAGAGCGGGGGCAAGCCGACCCTGCGGACCCCGCACTTGGTGCGCGACAATCTTCCCGCGCCGTGGCTGGCCGAGCGGTACGCGGAAGAGGCGTCCCGGTCGGCCGCGCCCGACGACCGCTACGTCCGGCCCAGTGGCTACGTGATGAGCAATCTGGAGCTCGTGAACCTGTTCCTCGGCTGGGTCGCGCGCGTTGCGCAGCGCGAGTACGAGGTCGTGGTCGAGCCGGTCGAAACCGCGGAGCCCATCGTCAGGCACAACACGGAGCCGTGTCGGCAATTGACGGATCCGAAGGCGGAAAGTGCCTTCTGGGCCTCCTGGATCGACTCCCTCGAAATTCAGTGATCCGTCGCCTGCGAGCCCCGAGGACGTCTTCTCCTCACCGCCGACAGGCCCAGCGAGACCGCGAGGCCCGCGACGACCACGGCGAGGGCAAGGCGCCAAGGGCGGTCAGGTGTGTCGCGCTCACCGACGTCCGTCCACTCGAACGTGGCCTCGTGTGCGCGCACGCGATCGGCGATCGCCTCGACGAGATCGTTTGGTGGCGTGCCGGCGCTCACGATCGCGAACGCCTTCGTGCGGACGCTCCCGGGTGGAGCGGCCTCCGGATGAAGGAATCGCAGCTCGATCCGTTCCGCTCCGCACGTGTACGTCGCGAGGACATAGGTGCGTTCGATCCGGCCGCTTGCGAATGCGCACCCGCCGGGGAGGGCCTGCCCGCGGCCGAGCATGTCGGAGATCGAGGGCTCCGCGCCCGGGCTGATGGCATACCGCTCGGCCGCGCGCGCGGCGTCGACGGGCTCGGGTGCGGCCTCGGGTTGCGCAAACGCGACCCGGGTGAGAGCCATCGCCCCGACCATGAAGAGCGCCATCCGGCTGCGGGGCGTGGGACGCATGGAATGACCGGGCTCCCCTAGCGTCGATGGGAGTGAAAGTCACGCCGCCGAAGCCGTTCGACCACGGTATCGCCAGATCCGCAGCGCCCGCGCTACCGTGACGAAAGAGCGAGGTTTTCTGTACCACCGCCCGAGGGCCTTGTGGTAAGCACACGCCGGCATGCGCGCGTCGGTCGAATCCCTGTCTGCGTCTCGGATCGTCGCGTGGCGCCGCGCCTGGCGTGCGCTCCGGGGGTCCGGCTGGTGGTATTTCTCGCTGCTGCCGCTGACGAGTCTGGTCGGTGATGCGCATGCCGACGGTGACGGCGTCCTGCGGCTCGTCGGGAGCGTCGCCGTGGCGGGGCTGTGTCTCGCGTTCGCGTACGGCTTCAACGGGATCATCGACCGCGGCATGGACCGCGACGCGGGGAAGAACTCGCTCGCCGGCCTCGTGGAAGTGCCGCGCGAGGCCGTCGCTCTCGTGGTCGGGTGCGCGCTCGTCGCCCTGGGCATCGCGGCGATGCTGACGCCCGTGGCGCTCCTCGGCACGGGCATGTCGCTCGTCGCGGGCACGCTTTACAGCGGCGGGCTCAAGCGGTTGCCCGTCGTCGGGACGGTGGTGAACGTGCTCATCTTCGTGCCGTTGCCGTTGCTCGCCATGACCGGGCCGCCGACGTCGGGGATGGTCTTCCTGATCTACTGCTTCTACGTGCTCGTCACTCAGAACCAGATCGTGCACGAGATCGCCGACAGCGAGGAGGACGTCGCGGCCGGCGTGCACACGACCGGCGTGGCGATCGGCACGACGGGCGTGCGGCTGGTCGCGGTCCTCCTCGGACCAGTGGCGGCCGTGGCGCTCTGGCACTTGGAGCCGGCGGCATCGATCGGCCTCTGCGCCGCCGCCATCGGCCTCTGTGGTGGGGCGGCGATGGTGGCCGTTTGCGACGTGCGGCGCGCAGGAAGACTCCGCGTCGCGCACCGCTGGTACTCGCTCGGCGTGGGCGCGGTGCTCTTCGCGCTGGTCGTCGGGGGCGTGGCATGAAGCTGCCCGTTTCGGCTCGCATGGCCGGCCGCTCGGCACGCCTCGCGTTCGCGATGGCGCGGCACCGCCCGCAACCGTATTCGATGGTGTTCGTGCTCACCAATCGCTGCAACTTCCGCTGCGACTACTGCGACGTGCCGGCGAACGCCGGGAAAGAGATGTCGACGGCGGAGTTCCGTGACGCCATCGCCGAGCTCGCCGATGCGGGCATGGGTCGCGCCGCGTTCGGCGGCGGGGAAGCGTTGCTGCGGCCGGACGCGGTCGAGCTCATCGAGTACGCGAAGTCACAGGGTTGCTTCACCTCGCTCAACAGCAACGGCTGGACGACGGAGAAGCATCTCGATCGGCTCGCCGGGTGCCTCGACATGCTGGTCGTCTCCCTCGACGGCCCGGACCACGTGCACGACGTGGTCCGCCGGAAGCGCGGGTCGTACGACCGGGTCATTCGCGTCATCCAGGAGGCGCGCCGGCGCGGCATCGCGGTCGCGACGATCTCCGTCATCGGACCGTGGAACGAGCAACGCGTCGAGGAGATCCTCGAGCTCGCGAAGACGTACGGCTTCTGGTCGTACTTCCAGCCGGCGTATCTCGATTGCTTCGCGCACGATGCCGGACTGAACCCCGGGATCGATCCGGCGATGCTGGTCCGCTTGGCCGATCGGCTGACGGAGGCCATGCCCCACGCGCCGGTCGGCTCGTCGCCGGGGTTCTTCGATCGCTTGCGCTCGGCGCCGCAGTTCAGCGATTGCTCGCGTTGTACGGCGGGCCGGTATTTCGCGACCGTGATGCCCGATGGAATGGTGGTTCCGTGTCATCTCACGACGGGGCAGGCCACCTACTTGAACGGGCGCGAGGTCGGCTTCGTGCGCGCCTTCCTCGAAATGCCGCGTCCGAGCGGCCCGGGTTGCGCGATCAGCCCCTACAACGAGTCCGACCTGATCTTCAGCCTCGATCCGAAGGCGGTCATCGCGGCGGCTCGCCGCGCCATGTCGTCGCTGACGCCGGCGCCGCAAGGGTGACGCCGCGCCAATGGTACGTCGGGAGATGGCCGCGTGAGTGACGATGTCCGGCTGACCGCGCGGCAGGCGCTGCACGACCGCTATCTCCAGGTGACGAAGCTCGGGGATGCGTCGCGGCTCGCGTACCTGCACGGCCCCGAGACGTCGTGGACGCTGGACGAGGCCGCCGCGCTCTGGCGGCGTGCGCTCGAGCGGCCGCCGTCCGAATTGGAGTCGCTGAACTGCGTCTACCTGCACGTGCCGTTCTGCAAATCGATCTGCGACTTCTGCAACTACGATCGCCTGAAGCCGTCCTCACCCATGCTGCTCAAGAACTGGGTCGCCCGGGTCACGTCGGCCATCGAGGTGCTCGGACCGGCGGTGCGGCCGTTGACCTTCCACGCGCTGTACATCGGTGGCGGGACGCCGTCGGTGCTGCCGGCGAAGCTGCTGCACGAGGTCCTCGAGGCCCTCGATCGCAATCTCACGTGGCATCCGAACGCCGCCCGGCGCATGGAGTTCGATCCGGCGGTCATGAACCGCGAGCGCATGGAGGTGCTCGCGCGGCACGGCTTCCGCCAGCTCTCCTTCGGCATCGAGACGCTCGACCCCGAGATCAACGCCCGCCACAACCGCGGCCGCCAGGGCATCGAGATGATCGAGCGCTGTTTCGACGACATGCAGTCGGTAGGGATCGGCAACGTCGCCTGCGACTTTCTGTTGGGTCTCGCGGGTACGACGCCCGACGGCATGCTGGCGGAGATCGAAACGGTGCTCACGCGCTTCCGCCCGGCGTGGGTCGACATCTTCATGCTGACGCCCACGCAGGCGTACGTGACCAGTCACTTCGGCGGGTCGTTCGACGCCTTCTGGCGGCACATGAAGCCGTTCGAAGCGGTCGTGCCCGCCGCATTGCCCGATCTGGCGGCGCGGACCGGCTACGTCATCCGCGTCGGCTCGGGTCATCACATGATGCTGATGCGCGGCGACGCCATGCCGGGCGGCGCGTGGTCCGGATCGCCGGACGCGCAGCCGCTGTACTCGTACACCGCGCTCACCAGCGAGTCGCGGCGTCCGCTGAACCTGCTCGGCCTCGGCCGCTCCGCGCGCTCCGTGCTCTTCGGCGCCGCCGCGATGGCCGCGCGCGATCCCGAGGACGATCCGGCGGTCGAGGGCGCGACCGACTTCGTCGGGAACGTGATGGACCTCGCCGACGAGGCGCGGACCTTCCTCGTGCATCTGCTGCGCGACGCGGACACCGTCGACCGCGACGAGTTCCGCCGCATCTTCGGCGCCGACATGGCCGACGTGATCCCGGGCGCGCTCGCGGGCTGGGCCGCGGAGGGAACGGCGCGGCTCGAAGCCGACGTCCTCCGCTTCGTCCCGCAGGACCGGCTCGAGCGCGTGCGGACGCTCCTCTGGCTGGTGCCGGAGGACGATCTCGAATACGACCTCGCGCGCTTCGATCAGCTCGACCTCTCGCCGGCCGGCGTCTCCGCCATGGCGGCCGCGATCGCACCCGGCCTGGAGCTCGACGGCGGCTACGCGCTCGCCGACGCCGACGGCAACCGGCTGCTCCTGCGGAGCCCGGGCGGACGGACGCTGCGACTGCGGATCGCCCCGGCGCTCGCCGATGGTGACCCGCTCCGGCTCGTGCTGGAAACGCCGCCCGACGGCGAGGACGTCGCGTCGCTCCGCCGCGCGGTGAACCGGCTACGTGCGGTGCTGTCCCACCGCCATCAATCGAATACCCGCCGCGGCGGGTCCTCCGATCATTCGAGGCCGGCGATCCACTCCGCGAGGTAGCGCTCGAACGTGATCGGCGGGTAGCGCGGCGGGTCGTCCGGCGCCGCGCAGCTCGGCAGGCACTGGATCACCGCGTCCAAGCGGAGCGGGAACCAATAGACCAGGGATCGTCGTTCGCGTTCGGTGTCGTCGTTGATGATCCGATGCAGATTCGGAGCGTAGCGGTCGTTCGTGAGACGGCCGAACAAGCTCCCCAGCTGGCACACGATGGTGTCGGGGATCGGCGCCAGCTTCACGAAACCCCGGTCCGGCGTGAACGACTCGAGGCCGACGACGTCGTTCTGGACGATGAGCGAGAACGCGAGGCCGTCCGTATGCGCCCGCGCCCCGACGGCGCCCGACGACAGGCGTTGCGGTGGATAGCGGCGCGCGCGCAGCGACCCGCCGACCGCCGGCGCGATGAGCGGCTCGAACGCGTCCGGCGGCTCGCCGAGCGATTCCGCGATCGCCGCGAGCACGCGGCGGCCGACGGCGTGCATCGCCCCCATGTACGCTTCGGTGCCCTCGCGGAGGCCGACGGGCGCCGCGGGCCACTTGTTGGCGTTGGGGCGCGGCAGGGTGGGCGCGTCGAAGAGATCGAGCCCACCGACGTAGTTGAACGAATCGTTGAACTCGCCGGTGGCGCGGCCGAGCGGCTCGTAGCCGGAGGTTTCGCCCGGCGCGATCGCGACCGTCATCCGCATCTCGTTCGGGAGGTCGAAGAACGCGCCGAAGAGCCGGACGGCATT
This sequence comes from Thermodesulfobacteriota bacterium, assembly GCA_036781285.1. Taxonomy (GTDB): domain Bacteria; phylum Desulfobacterota; class Binatia; order UTPRO1; family UTPRO1; genus UTPRO1. Next base: position 566 of record DAIQBH010000018.1, on the reverse strand, counting down.
CGCGACGACCGCTTCCGGCGCGCCGTGATTGCGGAGGTAGAAGCACCCCGACGTCCGGCAGGCGAAGGCGAGCGCTCGGAGCGCGGCGGCGCGCTCGGGTGACGCGCCGGCGAGCGCCGCGAGGTCGATCACGGGAATCGTCGACGGCTCCGACACGTTACAGCGGATCGATCTCGTCGTCGGTGCACATCATCAGAACGGCGTCCGACTGCGGACGCGCCTGACAGAGGAGGACGTAGCCCTGGCGTTCCTGGTCCTCGGTCAGAAAGATCTGCGTGCTCTGGTCGACGCTGCCTTCGAGGAGGCGGGCGCAGCACATGCCGCACGATCCCATGCGGCAGCCGAACGGCAGGCGCGCGCCGCGTGCGAGCGCCTCGTCGAGCACGGGGGCGCTGCCGTCCGCCGCGAACGCGAACTTCTCGTCGAGCGAGGTCCGCACCTCGATCCAGAAGCGGCCGTCGGTGGGCCGCTCTTCGCTCTGCGGCAGGCCGAGACTCGTCGGGGCCAGCTTGTGCTTCCCCATGACGTTCTTCACGCGATTCTGCTCGTGCACGACGTGGCTGCCG
>DAIQBH010000017.1:8276-48083 GCA_036781285.1 Thermodesulfobacteriota bacterium | reverse complement strand
CTATCGCCAGCACGTGGTCGTCACTACTCAGGCGCGCGACGGCGCGCTCCGGCAGATCGTCAACGACGAAGGCTTCCGCGATCTCGTTCTGCCCGACGGCGTCACGGACGACGCCGCGCTCCTCACGGCGGGCGCGCTTTTCCCGGTCGCCTGCACCGGCGCGGATGCAGGCGCGATCCTCGCGGGAGCGGCCGCGATGGCCGCGCGCTGCCGCGCGGTCGACGCGGCCCCGAATCCGCTGCACCTGCTCGTCGCGGCGCTTCACCTCGGCTCGGCCAGCCGCATCGACGTCACCGCGCCAGCGCGCGGCGCGCTCGCCGACCTCGGACACTGGATCACGCGCCGGGTCGCACGGCGCGCCGCGCTCCGCGAGGGGCGCCCGGCTGCCGTTCCGCCGCTCACGCTGATCCTCGCGGCCGAGCGCCCGCATCAGGACGTCGAGATCCCGACGAGCTACCAGGACGTCGAGGGGCTCGAGTACCTCGGCGGGCAAGGGCTCGCCGCGCTCGCGGCGCACGAGCGCGACGCGCTCGAGGTGGCCTCGTGGCGCGCCGGACGGCCGAGCTTGACGCTCACCTGTCCCGAGCTCTCGGCGCACGAGCTCGGACAGCTGGTCGCGCTCGTGGAAGCGGCGACCAGCGTCGTGCGCGCCGCACCCGAAGACGGGCAGGGCGACCCGGCACGGCTCGCGTTCGGGCTCGCGAACCGGCCCGGCTTCGAGCCCGAGCGCGCCGAGGCGCAACGCCTGGCGGCGCGCCGGGAGGGTCGCTACGTCGCCTGACGCCCACGCGTCCGCGGCGCAGGAGCTCGGCGGGCGGATTCGCGTCCTGCCGGACGTCCTCGCCAACCAGATCGCCGCGGGCGAGGTCGTCGAGCGGCCCGCGTCGGTCGTGAAGGAGCTCGTCGAGAACGCGCTCGACGCCGGGGCTCGCCGCGTCGTCGTCGAGCTCGAGGATGGCGGCATGCGCCGGATCACGGTGACGGACGACGGCGCGGGCATCGCCCCCGACGACGCGCCGCTCGCGTTCCAGCGCCACGCCACGAGCAAGATCCGCGAGCAAGAGGATCTCTGGCGCATCGGCACGCTCGGCTTCCGCGGCGAGGCGCTTCCGAGCATCGCGGCCGTCGCCGCCGTCGAGCTCACCACGCGCGCACGCGGCAACGAGACCGGCGTCCGCGTCCGCGCCGAGGCTGGGCACGTGATCGAGGTACAGGAAGCCGGCACGGCCGAAGGCACGATGGTCACCGTCCGTGATCTCTTCGCGCCGGTCCCCGCACGGCGGAAGTTCTTGAAGAGCCTCCCGACCGAGCTCGGCCACGTCGTCGACCTCCTGACCCGGGTCGCGCTCGGGGCGCCCGGCGTCCACGTGCGGCTCCTCCATCAGGGTCGGGAGATCGCGGTTCATCCTCCCGTCGCGACGCTCGCGGAACGCGCGCGGCAGGTGTTCGGCGCCGATAGGGTGCGCGGCGGCCGGAGCTTCGTCGACGAGCGCCTCGGCATCACGATCGAAGGCTTCGCGTTCTCGCCGCATTTGTCGTTCGCGAGCGCCCGCTACGTCTATCAGTACGTGAACGGCCGCCCCGTCCGCGACCGCTCCGTGCAGCACGCGGTCAGCGAGGGCTACGCGAGCTTGATCCCGCGCGGACGATGGCCCGGCGCGATCGTGAAGCTCACGGTACCGCCGACGGACGTCGACGTGAACGTGCATCCAGCGAAGCACGAGGTGCGATTCCGGCTCGCGCACGTCGTGCACGACACGGTCCTCGGGGCGCTGCGGCGGACGCTCGCGGGCGCGAGCGGTCTTGCCGACGACGCGCCGGCGGCGCCGGTCGCGACGGCACTCCGCACCTACGCGCTCCGGGCCTCGCCGGCCGCGGCACCGCTCTTTCCGTCGGGTCCGACTGCGGCACCGCGCGGCGCGGGCACCATCGCGGAGGGTCCGGCCTCCGCCGTCGTCGAGGCGTCGAACGCGGCGCTACCGACCGACGCGGACCCGATCGCGGTGCCGGCGACCTCGGGCTACGCGAGCCTCCGATTCGTCGGCCAGGTCTTCCGCGGCTATCTCGTCTGCGAGGGCGCTGATCGGATCGTGCTCGTCGACCAGCACGCGGCGCACGAGCGGGTCGCGTTCGAGCGCTTGCGGGCGCAGCACCGCGCCGGCGCGATCGAACGGCAGGCGCTTCTCCTGCCGATGACGGCGGACCTCGATCCGGGCCAGAGCGAAGCCGTACAGTCGCGCCTCGCTGATCTCGCCGCGCTCGGCTTCGAGATCGAGCCGTTCGGCGAGCATGCGTTCGTCGTACGCGCCGTCCCGGCGCTCCTCGGACACGACGACCCGCGACTCCTCCTCGAGGACCTCGCCGACGGTCTCGCCGCGGTCGGCTCGCACCTGAGCGCGGAGGAAGCCATCGAAACCGTCCTCGGGCGCATCGCCTGCCACAGCGTGATTCGCGTGGGTCGCGGTCTCACGACGGGCGAGGTGACCCGGCTCCTCACCGATCTCGATGCGCTCGCCTACGGAAGCAACTGTCCGCACGGCCGGCCGGTTTCGGTGGAGTTCTCACGCGGACAGATCGAACGGATGTTCGGCCGATGACCCGGCCCCGCGTCGTCGCGATCGTCGGCCCGACGGCGGTCGGCAAGAGCGCGCTCGCGCTCGCGCTCGCCGAGCGCCTCGGTGGCGAGATCGTGAGCGCCGACTCGCGACAGATCTATCGCGGCCTCGACGTCGGCACCGCCAAACCCAGCCCCGAAGATCGCGCCCGTGTCCCGCACCATCTGCTCGACGTCGCCGATCCCGACGAGCGCTTCGACGCGGCGCGGTTCCGCGCCCTCGCGCTCGACGCGATCGCCACGAGCACCGACCGCGGACATCCGCTGATCGTCTGCGGCGGCACCGGGCTCTACGTCCGCGCCCTGCGTCATGGGCTCTTCGAAGGTCCGTCGGCCGATGCCGAGCTCCGCGCCGCGCTCTACGAGCGCGAGCGCGTCCTCGGCGATGGCACGCTGCACCGCGACCTCCTCGCGGTCGATGCCGACGCCGCCGCGCGCCTGCACCCACGCGACACGGTTCGACTCGTACGCGCGCTCGAGGTGCTGCGCCTCACCGGTCGGCCCATCAGCCACTGGCAGCGCGACCATGGATTCGGGCATGGCGACGTCGAGATGCTGGTCCTCGGCTGCACGCGGTCACGCGAGGAGCTCGCCGCGCGTATCACCGCCCGCGCGCACGCCATGATCGACGCCGGCCTTCTCGACGAGATCCGCGCGCTCTGGGCTCGCGGCTTCGGCCCGGAGCTCCCGCCGCTCGACAGCGTCGGCTACCGCGAGATGGGCGCATACCTCCGCGGCGAGGCCGCATTCGAGGCCGCGTTCGACGCCTTCACACGCGCGACCCGCCGTCTCGCCAAACGCCAGATGACTTGGTGGCGCTCCGATCCGACCGTCGTCTGGTTCCACCCCGATCGCGACGCCGCGGCCGTCTCGGCCCGCGCCGCCGCCTGGCTCACGTCCCCGTGTCCGTCACCTACCTCGACTTCGAGCGCCCTCTCGCCGCGCTAGACGCACGTGTCGTCGCGCTCCGCACCTCCGGGGTGCGAGGGCCGGCCGTCACACGCGAGCTCCGGCAGCTGGGGCACGCGCGCCGCCGCCTCGAACGCGAGGTGTATCGGTCGCTGAGCGCATGGGAGCGCGTGCAGCTGGCGCGTCACGTCGATCGGCCGCAGGCGCTCGACTACATCGGCCGGCTCTGCCGCGAGTTCTTCGAGCTCCACGGGGATCGCGTCTTCGGCGACGACCCGGCGATCGTCGCCGGGATCGGGCGATGCCACGGGCATCCGCTCGCGATCGTGGGTCAGCAGCGCGGCCACACGACCGCCGAGCGCGTCCAGCGGAACTTCGGCATGGCGAATCCGGAAGGATACCGAAAAGCGATGCGCGTGTTCCGCCTCGCCGAGCGCCTCCGCATCCCGATCCTCACGCTCGTCGACACGCAGGGAGCGTATCCGGGCGTCGGCGCCGAGGAGCGCGGGCAAGCGGAGGCGATCGCGCACACGATGCGCACCATGACCACGCTGACCGTGCCGGTCGTGAGCGTCGTCATCGGCGAGGGCGGCAGCGGCGGCGCGCTCGCGCTCGCCGTGGCGGATCGCGTACTGATGCTGGAGTACGCGTGCTACTCGGTGATCTCGCCCGAGGGATGCGCGGCGATCCTCTATCGCGACCGTGCGCCCGAGAGCATCGCGCGCGCCGCCGAAGCGCTGCGCCTGACGGCGCGCGATCTCCTCGCCTCCGGCGTCGTCGACGCCTTGGTGCCCGAGCCCGCCGGTGGCGCGCACCGCAATCCTCGGCGCGCGGGCGAGGCGGTCGAGCGTGCCGTCGTTCACGCGCTCGGCGAGCTCCGACGCATCGCGCCCGCGACACTCGTTCGCCGTCGCTACGACCGGTTCCGTCGGCTCGGTGGCCACGTCGACACGTCCCCCGCGCCGCGCCGCCCGCGGACGGCGCGGCGAATTGCAAAGCCGAGGGCCGTACGGTAGCTCTCGCGGTTCTGAAGGACGCGACCAGCGTGGCAGACAAGGCCAGGACGCGAACATCCGCGCGGGACAAGACGCGCAGCGCTCACGGCACCGCGAAGCGCGTTGCGGCGCAGCCGCCGGCGCGTGCCGTGGCCGCCGATCCGCTGCTCGACCGCGCCCGCGCCGAGATCGACCGCATCGACGAGCGCATCCTCGGCCTCCTCAGCACCCGCGCGCGCCTCGCGCAGCGGATCGGCCGACGGAAGGCCGCCAACGGCAACGCCGGCCGTGCCGACGGATTCTGGGTTCCGAGCCGCGAGAAGCGCATTTACCAGCGGCTGCGCGCGCTCAACAAAGGTCCGCTCGGCGACGACGTCGTCCGCGCCATCTTTCGCGAGATCATCTCCGCCTCGCGTGCGCTCGAAGCGCGCGTCCGCGTCGCCTTTCTCGGGCCGGAAGGTACCTTCACCCACGCCGCCGCCCGCGAGGTCTTCGGCGCGGCCGCCACCCTCGTTCCGTCCGAGTCGATCGCCGCGATCTTCACCGAGGTCGAGCAGCGGCGCGTGGACTTCGGCGTGGTGCCGGTCGAGAACTCGACCGAGGGCGCGGTGACGTCGACCTTGGACCTCCTCGTGGACTCTCCCCTCCGGATCACGGGTGAGGTGCGCCTCGACGTGGAGCAGTGCCTGCTCGGCACCGCGACCGATTGGTCGACGATCCGCCGCGTGCTGTCGCATCCCCAAGGGCTCGCGCAGTGCCGGCGCTGGCTCGCCACGCATCTCCCGCACGCCGAGCTGGACGCGGTCGCAAGCACGAGCCGCGCCGCCGACCTCGCGGCCGAGGACCCCACGACCGCGGCGATCGCGAGCCGCATGGCGGCCGAGCGCGCCAAGCTCCAGGTGCTCGCGGCGCGCATCCAAGACGAAGTCGCGAACGCCACGCGCTTCTTCGTGCTCGGGCACCGCGACGCGGAGAGCGCGTCCGGGGACGACAAGACGTCGGTCGTCTGCACGGTGAAGGACGAGGTCGGTGTCCTCGCGAAGCTGCTGCAACCGCTCGCATCCGCGGGCGTCAGCCTGCACAAGATCGAATCGCGCCCACTTCGCGGCCGTCCGTGGGAGTACGTCTTCTTTCTCGATCTTCGCGGCCACCGCTCCGACGCGCGCGTGAAGCGAGCGCTCGCCCGTATGCGGCCGCTCACCACGTCGCTCAAGATCCTCGGATCGTACCCGGCGGCGTGAAGGGGACCCGATGAGCACGCGCGACACGATTCTCGACGTCAAAGACCTCGTCCCCGAATGGATCCAGCGGCTGGCGCCATATCCACCAGGCATGCCCCTCGAGGAGCTCGAGCGCGAGTACGGCATCACGGGGTCGATCAAGCTCGCGTCGAACGAGAACCCGTTCGGCCCGTCGCCACGCGCGATCGCGGCGATCGCCGACGTCCTGTCCTCGCTGCATCGCTACCCCGACGGCAGCGGGTTCTACCTGCGGCAGGCGCTCGCGAAGCGCATCGGCGTCTCGGCGGACGCGATCATCCTCGGGAACGGCTCGAACGACATCATCGAGCTCGCGGTGCGCGCGTTCCTGCGGCCGGGCGACGAGGCCGTCATGGCCGACCAGGCCTTCGTCATCTACCAGATGGTGGTGCAGGCGTCGGGCGCGATCCCGCGCCGAGTGCCGCTCCGGCGCTTCACCCACGACCTCGAAGCGATCAAAGCGGCGATCGGACCGGCGACCCGGCTCGTCTTCCTGGCGAACCCGAACAACCCGACCGGAACGATCTACAAGCGCGACGCCTTCGAGGACTTCCTCGAGAGCGTTCCGCCGCACGTGCTCGTGATCGCCGACGACGCCTACGCCGACTACGTCGAGGATCCCGACTATCCCGACTCGCTGGCATACCAGCGTCGCGACCGCCTGCTGCTCACACTGCGGACGTTCTCGAAGATCTACGGCCTCGCCGGGCTCCGTGTGGGCTACGGCGTAGCGCCGCTCGAGGTCGTGGAGATCCTCCATCGCATCCGCCAGCCGTTCAACGTCAACTCGCTGGCGCAGGTCGCGGCGCTCGCGGCGCTCGACGACCAGGAGCACGTCGAGCGCACCCGCGCGAACAACCGCGAAGGTCTCGCGTACCTTCGCGGCGTCTGCGAGCGACTCGGCCGCCCGTACGTTCCGAGCTGGGCGAACTTCCTGCTCGTCGACGTCGGCGACGGCGCGAAGGTCTACGAGGCATTGCTCCGGCGCGGGGTCATCGTACGCCCGATGGACGTGTACGGCTTCCCGCGCCATCTTCGCGTCACGGTCGGCACTCCTGCCGAGAACCAGCGCTTCGCCGAGTCGCTCGCGGCGGTCCTGGACACGGCCGCACCGTGACGCGCGTCGCCGACCGGCTGCTGATCGCCGGGGTCGGCCTGATCGGCGCGTCGCTCGGCCTGGCTCTGCGCGAGCGCGGGCTGGTCGGCGAGGTCGTCGGGCTCGGACGATCCGCGGAAAATTTGCGGATCGCGCGCCGGCGCGGCGCGATCGATCGCGCCGAGCACGATCCGGTCCGGGCGACGCGCGACGTCGATCTCGTCGTCGTCGCGACGCCCGTGGGGACGATCGCGCCGTTGATCGCGACGCTCGCGCGAACGCTGGCCGCCGACGCGGTCGTCACCGACGCCGGCAGCGTGAAGGCCTCGGTCGTCGCCGACGTCGAGCGCGCGCTCGGGACGACCGCACGACGCTTCTGCGGCAGCCATCCGATCGCCGGCCTCGATCGCACCGGTGCGGCAGCAGCCGACGCCGATCTCTTCGAGGGGCGGCGCTGCATCCTGACACCGACGACACGTACGGCACCCGCGGCCCGGCGTCGCGTCCTCGCACTCTGGCGCGCGGTCGGCATGCGCGTCGAGGCGCTGCCGGCGCGCCGGCACGATCGCCTGTATGCGCTCGTCAGCCACCTGCCGCAGAGCCTCGCGACGGCGCTCGTGAACGCCGCGAACGAGAGCGAGGCGGGGGGTCGGGCGCTCGCCTATGCCGGCACGGGATTTCGCGACGTGACGCGCATCGCGAAAGGCTCGTCGGTCGTCTGGCGCGACATCCTCCTCGCGAACCGCACCGCGATGTTGGCCGCCCTCGACCGCTTCTCGACGACCCTCGAGCGCCTGCGCGCCGCGGTCGACGCGGGCGATCCGGAGGCGATCGAAGCGGAGCTCCGGCGCGCCTCGACCGCGCGGCGGAAGCTCGACCCGGCCGCGCCGCGACGACGAGGCGCCGCATGAGCACGATCACGATCCCACCGGCCACGCGCGGCCTTTCCGGCACGTTCACCGTCCCGAGCGACAAGTCGATCGCGCACCGCGCGCTCCTCTTCGGCGCGATCGCCCGAGGCACGACGACGATCACGGGCTTCCAGGGCGGGCGCGACAACCGCGCGACGCTCGCCGCCTGCCGCGCGCTCGGGGTCGCGATCGACGAGCAGGGCGAGACGCTGCGAGTAGACGGGCGGGGCTTCGCCGGCCTCCGCGCGGCAGAAGACGCGATCGACTGCGAGAACTCCGGGACGACCATGCGGCTCCTGGCGGGCGTCCTCGCCGGTCGGCCGTTCACGAGCCGGCTGGTCGGCGACGCCTCCCTCATGCGCCGGCCGATGCGCCGCGTGATCGAGCCGCTCGGCCGTATGGGCGCGGCCATCACGAGCGAGCCGGGGGACGGCCGGGCACCGCTCCGCATCGAAGGCCGCGCGCTCCACGGCGCGACGCACACGCTCGCGGTCGCGAGCGCGCAAGTGAAGTCGGCCATCCTCCTCGCCGGCTTGCAAGCGCCGGGCACGACGCGCGTCGACGAGCCGGTGCGATCGCGCGACCACACCGAGCGCATGCTCCGCGATTTCGGCGTGTCGCTCAGCGGGGAGGAGTGTTGGGTCGCGCTCGACGGCCCCCAGGAGCTGCACGGCGTCCCGGTGACGTTACCGGGCGACTTCTCGTCCGCCGCGTTCTTGATCGTCGCAGCGACCCTCGTACCGGGATCGGAGCTCACGCTGACCGGCGTCGGCTTGAATCCGACGCGGACGGGACTCCTCGACGCGCTCGCCGCGATGGGCGCCGCGATCGACGTCGTACCGACGGGGCAGGGCGCCGAGCCGGTCGGCTCGGTGATCGTCCGTCATCGCGCGCTCCGCGCGGTCCGCATCGACGGCGACCTCCTGGTGCGCAGCATCGACGAGTTCCCGATCCTCTGCATCGCAGCGGCCTGCGCGGAGGGCACGACGGAAATCCGTGACGCCGCCGAGCTGCGAGTGAAGGAGAGCGATCGCGTGGCGGTGATGGCCCGGATGTTGCGCGACCTCGGCGTCGCCGTCGAGGAATTGCCCGACGGCCTCGTGGTCACGGGCGCCGCCGCGCTCGGTGGCGCGCGCGTCGATCCCCATGACGATCACCGTATCGCAATGGCGGCGGCGATCGCGGGACTGGTCGGCCGCGCCCCGGTCGTGATCGACGATCCCGGATGCGCCGAGGTGTCCTTTCCCGGCTTCTACGCGCTTCTCGCCCGCGCCGCGGGCGCGTGAGCGTCGCGAGGAGACCATGACGAGCGACCGCCGTCTCGTGATCGCGATCGACGGACCTGCGGGCGCGGGCAAGAGCACGCTCGCGCGTACTCTCGCCCGCCGGCTCGGCTACACCTACGTCGACAGCGGCGCGATGTATCGCGTCGTCGGCCTCGCGGCACGCGAGCGCGGCATCGACGCAGCGGATGCGCCGGCCCTCGGGGCACTCGTCGAAACCCTCGACTTCACGCTCGTTCCCGACCCGACGGGGCAGCGCATGGTACTCGAGGGTCGCGACGTCACCGAGGAGATCCGAACCCCGCTGGCGAGTGAATGGGCGTCGCGCGTGGCGGCGATTCCGGAGGTCCGGACCCGCCTGGTCGAGCGGCAGCGTCACCTTGGCGTCGCCGGGGGCATCGTCATGGACGGACGTGACATCGGTACCGTGGTTTTCCCGAGCGCCGACTGCAAATTCTTCGTCACCGCGAGCGCCGGCGAACGTGCGCGGCGCCGCGCGCGCGAGATCGGGGCCGGAGACGGCGATCTCCCTGCGATTCAGCACGACATCGAGGCCCGGGACCTCAGGGATTCCGAGCGGGCTCATGCCCCCCTCCGTGCCGCCCCCGATGCGGTGACCGTGGACACCACCAGCCTGACCGCCGAGGAGGTCGCCGACGACCTCTTCCGGCGAGTCCTGGAGCGCGCAAAGGCTTGAACTTCCAAGAGGGGGGCGCTAAGGAGGGTGGCTCTCGCGCGGCAGACAGATTTCAAATCCCAGGGGGTGAGCAGTTGATGACCGAGGACAATCACGAATTGCACGCAGGTGGAGCCGGAGGCGGAGACGATTTCGGCCACCTATTCGAGCAGAGCATGCGTGCAGTCCGACCTGGGGAGATCGTCAAGGGACGCGTCGTGCTCGTGGCGCGTGACCACGTCACCGTCGACATCGGTTACAAGAGCGAAGGACAGATCGGCATCCACGAGTTTCGTGATCGCGACGGCACCGTCGCGGTCAAAGAAGGCGACGAGATCGACGTCTACTTCGAGGCCTCCGAGTCCGAGGATGGCGGCATCGTCCTCTCGCGACAGAAGGCCGAGCAGCTCCGCGTGTGGAAGGACATCGAGCAGGCGTTCGAGGCGCAAGGCGCCGTCGAAGGCACCATCGTCGGCAAGGTGAAGGGCGGCTTGAAGGTCGATATCGGCGTCGCCGCGTTCCTACCGGGCTCGCACGCCGACCTCCGACCCGCGCGCAACCTCGATCGCTTCATCGGCCAGCGCACCCGCTTCTCGATCCTCAAGTTCAACCGCTCGCGCGGCAACGTCGTGGTCTCGCGCCGCGCCGTCATGGAGCGCGAGCGCATGTCGCTGAAGGGTGAGACGCTCAAGGTGCTCGAGGAAGGCGTCATCCTCGAAGGCACCGTGAAGAACATCACCGACTACGGCGCGTTCGTCGATCTCGGCGGCATCGACGGCCTCCTGCACATCACCGACATGTCGTGGGGTCGCATCGGCCATCCGTCCGAAGTGCTGAACGTCGGCGACAAGGTCCGCGTGGTCGTGCTGAAGTACGATCCCGAGCGCGAGCGCGTGTCGCTCGGCATGAAGCAGATCCTTCCCGACCCCTGGCACACCGTCCACGAGCGCTTCAACCCGGGCCAGAAGGTGCGCGGCAAGGTCGTCAGCCTCACCGACTACGGCGCCTTCATCGAGCTCGAGAAGGGCGTCGAGGGTCTGATCCACGTCTCCGAGATGTCGTGGACGCGGCGGGTGAGCCATCCGTCGAAGGTCCTGAACCCCGGTGACGAGGTCGACGTGGTCGTCCTCGACGTCGACCCGGCGAATCGCCGCATCTCCCTCGGCCTGAAGCAGGCCGAGCCCAACCCCTGGGAGATGGTGAAGATCAATCACCCGATCGGCAGCCACATCCAGGGCAAGGTCAAGAGCATCACCGACTTCGGTGTCTTCGTCGGCGTCGACGAAGGCATCGACGGCCTGGTGCACGTTTCCGACATCCACTGGACCAAGAAGCTCAAGCACCCGTCCGACCTGTTCAAGAAGGGCGACGACGTCGAGGCGGTCGTGCTCGCGATCGACGTCGAGAACGAACGCATCTCCCTCGGCATCAAGCAGCTCCAGGAAGATCCGTGGAATGCGATGCCGTCGCGCTATCCGGTGGGCGGCAAGGTGAGCGGCACGGTCACCAGCGTCACCGACTTCGGCGTCTTCGTGGAGCTCGAGGAGGGCCTCGAAGGCCTCATCCACGTGAGCCAGCTCTCCACGGAGCGCGTCGACAAGCCGTCGCAGCTCTTCAACGTCGGCGACAGCGTGGAGGCCGAGGTCACGAACGTCGATCCGCGCGAGCGGCGCATCGGGCTCAGCATCAAAGCCCTCAAGCGCAGCGAAGAGCGCGACGAAGTCGACAGCTACCTCCGTCGCGAACGCGAGAACTCGAAGTTCTCCTTCGAGGACATCCTGACCGAAGAGCTGCGCCTGGATCGCGACGACAAGTCGAAGTAACCGACCAGCGTCCCCACGGCCATGGCGCAAGGGCATCCCATCGTGCGCGGATTGATGGTGCTCTCCATCGTCGTGCTGGTGTTCTTCGCTGCCGTCTTCGCGCTCACGGTCAGCAACGGCGGCAACCTCGACAGCATCACGGCGCTCGGCTCCAAGATCGGCGTCGTGGAGGTGAAGGGCGTCATCAGCGAGAGCGAAGACGTCGTCGAGGCGCTCAAGAGCTTCGAGAAGAGCGCCACCGTGAAGGCGGTCGTGGTGCGGATCGAGTCGCCGGGAGGCGGGGTCGCGCCCTCGCAGGAGATCTACGACGCGATCCGCCAGCTCCGCGAAGAAAAGCCCGTCGTCGCCTCGATGGGCGGCGTGGCCGCGTCCGGCGGCTACTACATCGCGAGCGCGTGCGACACGATCGTCGCCAACCCCGGTACGCTCACCGGCTCGATCGGCGTCATCATGGAGCTCGGGAACGTCGAGGGACTGCTCCAGAAACTCGGCGTCCATCCCGAGATCATCAAGGCGGGTTCCTACAAGGACATGGGCTCGATCGTCCGGCCGATGACCGACGCCGAGCGCGGGCTCTTCCAGGAGATGATCGACAACGTCCATACCCAGTTCATCACCGCCGTCGCCGCGGGCCGCGGCATGGACAAGGATCAGGTGCGGGCGGTGGCGGACGGTCGTATCTTCTCCGGCGAGCAGGCCAAGGTGGCCGGCCTCGTCGACGTGCTCGGTGGCTTCGAGGACGCGCTCGACCTCGCGGCTGAGAAGGCCGGAATCGAGGGCGAGCCGCGCGTCACGCACGCACGCTCGAGCCGCGAGCCATGGTGGTTCCGCTTGCTGTTCAACTTCGTCCCAACGGGCCCGTTCTCGTCCTACCGGCCGTTCGGACTCCAGATCGTGTACGACGGCCCGTTTCTACGCTGAAGTCGAGGAGGGACCATGACGACGAATCCGGCACCGGGGAGCGGTTCCATGACCAAACGAGACCTGATCGACGAAGTCGTGAAGATCTACCCGCGCTTCTCGGGGCGTGATGCGGAGGTCATCGTCAACGCGGTCTTCGACAGCATGACCGAGGCGCTGTCGCGCGGCGAGCGCATCGAGATCCGCGGCTTCGGCAGCTTCGTCGTGAAGCATCGGCAGGCGCGCGAGGGACGGAATCCCAAGACGGGCGCCGTAGTCCCGGTCGCCGCGAAACGGGTCCCTTTCTTCAAGGTCGGCAAGGAGTTGAAGCTTCGCGTCGACGGCAAGCCGGTCCCCGAGAACGAGCGCGAGGTCGGCCAACCCGCCTGACGATCCGTGAGCGACGCGCTCACGACCTTGCGTGGCATTCTCGGTTCGGAAGCCGCCGCGGCGCTCGCGACCGAAAGCACGGTCGATGCGGCGACGCCGTACGATCCCGTGCGCTTCGAGATTGTCTTCGCCGCCGCCGGCCGCCGATTCGGCACCGCGCCGGTCGGCGGTGACGCCTCGATCGCCGACGACCGCGGGCTATCGTGGTCGATCGGGAGCTGGGGCCGGGACGAAGCGGGTCGGGCCTTCCTGCTCCTTGGCGCGAGCGCGCGAATGCCCGCGCCGACCCGAGTCGCGTGGCTCGACGGCTGTTACCGCGCGGGTGCTCTCCGCGAGCGCACCGCGGTGGTGCGCACGCTCCCGCTGCTCCCGGACCCCGGCCGGTTCCTCGCGATCGCCCTCGACGCGTGCCGGACGAGCACGCAACCGCTGTTCGAGGCGATCGCCTGCGAGAATCCGTATCCCGCGGCGCATTTCCCCGACCCGAGCTTCGCCCAGCTCGCGATGAAAGCCGTCTTCACCGGCGTCGCGCTCGCGCGTATCCTCGGCCTCGTGTCACGCCGCACGCCCGAGCTCGCCCGCATGGCGCACGACTACGCTGCCGAACGCCGCGCCGCCGGGCGCGCCGTTGCGCCAGACCTGGCGCTGCTCACGACGCCATGAAGCTCTGCGACCCGCACATCCACATGAGCTCGGGCACGACCGCCGACTACGAGGCGATGGCGGCGGCGGGCGTGACGGTCGTGATCGAGCCGGCCTTCTGGCTCGGCCAACCTCGCACGCACGTCGGCACCTTCGAGGACTATTTCGGCTCGCTCCTCGGGTGGGAGCCCTATCGCGCGAGCCAGTTCGGCATTCGCCATTTCTGCACGCTCGCCTTGAACCCCAAGGAAGCGAACGACGAGCGGGTCGCGGACGGCGTGCTGGCGCTCCTCCCGCGCTACCTCGCGAAAGACGGCGTCGTGGCGGTCGGCGAGATCGGCTACGACGAGCAGACTCCCGCGGAAGATCGCCGCTTCGCGGAGCAGCTCGAGCTCGCGCGCCGCTTCGAGCTCCCCGCGCTCGTGCACACGCCTCATCGCGACAAGAAGCGCGGCACCGAGCGCAGCCTCGCCGTCGTTCGCGAGGCCGGGTTTCCCGAGGAGCGTGTGCTCATCGACCACAACAACGAGGAGACGCTCCCCCTGGTCCTTGCGACCGGCTGCTGGGCGGGCCATTCGATCTATCCGAGCTCGAAAATGGACGAGCCGCGCATGGCCGCGCTGGTGCAGCGCTACGGGAGCGACCGCATCATCATCAACAGCGCGGCCGACTGGGGCATCAGCGACCCGTTGAAGGTCCCGAAAACCGTGACGGCGATGCGCGCGGTCGGCATCGACGACGCGACCATCGAGACGATCGCCTGGCGGAACCCGATCGCTTTCTTCGCGCAGAGCGGCCGGCTCACGCTGGACGACGCGTCCCCCGCGAGCGCGGCCACTTTCGAAGGCAACTCGGTCCGGCGGGGCTGAGGTGCATCGCACCGTCGTCCTGAACGTCGTCGGGCTCACGCCCGCGTTGCTCGGAGACGCCACGCCCAATCTCACGGCGTTCGTCCGCGCCGGCGCGATGCGGCCGCTCGCGACCGTGCTCCCGGCGGTGACGTGCAGCGTCCAGTCCACGCTCGTGACGGGCACCCTGCCACGCGACCACGGCTGCGTCGCGAACGGTTGGTACTTTCGCGACCTCGCCGAGGTCTGGTTCTGGCGTCAGTCGAACCACCTCGTCGGTGGCGAGAAGATCTGGGACGCCGCCGCACGCCGCGATCCGGACTTCACGTGCGCGAAGATGTTCTGGTGGTACAACATGTACAGCAGCGCGACGTGGTCCGTGACGCCGCGCCCGATCTATCCCGCCGACGGCCGGAAGCTCCCAGACGTCTACAGCACGCCGCTCGCGCTCCGCGACGAACTCCAGGCGAAGCTCGGGACGTTCCCGCTCTTCAGCTTCTGGGGGCCGGCGACGGACATCGGCGCGACCAAGTGGATCGCCGACGCGACCCGGCACGTCTACGACACCCGGCGTCCGACCCTCACGCTCGCGTACCTGCCGCACCTCGACTACGTCCTGCAACGCCTCGGTCCCGACGACCCGCGAGTCGCGAGGGACCTGGCGGAGATCGACGCCGTCTGCGGCGAGCTGATCGATCACGTCGCCCGCGACGGCGCACGCGTCATCGTGCTTTCCGAGTACGGGATCACGCGCGTGTCCGACGCCGTGCACGTCAATCGCGCGCTACGCGAGGCCGGTCTCCTCGCGGTGAAGGACGAGCTCGGCCACGAGATGCTGGATCCCGGCGCTTCGGAGGCGTTCGCGGTGAGCGATCATCAGCTCGCTCACGTGTACGTGCGGCGCCCGGAACGCGTGGCCGAGGTGCAGCGACTCGTCACGGGTCTCGACGGCGTCGAGCGCGTGCTCGACGCGGACGGCAAGCGCGCCGCCGGCCTCGATCACCAGCGTTCGGGCGAGCTCGTCGCCGTCTCCGCGGCCGACCGCTGGTTCAGCTACTATTTCTGGCTCGACGACGCGCGCGCTCCCGACTACGCCCGCACCGTCGACATCCATCGGAAGCCCGGGTACGACCCGGTGGAGCTCTTCCTCGACCCGACGCTCTGGCTCCCGCAGGTCAAGGTCGGCTGGACGCTCGCCAAGAAGGCCGTCGGCTTCCGCTATTTGATGGACGTGATCCCGCTCGACACCACCCTGGTGCGCGGCTCACACGGGCGCCCAACCGACGATCCGAACGCCGGTCCGCTCTTCGCAAGCAGCGCGCCGGGGCTCGTGCCGGAAACGGTCGCAGCAACCGACGTGAAAGGCCTCGTCCTCGCGCATCTGTTCGAAGACCGCTAGCAGGAACTGGGTTGGGGCTAAGCGCGGTCGAGCGCCGTCGCGAGGACGCGACCGGCGGCGAGCAGCGCCTCGGTTTCGTCGTCGCTGATCGCGCGCTCACCCATCCAGCCGATGCCGATCGTGCCGACCACGCGGTCACCGTCCAGAGTCGGGACGCACAGTGATCCGCCGAGACCCGTCGCCTTGGCACCCGGCCGCGCCACCCCGCTCGCGTCCGTTTGCAGGTTACAGAGCGTGACCGGCTTCCCCGTTGCCGCAGCCTCCCCGGCGATGCCCTTCCCGAGCGGGATGCGGCGGCTCGCCTCGAGCACCGGCGGCGGAATCCCGGGGCTCGCCGCGACGAGATGGAGGTGACCGTCGTCGCCGAGGCGGTGCAGCGTCCCCATCGCGGCCCCGAGCTCCCGTTGTACCAGGGCGAGCGCGGTCGCGAAGCGATCGGCATTCGCAAGGTCGGCGACCGCCGCACGAAGACGGTGGTCCAAGTCGGTCATGCGACCTGGTTAGCACGGACGCTCACGTGCCGGCGACCCAGCGCTGGAGCAGGAGCGTGAGCGCGAACGCGCCGACGCACGCCAGGGCGAGCTCCGGCCGCCCGGCGAGCGCCGTCGCGGCGCCGTCGACGAGCGCAATCCCCGCGATCAAGAGAGCGACGAACGACGGACGTGCGCCGAAGACCGGGTGACGCGCGATCGCGGTGAGCATGATCAGATAGGCAAGCATGATCATTGCCCCGGCGATGACCGCCCACGGCACCGCTCCGGTGAGCGTTGCCGCGGTCGTGACGTAGACGAACACGCGGCAGAGCCCCATGAGCAATGGGGCGACGGGATTTCCCTTGTGCCATACGTCGTAGAGCAGGATCGCAGCCGCGAGGGCCGCCGCACTCGCGATCGCGGCACCCGCCGCGTCGGGCCGAACCGCGCGCGCGATCGTCGCGCAAAGCACGAGACCTCCGGCGAGCAGGCCGAAGCCGACGACGAGAACTTCGCTCGTCCCGACCGCACCGGCGGGAATCGGCCGGTCGGGTCGCAGGCGCGCGTCGTGTTCCCGATCGAACGCATCGTTCAGGAACATGCCGCCGACGTAGAAGCACGAGCAGGCGACCGCGAGCGCGACCATCCCGCCGCTCGGCGCGGCCGCCCCGGCGAGCACGGTCGCGGCGGTGACGTTGCTCCAGACCGTCGGCAGGTTCGAGATGCGCCCGAGCCGGAGCGCGGTGCGCCACCTCACGATGCGAGCTGCTCCATCACCCACGCGAGCTCGCGGGCGATCGCGGTCTCCACGGGCTCGCCGCGATGCTCCTCCGGCAGCACGCCCCAGGTGTAGGTCTCGACTTCGAGGTGTCCTGCGTAGGCGTCGCGACGGAGCGCCGCCAAGAGGGCGCCGACCCATCCCTGCGTGCTCGCGAGCGCACCGAGCGCCTTCCGGAAGAGCGGCACATGGAAGTGCACGCGCCATTCGCGCGTCCCGGCGCCCCCAGCGTACGCCGCGAGCGCATCCGGAAGGTCGAGCCAGCGTCGAAGGCCGTCCGGTCCACGCTCCACGACCTGATGCAGATACACGTCGTCCGCGAACGCCTCGAGCGCCGCCCGAACCGCGGCATCGTCCCCGCCCGTGAAGCGGGCCACCATCCCGGCACTGATCTGGACCTTCACGAGATCGATTCCCGCCGCCGCGAAGCGGGCGAGCGCGTCCTCGGGATCCTCGAACTCGACCGCCATGTGGCAGGCGTCGAAGCAGACGCCGAGATGACGCCGGAGCGCCGCGGCACACACGGGCTCCGAACGACCCGTGATCTTCCCGAGTCGCCTGGCCGCAAGCGGCGAGAAGAGATGCGCCTCGAAAAACGCGACCGTGTCCGCGACGCGCTCGAACACGCACCACGGCTCGGGCTCGAGCGCGAGACGGATGCGACAACCGGTGCGCTCCTCGAGCGCGACGAGCGTCGCGACGTGAGCGACCACCCCCTCCGCGATCACGTCGAGCGCCTCGGGTGACGTGGCACTCGGACGAAACGCGCCCGGGACCGTGCTGACGCTGCCGTACGAGCAGTCGTCCGGCAGCAGCGCGGCGAGGATCTCGGCGAGCACCGCGCTGTACCGTTCGCGCTCGCGCGATCTCCAGTCCGGGGCGTAGACGGACTCCTTCACGCGCGTACCGTGGAACGCGCCGTACGGAAACCCGTTGATGGTGAACACGTAGAGGCCGCGCTCGTCGAGGAGCCGGCACAACGCGGCGAGCTCGCCGGGGGCCATCAGCGCGTCGGCCGCGGCCGCCGCGAGGCGCAGGCCGACTCCGAATCGGCCCAGGGGCGCGACCGCGTCCCGCACCGCGGGCGCCGATCGCTGCAGACCGGTGCGGACCTCGGGCCACGTCTCGCCCGGGTGGATGTTCGTACAGTACGTGAGCTGCGGGGTGCCCGGGGTCGCGAGCCTCACCGGCCGGCATCTCGGTGCGCCAGGAAGTCGAGCGCACGGAGGATCGCGTCCGGATGCATCTCGTGCACCTCGACCCCGTGCCCGATGGCGTCGAGCAGCGTGACCGTCAGCTCGCCCCCGAGGTGCTCGCGGAACTCGGCGAGACCGTCGAGCAGGCGTGGGCGCTCATCGGGTCCGCAGAGCCAGAGCGCGACGTCCCAGAGCGGCAAGCCGAGACGGCCGAGCAACGTCACGATACGATCGCGGCTCGAGGCGTCGAGAAGACCCGCTTCGGTCGCGTAGCAGGTGTCGAGCGCCATCCCGATCGCGACCGCCTCGCCGTGCCGCAAGCGGTGCTCGCTCAGGATCTCGAGCTTGTGGGCGGCCCAATGGCCGAAGTCGAGCGGCCGCGCGCTCCCGAGCTCGAACGGATCCCCCGAGGTCGCGATGTGCGCCAAATGCAGGCGCGCGCTCCGCTCGATCTGCTCGCTGACGAGGTCCAGGTCGCCGGCCGCGAGTCCCGCGGCGTTGACCTCGTTCCAGGCGAAGAACGCCGCGTCGCGGACGAGCGCGACCTTCACCGCCTCCGCCATACCGGCAATCAGATCGCGGCGTGGAAGCGTGGCGAGCAACTCTCGGTCGTTCACGACGGCGAAGGGGGGTGCGAAGGTGCCGAGGAGATTCTTCGCGCCGAAGGCGTTGACTCCGTTCTTGACGCTCACACCCGAGTCGTTCTGCCCGAGCACCGTCGTCGGCAACCGCACCACGCGGATACCCCGATGGGTCGTCGCCGCCGCGTAGCCGACCATGTCGAGCACGGCACCGCCGCCGACGACGACCACGATGCTCTGCCGGTCCATCCCGAGCGCGTGCATTCGCCGTTGCAGGTCCTCCAACGCCGCGGGGTCGTTCTTCGCCGCCTCGCCGCCAGCGACGACGACCGGTCGGGCGGCGAGCGTCAGGTGCCGGGCGTGCGCGTCGACGTAGGCCGCGATGCGATCCGGAAGCGCCGGCACCGCGGCCGCCACGCCGCCGTCGAGCACCACCAGCACCCGATGACGTCGCGTCGGCTCCTTCCGCATGATCGCGTCCAGCAGATCACGATTGGCGGGCGCGAAGGCATCGCGAGTGAAGTAGACGGGGTAGTCGAACGGGACCGCGATCCGCTGCCAATGCACGCCCATGCGGCGAGCATTGTTGCAATGGTGTCGGAAGCCAGCAAGCCCGTTTCGCGCGCGCGTGCATGACCGCGTACGCGCCCGTTTCGATTGTTTCTCCGCGATGGGCACGCGTATAATGCGCGCGCTTTTTGACCTTTCCGGGAGGTACGGTTGATGGAGCAGGCACGTACGGTCGGCGAGCTGCGACGAGCGGGATACCAGGTCGCCCCCGTGCGAGAGGAGATGCGCCGCAACCTCCTCGCCAAGCTCGCCGCGGGCGAGCCCCTCCTGAACGGCATCATCGGGTACGACGAGTCAGTGATCCCCGACATCGAGAACGCGGTCCTCGCTGGCCATCACATCGTGTTCCTGGGCGAGCGCGGACAGGGGAAGTCGCGCATCATGCGCGGCCTCCTCGAGCTCCTCGACGCGGTCGTCCCCGCGGTGGCGGGATGCGAGATCAACGACGACCCGTTCGCGCCGATCTGCCGCGGCTGCCGCCAGCGCGCGGCCATCGAGGGGGACGCCCTCGCCATCACGTGGCTGCCACGCGACCGCCGCTACGGCGAGAAGCTCGCGACGCCCGACGTGTCGATGGCGGATCTCATCGGCGAGATCGACCCGATCAAGGTGGCGGAAGGCCGCTACCTCGCCGACGAGGAAACGATCCACTACGGCCTCGTGCCGCGCACCCACCGCGGCATCTTCGCCATCAACGAGCTCCCGGACCTCACGGAGAAGGTCCAGGTCGGGCTGTTCAACGTGATGGAGGAGAAGGACGTCCAGATCAAAGGCTACAAGATCCGGCTGCCGCTCGACGTCGTCATCATCGCGTCGGCCAACCCCGAGGACTACACGAGCCGCGGCCGCATCATCACTCCGCTGAAAGATCGATTCGACGCCCAGATCCGCACCCACTATCCCGCTCGCATCGAGGACGAGATCGCGATCATGGAGCAGGAGGTCCCGGCGCGCGAGCGGTCGGGTCGCGAGGTGCGCGTGCCGGGCTTCATCAAGGAGCTTCTCGCTCAGCTCACGATGGAGGCGCGCGAGTCGAACGAGATCAATCAGGCGTCGGGCGTCAGCGTCCGCGTCACCATCAACAACTACGAAAGCGTGCTCGCCAATGCCGAGAAGCGTGCGGTCCGCTGCGGCGAGCGCGAGATCGTCCCGCGCCTGACCGACCTGCACGCGGTGCTGGCGTCGACGGCCGGCAAGATCGAGCTCGAGTACGCCGGCGAGGAGAAGAAGGCGAGCGACCTGGTCGATCGGCTCACCAACCGCGCGGTCTTGAAAGTCTTCGATCGCGTGGTCGCCGTCGATTCGCTGAAGCGCGTGATCGAGTATTTCGAGAGCGGTGGCGGCGTCGAGGTGTCCGATCGCATGCCGTCGGCCGAGTACCTGGAGGGCATCCGCGGCATCCCGGGTCTCCGCGAGGTGATCACGAGCCTCGGCCCGTTCGAAAGTCCCGCGCTGATGGCCGCCGCGAGCGAGCTCGTGCTCGAAGGGCTGCATGTGCACCGCAAGCTCAACAAGGAGCGGGCCGGTGGCAGGACGGTGTACAAGGGCTGAGGATGCTCACCGTCCGCTACACCCGCTGGGACGGCCGACAGCGCGTTCGCCTCGATCCCGACGAGATCTTCAGCAAGCTCGGCGAGTACCTCTCGTACACGGACGACGTGCGCCAGGCGATGGACTGGCTCCTGCGCCAGGGTGCCGACTTCTCCGGAATGCGCGTCATCGGGCTCGACGAGCTCCTCGAGCAGCTACGGAACGAGATGCGCGAGCGCTACCGCGACTTCCACATGCGGAACGCGCTCGACGAGATGCGCCGGAAGCTCGACGAGCTCCTCGACCTCGAGCGTGACACGCTCGCCGAGCGGCGCCCCGACAACCCGGACCTCGCGGCAAAGCAGGCGTTTCTCGACGGTCTGCCGCCCGGGCTGTCCGATGCCATCCGCGCCCTCGAAGACTATCCCTTCGAGGACGAACAAGCCGCGACCGAGTACGCGAATCTCCGCGAGGAGCTCGAGAACATCCAACGCCTCGAGGAGTTCCAGAAGAAGCACGGGCAGTCGTTCACGGGCCCCGACGCGCTCGACTACGAGCGCGCGCTCGAGATGATGCGGGCGATCGAGCGCCTCCGGCAGCTCGAGCAGAGCCTCATGAGCGGCGACCTCGGCGGCGTCGACGCGCAGGACCTCCGGGACCTTCTCGGCGCCGAGACCGCGCAGGATTTCGAGAACCTCCGGCAGATGATGGCCATGCTCCAGGAGTCCGGCTACCTCCTGAACCGCGAAGGACAGATGGCGCTCTCGCCGAAGGGCGTCCGAAAGATCGGCCAGCTCGCGCTTCGCGACATCTATCAGGGGCTCCTCCGCGACCGGCCCGGCTCGCACGCGAACGAGCAGCGTGGCGCCGCCGCGATTCGCCCCGAGGTGAGCAAGCCGTATCAGCACGGCGACCCGCTGAACCTCGACCTCGTCGGTACGCTTCGCGAAGCGCTGACGCGGGGTCCGGGGTCGCCGCTCCGGATCGCCCCCAACGACTTCCGCATCTACGACGCC
Source organism: Thermodesulfobacteriota bacterium (assembly GCA_036781285.1). Lineage (GTDB taxonomy): Bacteria > Desulfobacterota > Binatia > UTPRO1 > UTPRO1 > UTPRO1. The sequence continues at coordinate 26,194 of DAIQBH010000017.1, read as the reverse complement.
GACGATGCGACGAGCACGTCCACGGTCCTCCTCCTCGACATGAGCTGGTCGATGAGCTGGGAGGGGCGCTTCGCCGCCGCGAAGAAGGTCGCGCTTGCGATGGAGAGCCTGATCCGCACGCGGTACCCTCGCGACTACTTCGCGATCGTCGGCTTCTTCACCCGCGCCGTCGAGCTCAAGCTGAAGGATCTGCCCGAGGCGAGCTGGAACATGGGCGACCCGTTCACCAACCTACAGGACGGGCTCCGCCTCGGCGCGGAGCTACTCGCCCGGCATCGCAGCACGAACCAGCACTTCATCGTGATCACCGACGGCCAGCCGACCGCGTACTTCCAGAAGGGCCGGCTCTTCTGCGAATGGCCGCTCAGCTTCGGCGGCATCAGCATGCGCGCCGCGCAGGAAACGTTGAAGGAGGTCGAGCGCGTCACCCGCATGGGCATCACGATCAACACCTTCATGCTCGATGACAGCCCGAGCTTGCGCGCGTTCGTCGAGCGCATGACGCGCATCAATCGCGGGCGCGCGCTCTACACCCGTCCGGACCGGCTCGGCGAGTACCTCCTCGTCGACTACCTCAGCCAAAAGCGCAAAAAGATCTGACGCGCGCGATCACCCACGCATGGCGGTAGTCGAAGGGACGGGCGTGAAGCTGACGCCGATGCTGGCGCAGTACCTGCGCCTCAAGGAGCAGCACCGCGACGCCGTGTTGATGTTCCGGCTCGGCGACTTCTACGAGATGTTCTTCGAGGACGCGCAGCGCGCGTCGGCGATTCTCGACATCACGCTCACGGCGCGGAACAAGTCCGATCCCAATCCGATCCCCCTCTGCGGCGTCCCGTTCCATGCCGTCGACGGCTACATCCAGAAGCTCCTCGCCGCCGGCTGCAAGGTCGCGATCTGCGAGCAGGTCGAAGACCCGAAGGGGGCCAAGGGCCTCGTCGATCGCGACGTCGTCCGGGTCATCACGCCCGGCACCGTGCTCGAGGAGGAGAACCTCGATCCGCGGAGCGCGAGCTTTCTCGCCGTCGTGGCACGGGACGGCGCGAGCTACGCGCTCACGGCGTGCGACCTCTCGACGGGCGAGGTCCGGGTGATGGAGTTCGCGCCCGCCATGGCCGAACGGAGCGGGAAGGGGGACGTCGCGTCGCCGCTGGCCGACGACGAGCTCGTCGATGCGGTCGCCGAAGAGCTCGCGCGTCTCGGCGCCAAGGAGCTGGTCGTCGCGCCGGAGCTCCAAGCGACCCTGCCGCGCCTGACCGCACAGGCACCCGACGTCTTCCGGAGTCTCGCACCCACCGAATGGTTCGACGGCACGGAGGCCGCGGAATGGGCGGCCGCCGGTGGAACCGCGCAGGACGCGATCGGCCCCGCGGGGCTCGGCGCGCTCGGTGGTCTCCGCGCGTACCTCCGCGCCACGTTCCGCGGGAAGCTGGATCACCTCCGACCGCCCGAGCTCGTCCGTCCGCGCGATACGCTCGTACTCGACCAGACCACGCGGACCAACTTGAACCTCCTCGACGGTAGCGGCGGCGAGCGTCGGGGCTCGCTCCTGCACGTCCTCGACCGCACCGCGACGCCGATGGGGAGCCGCCTCCTCCGCCGCTGGATGCTGGCGCCGCTCACCAGTCCGGCGGCGATCGCACGCCGCCAGGACGGAGTCGCGCGCCTCGTCGACGACGTCGAGCTCCGTGCCGACGTGCGCGCGCAGCTCGTCGGCATGGGCGACCTCGAGCGTCTCGTCGGCCGCATCGGTACGGCGAGCGCGACCCCGCGCGACCTGTCGCGGCTCGCCGCTGCGCTCACCCGGATCGGCGCCTTGCGGGATCGCGTGCACGGCCACGACGCCATCCTCGGCGAGATCGCGGCGAGCCTCGATCCGTTGCCTGCCATCCAGGCGCGCATCGCGGCGATGCTCGTCGACGAGCCACCTGTCGCCGTGCGCGCCGGCCCGGTCATCCGCGACGGCGCCCACGCCGAGGTCGACGAGCTTCGCGGCCTCACACGCGACGGCAAGGGCTGGGTCGTCGCGCTCGAGGCTCGCGAGCGCAAACGAACGGGCATCGCGTCGCTGAAGGTCCGCTACAACCGCGTGTCGGGGTACGGCATCGAGGTGACCAAGCCGAACCTCGCGCTCGTTCCGGCGGACTACATCCGCAAGCAGACGCTCGCCGGCGCCGAGCGATTCGTGACCGCCGAGCTGAAAGACCAGGAGCAGAAGCTGCTCGGTGCCGAGGCGCGGCTCGGCCAGCTCGAGGCAGCGCTCTTCGCCGAGCTCGTCACCGAGGTCGCCGGATCGCAGCGGGCGCTCGCCGAGAGCTCGCGCGCGCTCGCGACGATCGACACGCTCGCCGCGCTCGCGGACCTCGCGCACGATCGTGGCTACGTCCGGCCCGTTCTCGACCGTGGAGAGACGATCGCGATCCGCGATGGCCGCCATCCGGTGATCGAAACCACGCTCGGCGGCACGGCGTTCGTTCCGAACGACTGCACACTCGACGGCACGCAGCAGGTCCTGCTCATCACGGGCCCGAACATGGCCGGAAAGTCGACGTACCTCCGGCAAGTCGCCCTCATCTGCGTCCTCGCCCAGATGGGCAGCTTCGTGCCGGCGAGCGAGGCCAAGATCGGGGTGCTCGACCGCATCTTCACGCGGGTCGGTGCCGCCGACAATCTCGCCGCCGGGGACTCGACCTTCATGGTCGAGATGCGCGAGACCGCCAACATCCTCCGCGAGCTCGGACCCCGGAGCCTCGTCATCCTCGACGAGATCGGGCGGGGCACCAGCACGTACGACGGCATCGCGATCGCATGGGCCGTCGCGGAATACCTGCACGACCGCGAGCCGCAGGCGAAGACCCTGTTCGCCACGCATTACTACGAGCTGACCACGCTGGCCCGCCAACGGCCGCGGGTCCGCAACTACTCCGTCGCCGTCCGCGAGTGGAACGACCAGGTCATTTTCCTGCGCAGAATCGTTGCAGGACCGGCCAACCGGAGCTATGGCGTGGAAGTAGCGCGACTGGCGGGCTTGCCGGACGCAGTGGTGGAGAGGGCGAGGGGGTTGCTGGCGACGCTCGAACGCGGCGAGCTGCTTTCGGAAGAAGGGCGAGCGGCGTCCGCTTCCGAACCGGTTGCCGGCACGCAGCTCGGACTCTTCGCGCCGCGGCCTTCGGCGGTCGAGACGCGCCTCCGAAGCATCGACGTCATGCGGATGACACCGCTCGAGGCACTGAACGAGCTGCACGCGCTCGCGGAAGCCGTGCGGGGCGGAGACCATCGTGACGGCGACGAGTAGCCGCGCAGGGTGGCGCGTACTGGCGCCCGCCGTCGCCATGGTCGTGCTCGCAGCGGCGCTCGCCGACGCGGCCCCGGCGCGTCCGGGGAGGATCGAGCGCGTGCGCTACGAAGCGGACGGCAGCTCGACGCGCGTCATCATCATGCTGTCGCGGCCGGTTCCCTTCGAGGTGCGGGTCCTCGCAGGTGAAGCGTCGCGCAAGAGCGAGCGGCGGGTCGTCCTCGACTTTTCGAACGCAACGCTCGGGCGTGGCGCGGCCGACCCCATCGGCGTCGAGAACGGCCTCCTCCAGCAGATCCGTACCGGGCAGTTCACGGCCCGCACCGCACGCGTCGTACTGGACCTCGCGAGCATCACCAAGCACACGGTCGATGCGTACGAAGACCCGCCGCGGGTGGTGATCGACATCGCAGGGAAACCGACCGCGACGGGACCCGTGATCGCCGAGCCGGCGAAACGCGAGCCGCACCGCAGCCCCGACACCAAGACCTCCGAGTCGGTCGCGAAGTCCGGCGACGGCCCCCGGCCCGCCGCGGTCGCGGCGGCACCACGTCTCGAACCGCCCAAAGCCGAGCCCGTCGCGCCGGCACCGGCCCCGGTCCCCGTGCCCGCACCGAAGAGCGAACCGCCCCGCGCAGAGCGTCCGCCCGCCGAGCCGCCCAAGCGGAGCGAGGCACAAGCGAAGGCGACGACGCCGAGCGATCCGGCGCCCGGCAAGCCCAACAACCGGCCGTGGCGCATCGTGCTCGATCCCGGCCACGGCGGCGCCGATCCGGGCGCGCAAGGCGTCGACGGGATCCTCGAGAAGGACGTCGTGCTCGCGATCGCGCAGCGCTTGAAGCGCCGCCTCGAGGAATCGTCCAACGCCAAGGTGCTCCTTACCCGGGAAACCGACACGACCCGAACGCTCGCGGAGCGCACCGCGTTCGCGAACGCCAACAGCGCCGATCTCTTCATCTCGATCCACGCCAACGCCGACCGCAGCGGTGAGCTTCAGGGGATCGAGACCTACACCCTCAACAACTCCAACGACCGCGCGACGATCAGGCTCGCCAAGATGGAGAACGGGCCCGCGGTCCGCGTCGGCCGCGGCGACCTCTCCTTCATCTTGAGCGACATGGTGCAGTCCGGGAAGGAGGAGGAGTCGAACGCCCTGGCCGAGCGTCTGCACTCGCGCGTGCTCGCCCGCCTCCGCTCCCGCTACACCGACGTCCACAACCTCGGGGTGAAGAAAGGGCCGTTCTACGTGCTGGTCGGGGCATACATGCCGTGCGTGCTGATCGAGACGTCCTTCCTATCGCATCCCGTCGAGGGCAAACGGCTCGGGTCGACCGCATATCAGCAGGACATCGCCGAGGGCCTGTACCTCGGCATCACCGATTTCCTGAGCGACGCGCGGCTCGCGAAGACGCTGTGACGGTGACGGTCTCCTCGCCCTCGACCGCGGCGGTCGAGTCCTACTTGCGCGCGGTGCCACCCCTACCGCCGGTCGATCCGGGCGGCGCGGATCTCGGGGCCATCGCCAAGGCGTACCTCGCCGACGTCCGGGCAACGCTCTACGAGGCGCATCGCGCCGGCGCAGGCGGGATCGCGGTGGTGGCGGCGTACACCGGCGCGATCGACCGCCTCATCGTGTTTCTCTTCGAATCGGCGACCGCCGAGTACACGGAGAAGTACGTCCTCCTGGACCATCGCTGCACGGTCGCCGCCCAGGGCGGCTACGGCCGCGTCGAGCTGAACCCGTCGTCGGACATCGACCTGCTGGTGCTGTACCCGTGGCGGGTCAACGCCTACGTGGAGACCGTCGCCGAGCGGATCCTCTACACGCTCTGGGACGTCGGCCTCGTCGTCGGGCACGCGAGCCGAACCGTCGCCGACTGCACGCGCCTCTCCCAGAAGGACCTGAAGGTCAAGACGGCGCTGCTCGATGCACGCTACCTGGCCGGCGATCGACCGCTCTACGCCGAGTTCGAATCGGCGATGGAGAGCGACGTGCTCAAGAAGAACGCGGCGCGGTTCTATCGCGAGAAGCTCGCCGAAAGCCGCGACCGTCACCGCAAGTTCGGCGACTCGGTGTTCCTGCTCGAACCGGAGCTCAAAGAGGGCGCCGGCGGGCTCCGCGACATCCACACCGCGATGTGGCTCGCGAAGGTCAAGTACAAGGTCAAGGACATGCGGGCGCTCGTCGTGAAAGGCGTCATCAGTGAGCGCGAGCGGGCGGAGATCGAGGCGTCTCAGGACTTTCTCTTCCGAGTCCGCAACTCACTGCATTTCCTCACCGGAACGCACCAGGACCATCTCACGTTCGAATGGCAGGACAAGGTGGCTCCGGAGCTCGGCTTCGGCGACGAGGCGAGCAACCGCCCCGTCGAGCGCCTGATGAAGACGTACTACACCCACGCATCGACCATTCGGCGCTTCTCCGACACCATCATCGAGCGTTGCACCGAGCGCCCACCGCCGTATCGCCTCATCGGCCGCGTCATCGGCCGCGAGATTCGCGAGGGCGTGTGGATCATAAACCGAACGCTCTCGATCGACGGCCTGGACGTCATCCGCCGCAACCCCACGACGATGGTGACCGCGTTCCGCGACGCGCAACGGCATGGCGTGAAAATGACGCAAGGAACGCAGCGGCTGATCCGCGAGCACCTCGGCCTCATCGACACGCCACAACGGAACGATCCCGCGTTCATCCGGCCGTTCCTGGACATCCTCGCGTGGAACCATGGTGTCTGGGAGACGCTGCAACAGATCCACAGGGTCGGGCTCCTGTGCGCGCTCTTTCCAGAGTTCTCGCGCATCGACTGCCTCGTCCAGCGCGACCCGAACCACGTCTATACGGTCGACGAGCACTCGCTACGCGGCATCGGCGAGCTCGAACGCCTGCGTCGGGGCGAGCACAAACAGACCGCGCCGCTTCTCACGGAGGTCATGCGCGAGCTCGACCGCCACGAGATCTTGTTCCTGGCGCTCCTGTTCCACGACATCGGGAAAGGCCACGGCGAAGGCCACTCGGCCCGTGGCGCCGACATGGTGCGCGACATCGCGATCCGGCTGCCCCTCAACGAGGACGAGATCTCGCAGTGGGAGTTCCTCGTGCGGCAACATCTGCTGATGTCGCACCTCGCGCAGCACCGCGACACGCACGATCCCGGGCTGCTCGCCGAGTTCGCCAAGACCGTCGGCAGCGCCGACAATCTGAAGATGCTCTACGTCATGACCTTCGCGGACATGCGCGCCGTCGGCCCGAAGGTGTGGAACAACTGGCGCGACATGCTGCTCGGCGAGCTCTACATGCGGACGCTGACGCGTTTCGAGCAAGGGCAGCACGTCGAAGACGACGAGCACGGCCGCGCGGCACGGATCCGCCAGCGCATCACCGAGCTCGTGGAGGCGGAGCGGCGGACGGCATTCAAGGCCTTTCTCGCGAGCATGCCCGAGCGCTATCTCACGACGACGCCGGAGGCGCAGGTACCCGCGCATTTCGAGCTCATGAACCACCTCCGCGAGGAGTGGAGCATCCGACCGGCCGCCGAACACCCGCATCTCTTCGTGTCGACCGTACGCCACGTACCCGAGTCGGAGTACAGCGAGCTCACGATCTGCACGCCGGACCGTCCCGGACTCTTCGCGATGATCGCGGGCGTCCTCACCGCGCACGGCATGAACATCGTCGGTGCCCGCATCACGACCTCACGTGGCGGCGTCGCGATCGATACGTTCCGCATCGGTCACGAAGGCCAGCTGGAACGTGTCCTCGAGCCGGAGCGCTGGGAGCGCGTGCAGCAGACGCTCACGAAGGTGCTCCGAGGCCAGGCGGACGTCGTGGCCCTCGTCGCAGCGTCCGGACGACCGTCCATCCTCGAGAAGCCGACGGGCGCGAGCACCGCGCCGCCCGAGATCATCGTCGACAACGACATCGCCCAGGACTACACGGTGCTCGACGTCGTGACGCGCGATCGCGTCGGCGTGCTGTTCGCCATTACCCACGCGCTGCATCGGCTCGGCATCGTCATCCATCTCGCCAAGATCACGACCCAGGCGCACCAGGTGCTCGACGTGTTCTACGTGACCGATGCCGAGGGACGAAAAATCACGGACGCGGAGCGGCTCCACACGGTGTGCGACCAGATCACCGCCGAGCTGCAAGCGTTGACGGCGGCCTAGATGCTCGAGGCGCCGCGGACGGACCAGGTCACCGATCTCGACCGCTGGACCGACCGCTTTCTCGCGTACGCCGCCGCCGAGCGCGGCCTCGCGCCGAACACGATCACGGCGTACGCGCGCGACCTGGGACGGTTCGTCGAATGGGCGGACGGGAAGGTCGCGCGGGCGGCCCTCCTCACCTCCGCGCTCCTCCAGGAGTTTCTCGCCGCCGAACGAGCGCGCGGACTCGCGCCGCGGAGCGCCGCCCGTCTCGCGGCAACCCTGCGCGGCTTCGGGCGCTATCTCGTCCTCGAAGGAGTCGCCGCGGTATCGCCCGCGGCCGAGCTGACGATGCGCCGGGCGCCGGCGGCGCTACCGCTGGCGCCCCATCGCGCGGACGTCCAGGTCCTCCTCGACACGCCCGCCGCGGACACCCCGCTCGGCCGTCGCGACCGCGCTCTCCTCGAGCTCCTTTACAGCGCCGGCCTCCGCGTCTCGGAGGTCATCGCGCTCCGCCAACCCAACCTCGATCTCGACGCGAACTGCGTCCGCGTAGTGGGGAAGGGGAGTCGCGAGCGTGTGGTCCCCCTCGGGCGCCATGCGCGGTCGCGGCTCGACGACTACCTCGCGCTGGCCCGCCCGACACTCGCCGCCGGTCACCGTGCCCGCCCCGAGCTGTTCCTCTCTCACCGGGGCCTGGCGCTCTCGCGCCAGGCCGTATGGAAGCTCCTGAAGCAACACCTCCGCCGCGCCTGCCTCGATCCACGCGTCTCGCCGCACAGCCTGCGGCACGCGTTCGCGACGCACCTGCTCGACGGCGGCGCCGACCTCCGCGCCGTGCAAGCGATGCTCGGGCATGCCGACGTCGCGACCACGCAAATCTACACGCACGTGGCACCGCGGCGGCTCCGCGAGGTGCACCGCCGCTTTCATCCTCGCAACGCGAGCACGCGCACGCCATGAGCGCGTTGCGCCTCCGAACCGACCTTGTTAGGTACGACCGATGGAGCAATCCGGCCAGCTCACCGACGCCATCCATCAGGTGGCGCTCTGGTCGTTGCCCATTCTCGCGGCCGTCATTTTTCACGAGGTCGCCCACGGCGCAATGGCGCTCCGGCTCGGCGACGACACCGCGCAACGGCTCGGCCGGCTCACCTTGAACCCGTTGCCCCACATCGATCCGATCGGGACCGTGCTCATGCCGGGCTTGCTCCTACTCGCCGGGGCTCCCGTGTTCGGCTACGCCCGCCCGGTCCCGGTCGACTACGGCCAGCTGCGCAATCCGAAGCGTGACATGGTCTGGGTGGCGCTCGCCGGGCCGGGAACCAACCTCATCCTCGCGGTCGCGAGTGCGTTGCTTTTCCGGTTCCTGGCCGCCCAGCTCGAGGGCGTCACCGAGGCCACCGCCACGGCGTTCACGCTCGGCGTGACCCTGCCGCTCGCGCAAATGGCGCAGGTGAGCGTCATCATCAACGTGAGTCTCGCCGTCTTCAACCTGCTGCCGCTGCCGCCGCTCGACGGGGGACGGGTGCTGACCGGGATCCTGCCGTACGCCCAGGCGCGCCTCGTCGCAGCGATCGAGCCCTTCGGATTCCTGATCCTCGTAGGACTCATCATGACGGGGTCGCTGCGCTCCATCATCAACGGGCCGATCGACTTCGTCATGCGGGTGCTGCTGTGAAGCCCACGCCACGGATCGTGAGCGGCATGCGTCCGACGGGCCGCCTGCACCTCGGGCACCTGCTCGGAACGTTGTCGACCTGGCGCAACGTACAGGCGAGCCACGAGTGCTTTTTCTTCGTCGCCGACTGGCATGCCCTGACCACCGACTACGACCGTACCGAAGGCCTCGGGACGAACGTCGTCGAGATGGTCACGGACTGGCTCGCGAGCGGCATCGACCCCGAGCGCGTCACGATCTTCGTTCAGTCCGCCGTACCCGAGCACGCGGAGCTGCACCTCCTGCTGTCGATGATCACGCCGCTTGGATGGCTCGAGCGCGTCCCCACGTACAAGGAAACGCAGCAGCAGCTCACCGACCGCGATCTCTCCACGTACGGCTTTCTCGGATACCCGGTGCTCCAGGCCGCAGACATCCTCATGTATCGCGCGACCACGGTACCGGTCGGCGCCGACCAGGTGCCTCACGTCGAGCTGACGCGCGAGATCGCGCGGCGCTTCAATCACGTCTTCGGCGAGATGTTCCCGGAGCCGCAAGCCTTGCTCGCCTCGGCGCCCCGCGTTCCGGGCCTCGATGGCCGCAAGATGAGTAAGAGCTACAACAACGCCGTATTCCTCGCCGAGGACGCGGCCGAGGTGAAGGCCAAACTCTCGCGCATGATGACCGATCCGCGGCGCGCCCGCCGGCACGACCCCGGTGATCCCGACGATTGTCCCGCGTACACGCTGCATCGGATCTACTGCACGCCCGAGGAGCTGGCGTACACCGCGCACGGATGCCGCACCGCCGAGATCGGCTGTCTCGACTGCAAGCAGATCATGATCGCGCGGGCCGAAGCCGAGCTCGGCCCCATCCGGGAGCGCCGGCAGGCGCTCGCGAGCCGACCCGACGACGTCCGCGACGTGATCGCACAGGGCAACCGGCGCGCGCGCGCGGTCGCCACGGAGACCATGGCGGAGGTTCGGCGACTCGTCGGCCTCGGAGGGAGGACATGAACTATCGGGTCAAGCTCGAGGTTTTCGAAGGCCCGCTCGACCTCCTCCTCCACCTCATCAAGAAGGAAGAGGTCGACATCTACGACATCCCCGTCGCCCGCATCACCGACGAGTATCTCCAGTACCTGAACCTCTTCGAGACGATGAATCTCGACCTTGCCGGAGAGTATCTGGTGATGGCGGCGACGCTCACGCACATCAAATCACGCATGCTCTTGCCGCCGTCCGAGGACGATGCCGAGGAGCCGGACGAGGATCCGCGGGCCGATCTCGTGCATCAGCTGATCGAGTATCAACGGTTTCGCGAGGCGGCTGTGGCACTCGGCGAGCGGCCCGTGCTCGAGCGCGACGTGTTCCGGCGCTCGACGGCGGCGCCGGAGAACGACGAGGGCGAGGGTATCCGTCTGCGCGACGTGACCATCGCCGACCTCCTCGAAGCGTTCCGCGAGGTGATGGAGCGCGCGCTTCGCGAGAGCTTCCACGAGGTGATCCACGAGGAGATCTCGATCGAGGAGTGCGTGCAGGTGATCGTCCATCGGCTCGAGGTCGATGGACCGCTCCGCTTTCGGGACCTCTTCGGGGGCGCTCCGTCGCGACGACGGTTGGTCGCCACCTTCCTGGCTCTGCTCGAGCTCGTGAAGCGCCAGGCGGTCCGCGCCCGCCAGGAAGAGGACGGAGCCGAGATCCTGCTGTTCCCGCGGATCAGCGGCGCGGCCCAGGTCGGTGAGCTGCCGTAAAAGGAGACACGATGTACGAGGGTGACGAGGAAGATTCCGAGGGGAACGTCGTGTCCGAGGACAACGCGGGCGCGATCGTCGAGACGCAAGCGCACGCCCTCCCGGAGCAAGAAGCAGCCGTAGCGAGCGACGAGCCCGCCCCCGGCCTCGCCGAAGACGGAGCGAGCGCGACGGCCACCGACGGGACGCAAGCCGGTGAATCCATGGTTGCAAGTCCGGATGCGTCGGACTCCGAGATGGCAGCGCATTCGGCCGACGACGTCGAGCCGCTCGCCGAGGAAGCACCGGTCGAAGTCGACGAGCGGTTGGTCGGGATCCTGGAGAGCGTGCTTTTCGCCTGCGCCGAACCGATCACACTGGCGCGCATCTCGGAGGTCGTTGCGGGCCCGTCACGCGCCGAGATCAAAGCAGCGCTCGCAGCCCTCGCCGACCGGCTCGAGAACGATCGACGCGGTATCCGCCTCGTGGAGGTCGCGGGCGGTCACCAGTTCCGCACCTCACCAGAACACGCCGAATGGGTCCGCAGGCTGTTCCAGCAACGCCCGTGGCGACTGACGCGCGCCACGCTCGAGACGCTGGCGATCGTGGCCTACAAGCAACCGATCACGCGTGCCGAGATCGAGACCATTCGCGGCGTCGACGTCGACAGTGTCCTCGCGTCGTTGCTTTCGCGCAAGCTCGTGAAGATCACGGGACGAAAAGAGGTCGTCGGACGTCCATTGCTGTACGGAACGACCCGGCAATTCCTCGAAGTGTTCGGCTTGCGCGACCTGGCGGCGCTGCCGGGACTCGCCGAGGTCGCGAGCGCGATGCCGGAGAGCGTCGGGGCCGGAGCCGTCGGCGGCGAAGAAACGTGGAGCGGTGATGACAGACCGGACGAAGGGCATACGGCTGCAGAAGCTGCTGGCAGACTCGGGGATCTGCTCCCGCCGAGCGGCGGAAGCGATGATCACGAGCGGCCGGGTGACGGTGAACGGCAAGACGATCAGGACCCTGGGGACTCGGGCACTCCCGACTGACCAGATCCGCGTCGACGACCGCGCGCTTCCGACCCGCCGCGACCCACTCCACATCATGATCCATAAGCCCACGGGCGTGGTCACGACCACCCGTGACCCCGAAGGCCGGCCGACCGTCGTGCAGATGCTACCGAATCGGCTCACGCGCCTCTTCCCGGTGGGCAGGCTCGACGTGCAGTCGACGGGCCTCGTGCTCCTCACCAACGACGGCGACCTCGCTGCGATTCTCACCCACCCGCGCTACCACGTGCCGCGCACGTACCGGGTGAAGGTGAGCGGGCTGCCGGACGAGAAGGCGCTCGCGCGGCTCCGGCGCGGCATTCGTCTCGACGACGGCCCGACGGAGCCGGTCGCAGTGACGGTCGAGGAGCGGCGCCCGACCAAGACGTGGCTTCGGGTGACGGTCCACGAAGGCCGCAACCATCTGGTGCGCCGCCTCTGCGAGGCCATCGGCCACCGCGCCGAGAAGCTCCAGCGCGTCTCGATCGGCCCGCTCGAGCTCGGAAAGCTTCCGCTCGGCGATTTTCGGCCGCTCACGCCGCGTGAGATTGGCGCGCTGCATCGCGCCGCCACCACGGCGCGTCGCGCGGCGACCGGGCGCGCGAGGACACAGCGCCCGTCCACCAAGCGGCCGCGCGCGGCCCGCGACTAGAGGCCGATAGCACGACGATCCAACGCGTGCGTGGCCCCGGATCGGCTGTGCCCGACTGGGGCGGGCGAGAGATGCCTCGTGTGGGCGAGACGTGATTCTCGCCGCACCGCGACAGTCAGTTTCCCGGCGCACCGTCCAAGACTGTACCGCCCGTAGCGCGGGTGCGGTCCACGCGGCCGTATCGACACGGGAGAACCGTCGCCAGGGGCGATGGCACGGGGAGTGCAAACGTCCGCGACGCCGAAGCTTCATGCAAGCGTCACGCATCCCGCATTGCAAAGCGATGCCCAATCGAATTACTACACGCGTGGTGCTGGGAGGTGGGAGGATGGACGCTGCACAGGAAGCACGCGGTCAGGTTTCGGCGGCCGCACCAACGCGCGACGGTTGGCTGTACGTCTCGGGGGCGCTGACGCCATACGATCTCGAGAACCTCTGTGACCAGATCGCCACGCTCGGTCGACGTGAGCAGGGCGATGTCCACGTCGCAATCGAGCTCGAGGGCGGCATGCGGAACAGTCCCGAGCTCAAGACGCTGGCGCGCCGCATGCAGCGCCTCCGTCGGCAAGGTGTCGTCGTTCACGTACACGCCGCCCGCGGCCGTCAGGGTACCCGACAGCTCGACAACTGAGCGGGTCGCATTCACCCCACACGCATCGCAGCGCGATGCGTTGACAGCGCGCTGACGAGCCGGTACACCCATCCTCCTTCGCGATGCTGCATGGCATCCGTGACGCGGGGTGGAGCAGTCCGGTAGCTCGTCGGGCTCATAACCCGAAGGTCGGAGGTTCAAATCCTCCCCCCGCAACTTCCTGGAGCGGGATCGGCGTTCGACGCCGGTCCCCGTTCAAGGCAACACGCGGGTCGGCATCTTTTGCTCGCGCAAGCGCAGCGGCGTCGCGCGTTCGGCGATCAGTGGCGCGTTCTGGTCCGCATAGGAAAAACACGTGTTTCGCATGCCGGGGACCGCGCCGAGAACGGCCTCACGGCGAACCGGCGGGTCGTCGGGTGCGTTCCGCACCTCCGCGGGCAGGCTCCCGAAGAAGCGTACGAAATGCAGTTGATAGGCGGCCTGGCCGACCTCCACGAGTAGCTCGGAAACGCGGTGGCAGCCGCCCACACCACCGACGACCGCCCGCGCCGCCTGGGTGAACCCGCGCGCCACCCGCATCCCGACGAGGCCGGCCATGTTCGGCTGCGTGAGGTTGCAGACGGCCGTGAACGGTCCGTTCCGAACCTCCGAGCGGGCGGCGACGATTTCGAGGGTCGGATGCAGGATCTCGATCTCGACGTGCACATCGTGCACCTCGTCTTGGAGCGTGGCCTCTATGAGAAAGCGATCGCCTTCGATCGGGTAGATGCTGACCTGTTTCGTGCGGTGGAAGACAGCCTGGACGTCGCGCATCGGCCGACGATACCGGCCGTCCCGGGATCTGGGAAGGCGCCGGACCGGTGATCAGGCCGCCGGGAGAGGCGCTCGGAACGTGCGGCGCGCGTCGACGCAGGCATCCCGGCTGACACACCCGACGACGTGATCGTTCACGAAACCCATGGCCTGCATGAAAGCGTACACGGTCGTCGGGCCGACGAACCGGAACCCGCGCCGGCGAAGGTCCGCCGCGAGTCGAGCCGATTCAGGCGTCGTCGACGGAACGGCACGAAGCGTCCGGGGCGCGCGCAAGCGCTCGGGATGCGGCGCGAAGCTCCAGAGATACGCCGCGAGCGACCCGAACTCGCGCTGCACTGCGCGCGCCGCCGTGGCGTTGTGGATCGCCGCTTCGATCTTGCCACGGTGGCGAACGATGCCGGCGTCTGCGAGCAGGCGTTCCACGTCACGTTCGCGGAAGCGCGCGACGCTCGCTGGATCGAATCCACGGAACACCTTCCGGAAGCGCTCGCGTTTGCGGAGAATGGTGAGCCAGGAGAGGCCGGACTGAAACCCTTCGAGAACGAGCTTCTCGAACAGGCGGGTGTCGTCGGCATTCGGTCGCCCCCACTCGTGGTCGTGGTACGCGAGATACAGCGGGTCAGCACCCGCCCAACGGCAGCGCGCGACGCCCTCGATCCGATGCAGGGACGACTTCGGAGCGGCCATGGCGGCGTCGTGTACACCGAAGGCCGCGGCCGCGGAAGACGACGCGTGCTGGTTTGAAGCCGACCCCGCCCTCGTATACCAACGGCGGACGATCCACGACGGCGAGGGGGATGATGGCGCATCAATTCATTTACACGATGAAGGATCTCCGCAAGGTCTATCCGCCAGACCGGGAGGTCCTGAAGGGCATCTGGTTGTCCTTCTTCCCCGGCGCCAAGATCGGGGTCCTGGGATCCAACGGGGCGGGCAAGAGCACGCTGCTGCGGATCATGGCGGGGGTCGAGAAGGACTTTCTCGGCGAAGCGTGGCCCGCCGAAGGCGCGCGTGTCGGCTACCTGTCGCAGGAGCCCGTGCTCGACCCGAACAAGGACGTGCTCGGCAACGTCACCGAGGGTGTCGCCGAGACCCGCGCGTTGCTGGACCGCTTCGAGGAGGTCAGCACCAAGCTCGGCGAAGTCTCGGATGCGGACGAGATGGAGCGTCTCATCGAGGAACAGGCTCGCCTCCAGGACGGCATCGACGCCGCCAACGGCTGGGAGCTCGACCGGACGCTCGAAATGGCGATGGACGCGCTCCGCGTCCCGCCGGGTGAGGCCAAGGTCGCTACGTTGTCGGGCGGCGAGCGCCGTCGCGTCGCCCTCTGCCGCCTCTTGCTCCAGGCTCCCGATCTGCTCTTGCTCGACGAACCGACGAACCATCTCGACGCCGAGTCGGTCGCCTGGCTCGAGCGCCACCTCCAGGACTACAAGGGTACGGTCGTCGCGATCACCCACGATCGCTACTTCCTCGACAACGTGGCAGGCTGGATTCTCGAGCTCGATCGCGGTGCCGGCATTCCCTGGGAAGGCAACTACAGCTCCTGGCTCGACCAGAAGCAGGCCCGCCTCGCCGCCGAAGAAAAGCAGGAATCAGCGCGCCGGCGCACGCTCGCCCGTGAGCTCGAATGGGTCCGTATGGCTCCGCGTGCCCGCCAGGCGAAGAGCAAGGCCCGCGTCAACGCGTACGAGGCGCTCCTCGCGGAGGAGAGCGAGCAGCGCCGCGCGACCGCCGAGATCACGATCCCGACCGGCCCGCGCCTCGGGAATCTCGTCGTGGAGGCGAAGAACCTCCGGAAAGCGTACGGCGATCGCCTGCTGATCGACGACCTTTCGTTCAGCCTGCCCCCGGGCGGAATCGTCGGCGTCATCGGACCCAATGGGGCAGGGAAGACGACGCTCTTCCGGATGATGACCGGCGCCGAGCAGCCCGACGCCGGCACGCTCCGCCTCGGCGATACCGTCGAGATGGCCTACGTCGACCAGTCGCGTGACGCGCTCGTCCCGACGAACACGGTCTGGGAAGAGATCAGCGACGGCCAGGACCAGCTCAAGATCGGCCGGCGCGAGGTCGCATCGCGCGCGTATGTCACGTCGTTCAACTTCAAGGGCAGCGACCAACAGAAGCGAGTCGGCGATCTCTCGGGAGGCGAGCGGAATCGCCTCCATCTCGCCAAGCTTCTGAAGCGCGGCGGCAACGTTCTCTTGCTCGACGAGCCGACAAACGATCTCGACGTCGATACCCTGCGCGCGCTCGAAGACGCGCTGCTCGACTTCGCGGGATGCGCCGTCGTCATCAGCCACGATCGCTGGTTTCTCGACCGGATCGCAACGCACATGTTGGCCTTCGAGGGCGACAGTCGCGTCGTGTGGTTCGAGGGCAACTACGCCGATTACGAGGCCGACCGGCGCCGGCGTCTCGGTGCCGAGGCGTCGCAACCGCATCGCATCCGCTACCGGCCGTTGACGCGGGGCTGATCGCCGCACGCGAGTACGATGCCAGGGGCCAACGTCACCACCGCCGTCTACGACCGCACCCCACCGGTATGGACGGGACCCGGCGCACCGGGCCGCTACTTCGACCTGCTGCACAACCTCGTCACCCGCGCCATCAAGCAGCGCTACAAGCGCTCCGTCCTCGGCTTCGCGTGGACCATGCTGAACCCGCTCCTCACGATGGTCATCTTGTCCGTCGTGTTCTCGGCGGTCTTCGGGACGCTGGTCCCCAACTACCCGTTGTTCGTGATCGTCGGATTGCTCGCCTGGAACTTGTTCTCGCTCGGCTCGACGCAAGGTCTCGCGAGCGTCGTCGATTCCGGCTCGCTCATCCGGAAGGTGGCGGTCCCGAAGGAGATGTTTCCACTCGCGGCGGTCGGCGCGAACCTCGTGAACTTCGTGTTCTCCCTGGCCCCACTGCTGTGCATGCTTCTCGTGATGCGCGTGGACATCACGTGGGCCATGCTGTGGGTGCCGTACGGCGTGCTCCTGATCACGCTCTTCACGCTCGGCGTCGCGCTCGCTCTCGCGACCTTGAACGTCTTCTTCCGCGACGTGCGGTACTTCTACGAAGCCGCGCTGCTCGCGTGGTTCTACGGAACGCCGATCTTCTACCCGATCGACGTCTTGTCGCCCAACGCGCGGATGATCCTCCAGTGGAACCCGATGTACGTCCTCGTCGACGTATTCCGCACTCCCATCTACGCCGGCACGGCGCCCAGCTTCTGGACGGTCAGCGTCGCCACGTTCGAGGCAGCCGCCATGGCGGCAATCGGTTGGACGATCTTCCGCCGTCATCAAGCCCGATTCGTGGATTACATCTGACGAGCCCGATGCCGTACGACCCGTCGCTCACCAGGATCGCCGTCGAAGGCTTGTCGGTACGCTATGACCTCCAACTCGAGCGCGTCATCTCGGTTCGTGAGTACGCCATCCGGCGGCTTCGCGGCGAGCGGTTCCCGACCCAGACGCTATGGCCGTTACGAGACATCTCCTTTTGCGTGCAGGCCGGAGAGAGCTTCGGCATCGTCGGCAGGAACGGAGCGGGCAAGAGCACCCTCCTCAAGGTCATCGCCGGCATCGTGCCGCCGACGAAAGGACGGGTCGAGGTGCGGGGGAACTTGTCACCGCTTCTCGAGCTCGGTGCCGGGTTCGACACTGAGCTGACCGGCCGTGAGAACATCCAGCTCTACGGGACACTGCTCGGCCTTCGGCGCCGCCACCTACGAGACCGCATCGACGCCATCGCCGAGTTCGCGGAGCTCACGGCCTTCATCGACGTCCCACTGAAGAACTATTCCTCGGGCATGGTCGCGCGACTGGCCTTCGCGATCGCGACCGATTCCGACCCGGAGATCCTCCTCGTCGACGAGGTGCTGTCGGTCGGCGATGCCCCGTTTCAACGCAAGTGCGAGGCGCGACTCGCCGGCTTCCAGGAACGTGGGGTGACCGTGATCCTCGTCACGCACAGCCTCGATCTCCTG
>DAIQBH010000017.1:0-8266 GCA_036781285.1 Thermodesulfobacteriota bacterium | reverse complement strand
GCGCGCTGCTCCTGGAGCCCGGGATGCCGTGCGTCGTCGGTTCGGCGGAGGAGATCGCTACCCGATACACCGAGCGCACCGGAACCTGACGGATGTCGACGCCACTCGTCTCGGTCGTGGTACCTTGTTACCGCCCCGGCCGGTTGATCGAAGGCTGCCTCGACGACTTGCTCGCCCAGGATCTCGCAGACCCGTACGAGATCATCGTCGTGGAAAGCACCGGCGACGGCACGGCGGAGCGTCTCCGCGAGCGTTACCCGCGTCTTCGAGTCATCGCTCCCCCGATGCGGACCTTTCCGGCCGAAGCCCAGAACATCGGGGTCGCGGCCTCGAGCGCCCCGTACATCGCGATCACCAACCACGATTGTCGGCTACCGCCCGATTGGCTGCGGCGACTGCTCGCGCGCCACGACGCGGGATCCTACGCCGCGGTCGGTGGAGCAGTCGCGAACGGCACGCCCACAAGCGTCGTCGGAACCGCCGCCTACTGGAGCGAGTTCAACGAATTCACCGCCGGACGAGCGGCAAGCGAGGTTTCCGGCGTTCCACAGTGCAACGTGTGCTTCCGCCGCACCGCCCTCGTCGGATCGACGCCCTTCCCAACCGTGCGCTTCGGGGCCGAGGAGTTGACGTTCAATTACGAGCTGACGCGCGCCGGCGGCCGGTTCTTCTTCGACCCAACCATCGTCGTCACGCACCTGAATCGCACGACGCTCGGCGCGTTCCTGTCCCACCAACGGACGCTTGGGAACGGCTCGGCCATGGCGCGCCGCCTCGTGCCCATCCCGGGAGCATCGGTCGTGCGCCGACCGTACTTGATTCCGCTTCTGCCGATCCTCCGGCTCGTGCGCCTGCTCGAACGCGTTGCGCGGCGTCAGCCCCGCGAGCTGCCGCGCGTCCTCGCACTGATGCCGCTCTTCGTCCTGGGGTACACCGTCTGGGGTCTCGGGTTTTGGCGCGGGGCACGCGAACCGCTCGACCCCCGGCAGCCCACGTGACGGTGCGCGGTCAGCCCGCCAAGCGACGATACACGTCCAGCGTCGCGGCCGCCGCCCGCTCCCACGTGAACTCGCGGGCGCGTGCGAGGCCTCGCGCGCGTCGCGCCTCGATCTCCGGTCCACCGCCGAGCAGCGCGGCGAGCGCACGCACGATCGCGTCGTCGTCGTCGGGATCCACGAGCAGCGCAGCATCGCCGACCACTTCGGGAAAGCTCGTGCGGTTCGCGCAGACCAGTGCCGTACCGCAGGCCATGGCCTCGAGAGCGGGCAGGCCGAACCCCTCGCGGCTCGAGAGGTTCGCCACCCCGGCGGCCATGCCGTAGAGCGCCGGAAGATCTTCGTCCGCTACGACTCCCAGATGGCGTATCCGCTGGGGGATGGGACTCGCAGCCAACGCTTCGGCGAGCCGGGCGTTCTTCCATCCCGCCGGCCCGGCCAGCAACAGGTGCGCCTCGCCACGCTCCGCATCGGTGAGCGCGCCGAAGGCACGCACGAGGCGATCGATGTTCTTCCGCGGGCTCGCGATGCCGACGAACAACAAATACCGAGAGGGCAAACGGTAGCGCTCGCGGACACGCCGAGACACCTCCTCGTGATCGTTGGGCGCGAACCGCGGCTCGACGCCATGCGGAATGGCGACCACGCGTTCCGCGGGGAGGCCGAAGCGCTCGAGGACTTCCCCCCGCGTGAACTCCGATCCCGTGATGACCACCTCCGCGCGCGTGATGCTGCGAGGCAAAATCACCTGCCAGTACCACGCCGCCGACCGGGTGATGACGTCGGGGGTCTGGAGTGGGATCAGATCGTGGACCGTGAGGACGTAGGGGCGAGGTGGCCTGATCATCCCAGCAAAGATCGGAGTGTGCATGACGTCGAGACGGGCACCCCG
Organism: Thermodesulfobacteriota bacterium; assembly: GCA_036781285.1. Lineage (GTDB taxonomy): Bacteria > Desulfobacterota > Binatia > UTPRO1 > UTPRO1 > UTPRO1. The sequence goes on along the minus strand of DAIQBH010000017.1, from coordinate 6,379 downwards.
CAGAAGCCACGGCCAGTACGTCTGATCCTGGAGCAGCACCTTCGCCACGAAGCGCGGCAACGTCGCCAGTCGATGCGTTTCGGCTCCCGGCGGAACGAGTCGTGGGCCGTACGAACGCTCGGTGAAGGCGACCATCACGTGCTCACCGGGCAATCGCACGAGGGCATCGAGCAGCGACCGCACATACCGCTCGTAGCCGCCCATCGGGGCTTTTAGGCAGGTGAGATCGAATCCGATCCGCACCGGGGCGCTTGTAGCCTTCTTTCCGCGCCGGGACCAATCGGCGTGACGAGGTCAGCGCTTCAGACTGATCCGGGTCGAGACCCGCCGGCGCAGGGCGGTCTGGCGCCGTTTGTCACGGTTGCGAATCCCGCCGCCAGGATCGCACAACGCTCGTCGCTAGGACCCTGACGATCGCATTCGCGCGCCTCGCACATCGCGACGCAGAAGACGAAGGGCAAGCCGTCGAACGCCTCGCACATACCTGCGCGACTCTCGTCGGTTCCGGGCTCGTCGTTCGACGCGATCGTGGAGGATGGTGCGCAGGTCAGGGCCAATGCGAAGGCGATGGCGAGTGCAAGGCGCATGTCCCGAGCAGGCAGCAAACGTCGTGCCGCCAAGGCGGACGCTACGCATTGACCGACTCTCGCACGCAGTGTTAACGCTTTCGTCAGTCGTCAAATTCCTGCCGCTCGCAGCACGGAGCCCTCCATGATTCGCCCCGCCTTTGTCCTCCTCGCCGCTTCGCTTCTCTTCGCATCGGATGCGCTGGCGTCCGACGAAACCATTTACCGTTGGCGCGACGTCAACGGAGGCCTGCACTTCTCGAATCAGTCGTCCCGCACACCGAGCGACGCGACCACGGTCGAGCTCCCTCCGTTGGGATCGATCCTAGTCCCGGCTCGCGCGACACGCGTCCGGCGCGGCCCGGTGCAACGCCACGTCGACGCGCCCCCAGCGTCGCCGTGTGGACCGGCCGATCCATCCAATCTGGCCGAAGCGATCGGCTACGGCATCGCGCCCACCCAACGCGACGAGGGGCTGACTCTGATCGTTTCCGGCCTGCCGGTTTCCGCGAGCCGGGACGCCGCCGTGCACACGTTGATCACGTCGTGGGATCCGGACGCGCCGCAGGCGCACCTCAGTCAGTCTGCAATCGCGTACCCCGCCGGGACATCCTGCCCCGATGCGCCTCCGTTCGTGCGCTACGCGACGAACCAGCGCCGGGAGGGACGCTCCCGCGGACTCTGCGACGACTACCGTCGCGCGTTCGCGCAGGTCGGCGTTGCAGCAAATCGTGACTCCGGCATCGCCCGGTCGTTCCGCGAGATCGCGCGGGACTTCGTTCGCGTGTCGGAGGAGGGCAATCTCGCTGTTGCGTCGGGATTCCGCGCGGTGCGGAATGATCTGTTCACATCGGACGCGACACAGCTAGCGCCGTACCTCTCGGTTCCGCTCGATCCGTGGATCGTCGCGGCACACGCGGCTCAGACCGAGAACCTCGCCGCCGACTCCGACGCGCTGGTGCAGCAGCTGACCGTCGCGCTCGAGGAGATCGATCGCGCGGCACGCGCGACCGGTTGCTGGAACTGACGCCGGGGCTTAGTTCCAGGTCCCGAGGCTCGTGGTCCTGAGGACTTTGCTGCACTCGGGGCAGGGAATGTCGGCGGCCATGCCCTCCAGCAACTGAAGCTGCCCCTGACACTCCTGACAGCGGTGCGTGTCGAGCTTCGCCGCGAGGTCGACCACCGAAAGCCGCTTGCACGTCGCGCACACCCCGAGGCCGCCCCAGAAGCGGGTGCGACCGGCCCGTCCCCAGCCCACGCGCAGGTCACCAGTCGTGAATCCGCAGCCTTGGCAGTTGAACTCGACGATCGAACCCATGACGCCTCCCGGCCCTCGAAATGGTGCGCACCGTACGTGCGGCCGAGGCGGCCGTCAAGGAAACTACCATGGGCATTTACATATCGACAACGAGTAGTCTCGTTGGTATACGAAACGCGCCGTTTCCCGCAGCGATCTCGGCTTTTATCATCGCCTCAATCCCAATCGCGCGGCACGGAGAGCAGGTCGTCATGACGGCTCCTCCGCGGACACGGCAGAGAGGTCATGAGTGGCTCGAGACGATTTGATCCAGATTCAGGGCAAAGTGGTGGAAGCGCTCGCCGGTGGCCATTTTCGCGTGCAGGGTGACCAGGGCCACACGTTCCTCGCCCGCATCAGCGGCCGGCTCCGCCGCTTCCACATCAAGGTCGTTCCTGGTGATCGCGTGACGATCGCGGTTTCTCCATACGACCTGACGCACGGATTCATCGTCTACCGCAGCAGTTGACCTCTTCGTGAGCCGTTTCGCGAACGGCTCACCCCACGGGCAAGATTCGTGGCCTCGGTTCGGGCGGTGCTTACCCGTTCGGGGAGCCGTCCCTGTCCTTTGTTGCGAGTAGGGTCCGGACTTTCTCGAGCGCGCGGGCAACGGTGACGGTGTAGCGCTGCTTGGTCCACGACTCCCCGGTTCGCATCTTGAGCCAGCCGAGCTTGACCGCATCCGGCTTGTTCCCGAGCTCACCGGTCGCCGCCTCGATCGCGGCACGCTCGTCGAACGTCAGACTTGCAGCCAGATCGGGAGTCAGTCGACCCATCGCTCAAAGGGTGACCGCACCAAAACGGATCACCATCGAGTCACACGCGACGGCGTGGCTGCTCGACGGCTTCGCTCGTCGCTCGGGACCGACCGCCGATGGTCTGCACGAGGCGACGGCGAACCGCGGAAACCGACCAATCCATTTGCCGACACACGGACGGGAAGCTCAGGACGTGAGTCTCCGGATCACTGAAGAAGTACTTGACGGCGGTGTCTCGCTGGCGCGTGTCGTGACCACGCAGATCGTCGAACGCGGTGCTCACCACCGCGATCATCAGATGCTCGATGCCACTCATTTTTTGAAACGATCTGCGCGCTTCCAGTGCAGGCGGAAACGGCGGGATGGAGCTACGACCCATAGTCGTCTTGCCTCCTGTTGATCTGATTCGAAATCAGAAGACCGCAACCCTGCTTCGCGTCGCCCACGACACGTCGGATGGGGAATCCGGGACGACCGCGAAGACCAACGCGGATACTACGCGCCACCAATTGTCAGAGTCAAACGCCCAGCGTTTTCTGTTGACACCTTCACGCGCAGCGCACTATGTCTCGCGCCGTCAACCCAACCTCGGCAGCGGAAATGCTCTCCCTCTCTCTGAGGTGTTTTCCGGCCCGGGTTCGTGCCTCTGGAGGAGAGATGGGCACCAAGCTGTATGTCGGGAATCTTCCGTTCAGTGTCACCTCGCAGGAGCTCACCGATTTGTTCTCGCAGGCTGGGCAGGTGATTTCGGCAAACATCATCACTGACCGGTTTTCCGGCCAGTCTCGAGGCTTCGGCTTCGTCGAGATGGCTGACGCTGACTCCGCACAGACCGCGGTCAGTCAGTTCAACGACTACCAGATGAAGGGTCGCGGCCTGAAGGTGAATGAGGCCAAGCCTCGTGAAGGTGGTCGCGGCGGCGGCGGTGATCGTGGTTCCGGTGGGGACCGCGGCGGCCGACGCTGGTAGTTACGTAGCTTCTTTTTTCACGGGCTCCCGCTTGCGCGGTCGAGCCACCCCGCGGTTGCATGAACACTCGCAAACCGCACCGAGTTGTTTGTCCCACGCGGCACCGTGCCCTGTTTTGGCGCAGCTAGAGCGTTCGAGCACGCGGGGACGACGAACCTTGACACGTCGTCGCCCCTCAGGCTCTAAGGACGCCCGCCGCAGAATACGAGACGGCATGCACGGAGGACCTGATGTTCGGTCTGTTTCAGCGACCGAAGCTCGAAGCCAGCTTCGCGGCAACCGAGGGGATCAGTAACGAGTTCACCAAGGAGATCGACTTGGCTGGACGGCTCGTCGTCCGGAATGACGGCGGCGACGCAGAGCTCACGTCCGTCGAGATGATGATCATCGCGGGTTTCCGCCGTATCCCACTCGACGTCCCCCCAGCGTGGAAGGCGTTTCGCCTCGCCAAGGGGGAGTCGAAAACCGACGATCTCCGCTGGAAATTGACGTTGGATTCCCCGCTGCGCGCGCAGGCCGGCGAGCTCTTCGTCGGCGCACAAGATCAAAAGCGCAACGCGTGGCAGTGGCGGCTGCCATTCAAGTTCGATCTACGCTGACGCTGCCGTGCTGAGCATCGGCGACACGGTCGTGACCATGTCGTATCGCGGCATCTTCGTGGTCGTCGCGATCGACGGAGACGACGTCACGATCCGAGACGATGCCGGTACGACGAGAGTCGTGCGCCGCGCGAACGTGCGGCGTCTCCGCTGTACCGACTCTGCGAGCGCAGATTGACGCGACGCTGATCCGCTCCACGCGAGCCTACGCATCACGGTGAGAGGAAACGACGCTCGAGCCCCGGGGAAACCCCGGGGCGCTCGCGTGTGGTGGTGCGGCGGAAGGAGCCGCCGAGAATCGCGTTACTTCTTGGTGCCGAGAACGTGCTGCTTGAAGCTCTTGGCAACGGTGAATCCGACCTTCTTGCGGGCCGGAATCTTGATCGCCTCACCGGTCTGCGGATTCCGGCCCATGCGCGCCTTCATCTGACGCATCCGCCAGCCTCCGAGATCGGGGATCTTCACCGTGTCGCCCTTCTTCACGCTCTTGCGGATGAGTTCCACGAGCGCGGTGAGGATCTCTTCCATCTGCTTCCGGGAGATGCCGGTTTCCTCCGCCAACTTCCCAACCAACTGTGTCTTCGTCATGTGCACTCCCCCTATGGTGTGGTGAAAAGACGGCGCACCCTAAGGCAGTATTCGGGAAGCTGTCAAGCATCGACGGCCCTCTCGACCGCGATTATCGCGGTCGAAACGCATCTCGGACGACGTCAGCCGACTGCCGCCGCGACCTCGGCGGCGCCCGCGACGACATGCGCCTCGCGCAGGAAGCCGCGCAGCAGATCGTTGAATCGCTCCGGGCGCTCGACGTTCGGACTGTGCGCGCAATCCGGAAAGACGACGAGTCGCGCGCCGCCGACGCTCGCCGCAACGCGTTCACCGAGCGCGAGCGGAGTAAGCGGATCCTCCGCGCCCCACACGACGAGGGTGGGGGCGCGGATCGCATCGAGTCGCTCGTCGACGTGCTCGCTCCCGTACACCAATCGTCGAAGCAGCTCGGTGCGCCCGACCGCGTCGCGCTTGGCGACGCGCAAGACATCCCGCAGCACGAAGGCCGGGAGGCGAGGGGCGCCGAGAAAGTTGGCGCGGATGAGCATGCGGACGTCGTCGATCGTGTCAGGCAAGAGCGCGCGTTCGAGATGCAGGTCGGGCTCGAATCGTAGGCCGGCCGCATCGACGACTACGAGCCGCTCGACGCGCTCGGGATGCGCGGCGGCGAACGCAAGCGAGATCCATCCCCCCATCGAGTGTCCCACGAGCGAGACACGGTCGACACCGAGGTCGTCGAGTAGCGTGCGCAGGCAGCGCACCTGGAGCGCGATGCAGTTCGTGTCCAAACACCGTTCCGATCGGCCGAAACCGGGCAGATCGGGTGCCAGCACATCGTACGCACCGCGGAACGGGAGGAGCTGTGCGTACCAATTGATCGCGGCTTCGGTTCCGAATCCGTGGACGAACACGAGTGGGGCGCCGCGGCCCCCGCGCCAGTAGTGCACGGTCGCGTCCGGCAACGTGCGGCGATGGCGACGGAGGCCCCCCGCGCGAAGGCGCGCATAGAGGGCTAGGCGAAAGACCTCGGTCGGCCGCCGATAACCGTACATGCTCACGGCGGCGGCGCCGAGCAGCCACGCCAGTGGGTCCATGTGCGGCACTCTGACGAGCGCGATCGAGGGAGGCAAGCGCGCCTGCACGAGGAATTTGACGGTCGGGAACGCGATCGCTAGAGGAAGCCGCGCATGGCGAACATCCTCTGCCCGTGGTGCGGTTGCCCGATCGCGGTCGATCGCGGGATCCGACGTCGAGGCGTCGTGTACTGCTGTCAGGGATGCGCGCAGGGCAACCGATGTGAGCACCCGGAGTGTCCACGCCCTGTACCCGCCGATGCCGGTCTGCCCGACGTGAGCTTGCCCGAAACCCGTGAGCGCTGAGTGCGTGCGTCGCACGCGTCCGCCCGCGCCGCCGGCTTTGCGCGTTTTCCCCATCCACTATAAAAGTCCTCGCCAATGAGTGACGACCAGTTCCTGGTCTCGGGGCGGCGGCCGGGCGAGGACGAGATGACGAGCGTCAGTCGCGCGTTCGGCGACAGCTACGCGATGTCGCGGCTCGATGACGCGATCCAGTGGGCGCGCAAGTATTCCTTCTTCAGTTACCCGTTCGTCACCGCCTGCTGCGGCATGGAGTACATGGCGG
>DAIQBH010000016.1:12139-49494 GCA_036781285.1 Thermodesulfobacteriota bacterium | reverse complement strand
CGATCCTCGGCGACGGTCCGCTCCCGACTGGGACGCCGAACGCGATCGGCACGAGGACACCGACGCCCATGTGGACCGCCACACCGAGCCGGACCCCGACCGTCACGCCGAGCGCGACGCTCGCGATGAGTGCCACGCCGACGCTGTCGCCGACGCCGACGGTCACGGTGAGCCCGACGGCGACCCTGATCGCGACCGCCACGGTGACCGTGACGGCCACCCGGACGGTCACACCGACGGCCACTCCGAGCGCGACCTCGACCGCGCCGACGCCCACGCGAACGGCCACGATCACGCCGACGGCGACCGTCACCGCGACGCCGACGGTGACTCGCACCGCGAGCGCGACGCCGACCGTGACGTCCACGGCGCCGACGCCGACGGCGACGGCGACGCCCGTGCGGACCTTCCCGCCGACGGTCACCGTACCGGCGAGCCCGACCTCGACGATCTCCGGAAGCCCGACCGCCACGATCACGCCGCCTCCCACGATCACCGCGAGCGCCTCCGCGACGGTGCAGGCGTCCACGACGTTCACCCCGGCGCCCGTGCTGACCGCGAGCCCCACGGTGACCAAGAGCGCGTCGCCGACCCGGACCGTGACGCCGACGGCGACGCGGAGCGCCACGCCGACCATCTCGCGAACGCCCACGCCCACCAGGACCGCCACGCCGACCGTGACGAGAACGGCCACGCCGACGAAGACCGTGACGCCGCCGCCGACGAAGACCGCGACGCCGACGGTAACCATCACGCCGACCGCGACTCGGACGCCGACCCCCACAGTGACCCGTACGCCCACCCCGACGAGGACCACCACGCCGACCGCGACCCGGACGGCGACTCCCACGGTCACCCGCACCCCGACGCCGACCAAGACGACGACGCCGACCGACACCAAGACCGCGACGCCGACGAGGACGGTGACGCCGACTCCGACGCGGAGCGCGACGCCGACCGTCACGCGCTCGGCGACGCCGACGCTCTCCGCGACGCCGACCGCGACGTTGACGCCGACCCCGTCGCCGTCGGTGACGCCCGTCGGCGATCCGATCGCGCTCGACGTGAACCCGGACGGTCGGACGATCAACCAGGGAGAGTCGCTCTTCGGGACGTGTCAGGCGCTTTACGCGAACGGCGGCGTCCGCAACTACACGCAACGGGTCGAATGGACGTCGAGCGACCCGACCATCGCCTCGGTTAGCAACGCCGATGGGACCCGCGCCAAGGTCACCGGCCACGCGCCGGGCACGATCGCCTTGATCGCCCGCGATCCGATCACGGGCATCAGCTCGAACGACTCGGGACGAAACGGCTCGATCACGGTGCTCGGGCCACTCGAGCGCATCGAGCTCGGCCCGGTGACCGCGACGAGCGTCGCAGGGACGGCGAGGTTCTACTCGGCGCGCGGCTACTTCGCGGGCGGCACCGACGACAACGTCACCCAGGACGCGACGTACTCGTCCTCGAACCCCGACGTCGCGGTGGCGACCAACGAGCCGGGGAACAAGAGTCGCGTGGTCGCCGTCGGCGTCGGTACGACCACGATCCGCGCGACCATTGGCACCATCGTCAGCAACGACGCGACGCTGACGGTGGTCGTACCCTGAGTTTGCCTACGTAAGCGCGGGAGGTCATGGTACACGGGACGCAGCTCGTGCCGTGCCCCTCTGTGCGTCGCACATCGTAGCGCCCGGCCGTCCCCGGCCGCAGTCGATCAGGAGTATTTCGAATCATGCACAAGCCTCTTCTGGGGATCCTCGTAGCCTGTGCGCTCGCGCTCGCCGTCTCGGCGGCGCATGCGCAGCCGGCCGGGGATCCGTTCGTCTGCTACAAGAGCCGGAGCCTCGGTCCGCGCGGCGGCTTGCCGGTCTTCGCCGAGCGTGAAGGGGACGTCGTCATCGACGTGTTCAGCACCGCTCGTCCCGAGGACCAGCACAAGGTCGATCTCCGGAAATCGATCGGCCTCTGCGCGCCGGCGAGCCTCGAGGGCGAGCTCACGACCGACCCGGTCACGCACCTCGAGGCCTACGGCATGCGAGTCACCAAGACGTCCCCGCGCCAGCCCAAGCGCGGCGACAGCCTGCACGCGATCGCCGATCACTTCGGGAGCCTGAAGTTGCGTGTGACCACCGAGGATCGGTTGCTGGTGCCGACGCGGAAGGAGCTCGGTAACGGCGGAGCCCCCGAGCTCGGCGCGACGGGAGTGGACCATTTCAAGTGTTACGATGCGAAGGTTGCGCGCGCTCCGCGCGGAGTGGCCGCGTTTCCGGTTTTCACGCCCCGCCTCGTGAACGTCGCGGATCAGTTCGGACCGCGCACCTACATCGCGAGCAAGCCACGCCGGTTTTGTGCGCCGGCCGATCTGAACGCGGCCGATCCATCGGCCCCGACCGACCCGCGGTTCCTGGTGTGCTACCAGATCCGCCTCGCGCCGACGCGACCAAAGCAGCCGCGCTTCGCCGCCACGATCGTGTCGACGCGGCCGAGCTTCGGCCCCGAGGTGCTGAACGTCACCAAGCCGGATGAGCTCTGCCTTCCGGCGTTCAAAGACCTGGTGCCGGCAACACCGACACCGGCGCCGACGGCGACGCCGACGCCGAGCGGACCCGCGGGTACGGTCGTCAAAATCGTGATCGGCCCGAAGACGCGGTACGTGAACCCGGGAGACACCTCGACGTTCACCGCGACGGCCGAGCTCGTGGGCGGTGGCACGGCCAACTACACCCAGAAGGTCATCTGGACGTCGAGCAACCCGGGAGTTGCCCTCGCGCCCAACGCCACGAACGACCGCAGTCGCATCGAAGCGGTGAGTCCCGGGATCGCGACCATTTCAGCGACCGATCCCGTGAGCGGCGTCACTTCGACGACGTCCGGTGACGACGGGACCTTCAATGTCCCGGGTGTCTTGCTGAGCATCGCGGTCGCGCCGGTAACGACGACCCTCGACGTCGGCGAGACCAAGAGCCTCGTCGCGATCGGCACCTTCGAGGGCGGGGTCACCCGCAACATCACCCAACAGCTCACCTACAGCTCGAGCGATCCCACGGTCGCCGTCGCGTCGAACCTCGCCGAGAATCGCAGCCGCGTGGACGCGTTGACGCCGGGGACGGTCACGATCTCGGCGCTCGATACGGTGACGGGCGTGAGCAGCGCGGATTCGTCCGGCGATGCGACGATCATGGTTCTCGGCGCGCTCGAGAGCATTACGCTTGGCCCGGTCACCAAGACGCGGCCCGCGGGGCAATTCCAGAACTACGTGGCGACCGGCCACTACGCCGGCGGCGGGACCCAGAACATCACGCAGGAGGTGACGTACGCGTCGAGCGACCCGAGCGTCGCGACGGCGCCGAACACGCCCGGCAACAAGGGCAGGGTGGATACCGTTGCGCCCGGTACGACGACGATCTCCGCGTCGCATCCGAGCGGTGTCACCACGACGGCCGGCGGTAACGACGCGACGTTGACCGTGACCGCCGTCTCGAACCTGCTCAGCATCTCGCTCGCGCCGACGAGCGCGACCAGAACCGTCGGCGAGCTCCAGAGCTTCACCGTGACCGGACACTACGAGGGCGGGCACGAGGCCAATCTCACGCAACAGGTGGTCTACACGTCGTCCGATCCCGCGGTCGTGGCGGCGCCCAACGCCGCAGGCGCGAAGAGCCGGGTCGAGATGATCGCGCCCGGGACGGCGACGATCTCGGCGACCTACACCGACCCGACCACGCAAGGGCAAGTGACCACGACCGACTCCGGTGGCGACGCGACGATCACCGTCCTCGGTGCGCTCGAGCGCATCACGCTCGGGCCCGTCACGGCGACGCGGGCCGGCAATCAGGTGATCACCTACACGGCGATCGGCCACTTCGGCGGCGGGACCACCAAGAACCTGACCCAGCAGGTGACCTACCAGAGCAGCAACGAGACGGTGGCGATCGCGCCGAACGTCGCCGGCAACAAGAGCCGGATCGAGACGCTGGCGCCGGGCACGACGACCATCTCGGCGACGGACACGGCGACCGGCGTCACGACCACGAGTACCGGCGACGATGCGACCCTCACCGTGATCGGCGCGCTCGAGCGCATCGAGCTCGGGCCGGCGACCGCGACGCGCTCACCCGGTGGCCTCCAGCGCTACACCGCGATCGGCCACTTCGGTGGCGGCGTGACCCAGAACCTCACGCAAGAGGTCGTCTACTCGTCGAGCGACCCGGGCGTCGCCTCGGCGCCGAACACCCCCGGCGATCGCAGCCGCATCGACGCGGTCGCTCCTGGCACGGCTACGATTTCCGCGGCCCACCCGACCGCCGGCATCACCACGACCGACACCGGAGACGATGCGCAGCTGACGGTGGAGTGATTCAGCGACCGGCGGGAACGCGCGTCGGTAAGTCGACGGTGAAGCGGGTGCCCATGCCCACGGTGCTGGCGACGCTTACCTCGCCGCCGAGGCTCTCGCAGAAGCGTTTGACGATGTAGAGCCCGAGCCCCGAGCCGGTGCGGCCCTGGCTGCCGGTTTTGAAGGGGGCGAAGACGTGCGGCAGGTCCGCTGCGGCGATGCCGGTTCCGGTATCGCGCACCTGAAGGCGCACGCGCTCGTCGTGCGGCGCCGCCGTGACCGCGACCTCGCCGTGCTCGGTGTGGCGGAGCGCGTTGTCGATCAGGTTCTGAAGGACCTGGCGTACCCGGAAGCGGTCGCTCGTGAGGACGGGCGTCGCTGGGTCGGCGTGCCATGTCAGTGTCACGTCCTGGGGGGCGCGATGGGCGAGAGATCCCGTGCAGAGCTCGCGCATGACCTCGGCGACGGCGAACGGCTCGACGAGCGCCGGTTTCGTCTCGCGCTCGAGCTTCACGAGATCGAGGGCGCCCGTGAGCACCGTGAAGAGCTCGCGGGCGTGGCGTTCGATCGTGCCGAGCACCTCGCGCTGCTCGCCGGTGCAAGGTCCGTAGGTGTCGTCGATCAGGAGCTGCGTGTAGCCGAGCATCACGTTGAGCGGCTGGCGGAGGTCGTGCGAGAGCGAGACGAGCACGTCGGTTGCCACGGGCTCGGCGCTCGCGGCATCGGTCGTCCGGTTGCGCGCGTGGCGGAGCGCCACCGCGGCGAGTGATGCCGCGTAGCGGGCGAGGCCGACGTGCTCCAGGCCGAACGTCGTGCCCGTCGGCGGGCGGAGCTGCATCACGAGCCGGCCGGGATCGAGCTCGATCGCGAGGGACAGCACCCCGTCGTCGTCGAGTAGCGGGCGGTGCTCGTCGAGTACGCGCCGCACCGAGGCGTCGGCGCTCGGTCCGAACGCTTCGCCGTAGACGCCGTAGGTCGCGACGCTGTCGTCCGATCGCAGCTGGGCGATGCGAGCCGCGGTGGCGCTCAGCACGTGTGCGGTGCTCTGGCAGAGACGGTCGTTGAGCACCGATGGCTCGAGTGACCCCAGCAGCAGACGCTCTTGGACGTGCAAGAGCTGCTCGAGGCGAGTCGGGTCGACGGGAACGATTGGCTCGATGCTCACGGCGTCCGGCGGCGACCGATGCGTCGCCTCCCTTTCGCGGAATGCGGCACTGTAACGTCGGCGCTCTCGGAGGGTCAAGGGAGGCCGGGCGTTTCGTCGGCGGAGCCTCGCCCGCTGGTCGGTGTGGAATGGCTGTGGCAGGATGCGCCCTCCGCGCATGCTCCCCATCACTCCTCCACTGACTCGCGCCACCGGCGGGACGCGATGAACGCCGTCCGCCGGCTCGAATCGCAGACGGCGCCGCCGGCCGTCCTGATCCAGGGACTCGCACATCACTACGGCGAGCGGCGAGCGCTTGCGGGTATCGATCTCACGATCGGCCGGGGCGAGGTGTTCGGTCTACTCGGGCCCAACGGGGGCGGAAAGACGACGCTCTTCAAGGTGTTGGCCACCCTGACGCCGCCGCAAGCGGGCACCATCGCCGTCTTCGACGAGTCGCTGGGGCGATCCCCCGAACGCGTCCGTCACCGCCTCGGCGTCGTGTTCCAGCACCCGGCGCTCGACGGCAAGCTGACGGTGCTCGAGAACCTGCGTTGCCACGCCGCGCTCTACGGGCTCGGCGCGGCGGAGGGGCGGAGCCGCGCCGAGATGTTGCTCGCGCGCTTCGGCCTCGCCGACCGCGCGGGCGATCGCGTCGAGACGCTGTCGGGAGGGTTGGCGCGCCGGGTCGAGCTCGCCAAGGGGTTGCTGCACGGTCCCGAGCTGTTGCTGCTGGATGAGCCGTCGACCGGGCTCGATCCAGGCGCGCGGCGAGATTTTTTCGAGTACCTGCTCCAGTTGCGGGATCGCGACGGCATGACGGTCGTGCTCACGACGCACGCGATGGACGAGGCCGAGCGCTGCGACCGCATCGGCTTCCTGCATCAGGGCGCGCTCGTCGCGGTGGGTGCGCCGACGGAGCTCAAGGCCGACATCGGCGGCGACGTGGTCGTCATCGAGGCCCTCGATCCGGAGCGGCTCCGGAGCAAGATCCAAGAGCGCTTCGCGTGCGAGCCGCGCCTCGTCGACGGCGTGCTGCGGATCGAGATGCCGCGCGGTCACGAATTCGTGCGCGAGGTCGTCGAGGCGTTTCCCGCGGACATCCGCGTCGTGACTTTCGGGAAACCGACGCTCGAGGACGTCTTCGTGCACCTGACGGGCGTGAGATTCTGGAACGACGCGCCGGGGGAGCGCACGTGACGTCCATGCACGGTGTCGGCGCGCTCTGGTGGCGCGAGATCATCCGCTTCGTGCGGCAGCGGAGCCGCCTCGTCGGTGCGTTCGCGCAGCCATTGGTGTTCTGGGTCCTTCTCGGCGCGGGCTTCAGCTCGTCGTTCCGAGCCGTCGGGACACCGGACGACCTCGGGTCCATGGCGTATTTCTATCCGGGCATCATCGGCATGGTGCTGCTCTTCACGGCGATCTTCTCCACGATCGCGGTCGTCGAGGACCGCAAGTCGGGCTTTCTCCAGGGCGTCCTGGTGTCGCCGATCTCGCGGAGCGGCGTCGTGCTCGGCCAGGCGCTCGGTGGCACGACGCTCGCGGTGTTGCAGGGCGTCCTCTTCTTGGCCCTCGCGCCGCTCGTCGGGATTCCGCTCACGCTCGGCGCGGTCGTTGCGTCGATCGTCGTGATCACGGCGATCGCGTTCGCGCTCACGTCGCTCGGGCTCGTGATCGCCTGGCGCATGGACTCGACGCAGGGCTTTCACGCGATCATGAACTTGATCTTGCTCCCGATCTGGATCCTTTCGGGTGCGGCGTTTCCGGCCGCCGGCGCCGCGGGGTGGCTTGCGTGGCTCATGCAGCTGAACCCGCTCACGTACGGCATGGCGGCGCTCCGACGGACGCTGTACCTGAACGCGCCGGCCGCGGTGGGGTCCGTGCCGGGTCTCGCCGTGTCGCTCGTCGTCACCGCGCTGTTCTGTGTGGGGACCTTCGTCGGGGCGACGGCGGTTGCGCGTCGCGGGCGCTGAGCCTGGCGGATCCAGACTCCAGCAGGCGGCGCCGCTACCAGGAGGGCGGTGGCAGCTTGTCCGCCGCCATCACGGCGAGCAGGAAGGGCAGATAGAGCAAGCTCGCGAACATCACCCGCCGCGCGTCGGCGGTCTTCGCGGAGCGGGCAAGCCGCAGTGATGCGCTCAGGAGGAAGAGCCCGAGCGCGATCGACGTACCGAAGTAGATCGGACCCGCGAGGCCGAGAAGCGTCGGCAGCATGCCGACGCTCACGAGGGCGAGGGAATACGTCAGGATCTGGCGCGTGGTGCTGATCCCATCCGGATCGATCACGGGCAGCAAACGGAAGCCTGCGCGCGCGTAGTCGTCGCGATACATCTGCGCGATCGCAAGCGAGTGCGGGATCTGCCAGACGAACATGATCGCGAAGATCGCCCAGGCCGCGACGTCGAGCTCGCCGCTCGCCGCGGCCCAGCCCGTGAGAGGCGGCAACGCGCCGGGGACCGCGCCGATCAGCGTGCAAAGCGACGTCCTCGCTTTGAGGGGCGTGTACGCGAAGAGATAGCTGACACTCGTCGCCGCCGTGACCAGCGCCGAGAGCGGGTTGATCGCGACGTAGAGGAGCGCGATCCCGGCGAGGGTGAGGCCGGCGCCGAAGAGGAGCGCGTCGGCCGGGGCCATGCGGCCGTCGGGCAGGGGGCGTTGTCGCGTACGGTGCATCTGCGCGTCGAGGTCGCGCTCGAGGTACTGGTTCAGCGCCATCGTGCCGGCCGCCGCGAGCGCGGTGCAGACGAGGGTGACGAGCAGATGGAGCCACGGGAGCGGCAGCGCTGTTGCGCCGAGGTAGTAGCCGAAGAGAGTGGTCAGCACGACCATCGTCACGACGCGCGGCTTGGTCAGCTCGAGGAAATCCGTGAGGCGGCGCTGGTAGGCGACGGGGAGGACCGTCGAGGCGAGCTCGTACTCCTCGGCGGGCTTCAGGGCGGGCATCATGCGGGCACCCGCTCCGTCCTCGTGAGGAGGGATTCCGGCATGCACGTGGCCGCCGGCGCCCGGCGCGCGCGCAGCGCGAGCACGACGAGCGTGCCGAGGATCGCGGCTCCACAGGCGACGTGCGCCGTCGTCGGCAGCACGGCCTTCTGCGTCCAGATCGTGAGCGCCCCGAGCGTGACCTGGGTGGCGACGAGCACGAGCGCCAGCACCGCGGGGCGTACGAGCGCGCGCTCGCCCGCGTGCGTCCGGATGATGCGGGCCGTGGACCAGACGACGATCGTCGTGACCGCGACGGCGCCCAGGCGATGGAGGAAGTGGATCACGATCGCGCCGGAGCCGAAGGGCGGGATGAGGCCGCCGAAGGCGAGCGGGAAATCGGGAATCGCGAGCCCGGCACCGGTGTGACGCATGATCGCGCCGAGGATCAGCTGGCCGTACACCGTCGCCGCGGCGGCGAGGGTGAGCCGGGCGAGGCCGGGATCTTTCGGCAGCGACGTCGCGGGCGACCAGTCGGGGTGCGTGAGCACCGCGAGCGCCACCGTGAGGCAGAGGAAGGCTTGCGCGAGGCACGCGTGCGCGACCGAGACCGCGGGCGGCAGGAGCAGGATCACCGTGAGGCCGCCGAGCAAGCCCTGCGCGATGACGGTCCCCACGGCGACGAGCGCCAGCCGGCGGACGATCGTGTGGGTGTCCACGAGCCAGGCCCAGATCGCGAGGACGACGGTCAGGAAGCCGACCGTCGCGGCGACCATGCGATGGCCGTGCTCGTAGAAGACACCGCCCACCATGCGCGGAAAGAACTGCCCGAAGGAGAGCGGCCAGTCGGGCACGGCCAGGCCGGAGCCGGTGCTGGTGACGAGGCCGCCGACGAAGATCAGCGTGAGGGTCGACGCGGCGAGCGCGATCGCGAACGCGTGCAGCGCCGCCGGCGTACGCGGGCTCGAACCAGGCGTCACGCGCCGATCACCGCGCGCCATCGTCGGAAGCGACGGGGCTCTCGAATGCGACCTGCCGATCGAACATGACCTCGGGGACGGCACGGTGGCTGAGGAGCCCGAGCCATACGAGGAAGAGGGCGGGGACCACCGCCCAGACTGCTTCGCGAAGGGCATGACGCTCGCGAACGGTGGCTGCGCGCCGCATGGACAACAGCGCCACCTGGACCATCACGAGCGCGAGGCCCGAGGTCCAGTACACGAGGTGGAGTACGCCGTGGACCGAGCCGTTATCGGGGAGCCAACCGAGCATCACCAAGCCTCAGAGTCGTTGTGCCGCGTGTGACCGTGAACGGAGAGATGCGAGGGGAGAAGTGAATGGCGCTCTGTACCGAATTACCTTCACCGTCGCAAGCTTGCGGCGTCAGATCACCTTGTTGAGACCGTACTCGATGATGCCGACCGCGCCCGCCTTCATGAGCTTCGGGATGAGCTCGCGGACGACGTCCTCGGCGATGACGCTCTCCACCGAAAACCAATCCTTCCCGTAGAGGTTCGAGACGGTGGGTGCGGTGATGCTCGGCAGCATGGCGACGATGGTGTCGAGGTGCTGCTTCGGAACGTTGAGCTTGATCCCCACCTGGCTCTCCGCGCGGAGGGCACCGGTGAGCAGGAGCCCGATCTGCTCGATCTTCTCCCGCTTCCACGGGTCCTCGAGGGCCGCGCGGTTCGCGATCAGCTGTGGGTTCGAGCTGAACAGCTCGGCCACGATGCGGAGGCCGTTGGCGCGGAGCGTGCTGCCCGTCTCGGTGACCTCGACGATCGCGTCGACGAGGCCCTCGGCGGCCTTGGCCTCGATGGCGCCCCATGAGAACTCCACGTCGACGTCGATGTTGCGCTCCTTGAAAAACCGCTGCGTGTACTTCACGAGCTCGGTCGCGACCGTCTTGCCGCGAAGGTCCTCGGGCTTCCGCACCGGGGAGCCGTCGGGCACGACGAGCACCCAGCGCGTCGGCCGGATCGTCGCCTTCGAGTACACGAGGTCGCAGATCACCTCGACCGACGCATCGTTCTCGAGGATCCAATCGTGGCCGGTGATGCCGGCGTCGAGCGTTCCCGCCTCGACGTAGCGGGCCATTTCTTGCGCGCGGATGAGGTTGCATCGGAGGGCCGGATCGTCGACCGACGGGAAGTAGCTGCGGCCGCCCGAGCTGATGCGCCATCCCGACTTCCGGAAGAGCTCGATGGTCGCGGCTTCGAGGCTGCCTTTCGGAATGCCGAGCTTCAGGATGCTCTTGTCGGTGCTCATTTCTTGTAGACCGCCTCGGGATCGAAGACGCGCGTCTCGATCACGTCCCAGCCGGCGTCGGTGCGGCGCCGGAAGAAGCAGCTCGGGTACCCCTCGTGACAGGCCGCGCCTTCTTGCGTGACCCGCAGCAGCACGGTGTCGGCGTCGCAGTCGATGTGGATGGCGCGGATCTTCTGCTTGTGCCCGGAGGTCTCGCCTTTCACCCAGAAGGCCTGGCGGGAGCGGCTCCAGTAGGTGGCGTAGCCGGTTTCGACGGTACGGTCGTAGGCGGCCTGATTCATGTAGGCGAGCATCAGGACCGCCCCCGAGTCGTCGTCCTGGACGATGACGGGCACGAGGCCGTCACCCTTCGCGAAATCGATCGTGGATTTCATGGCGGGTTCGGAAACGAGCCTCGTAACACAGGCCCTCCGGACCGGCAAATTCCGCGATTCGGACGGCTTGCGAGCCTCCGAGCTTCGGCTTAATGCTCGCCGGGATGACCCTCGCGGATCTCGCGGAACGCCTCGGATGCGAGCTCCGAGGTGACGGTACCATCGAGATCCGCGCGGTTCGGGGGATCGAGGAGGCGGGACCGGGAGACCTCACGTTCCTCTCGAATCCGCGGTACGCCGCGCAGCTGAGCGCGACGCGCGCCTCCGCGGCGATCGTCGCGCGGGACGGCGCCGACCTCGCGATCGCGACCCTCCGCGCCGACAATCCGTACCTCTGCTTCGCACGCGCGCTGACCATCTTCCACCGTCCGCTCGTGCCGCCGGCCGGGATTCACCCGACCGCGGTCGTCGCGCCGTCCGCGGCGATCGCCGAGCCGGTTTCGATCGGCGCGTACGCGGTCGTGAGCGACGACGTCGCGATCGGTCCCGGCGCCACGATCCACCCGCACGTCACGATCTACCCAGGGGTGACGATCGGCCGCGACTTCGTCGCGCACGCGGGTGTCGTGCTACGCGAGCACGTCCGGATCGGCGATCGCGTCGTGCTGCATCCAGGGGTCGTCGTCGGCGCCGACGGGTTCGGCTTCGCGCCGAGCCCGTCGGGCGCGGTCAAGATTCCTCAGGTCGGCATCGTGGTGATCGAGGACGACGTCGAGATCGGCGCGAATACGACGATCGACCGCGCGACCCTCGAGGCGACGATCATCCGCCGCGGAGCCAAGCTCGACAACCTCGTGATGGTCGCGCACAACTGCGAGGTCGGAGCGCACAGCTTCCTCGCCGCGCAGGTCGGCATCGCGGGCTCGACGAAGGTCGGCCGCGGGGTGCAGATGGGTGGGCAGGCGGGTGTCGCGGGTCATGTCGTCATCGGGGACGGCGTGCAGGTCGCGGCGCAGAGCGGCGTCCCGAGCTCGGTCCCCGCGGGGAAGGTCGTCGGGGGATATCCGGCGGTCGAAGCGAGCGTCTGGCGGAGGACATCGGCCGCGCTCTTGCGTCTCCCGGAGCTGCTCCGGCGGGTCCGGCGGCTGGAGCGCCTCGTCGGAGCGCACGGCGAGACGGATCCGAAGGAATAGCGTCGGGGCGCGACCTTGTGGGTCCCGGCAGGGGCTCATATAACGACGTGAGGAAGCCCGCGTCCCTCCCCGGGAGCGCACGTTCTCCGTCATGAAGATCCAGCTGAACGACATTCTGGCGGTCGAGGATACGCTCGACTACGCCGAGCCGGTCGAGGCGCTGAACGAGACCCTCGCGAGCGCCAACGGCGACTACGCCTTCGTCGCCCCCTTGCAGGTCCATGTCGCCTACTCGCGCTCGCAGATGGATCTCTTCTTCGACGGCCACGTGCGCGGCGAAGCCCGTGCGACCTGCGGCCGCTGTCTGGAAAGCTTCCCGCTCGATGTGACCCAGGATTTCTCGCTCGTCCTGACGCCGGCGACCCCGTTGTCCGGCGAAATCGAGCTTGCGCCGGGCGATCTCACCCAATCCTTCTACGAGGGTACGGAAATCGACCTGACGCCGCTCGTATACGAGCAGATCATGCTCGCCTTGCCCACGCGGCCACTCTGTGGTGAAGAGTGCCGGGGGCTCTGCCCACAGTGCGGTTCCAACCGCAACACCGGCCAATGCGCCTGTGTGGTCGAAACCGGCGATCCACGCTGGTCCGCGCTCCGCAATCTCAAGATCGACCGCGACGCCTGAGCGCGCGGAGGAGGGGTCATGGCAGTTCCGAAGAGACGTACGTCGACCACCAAGCGCAACAAGCGTCGCGCCCACGATGCGCTTCGCCCGGCGAGCTTCATCACCTGTCCGAATTGCAACGAGCCGACGCTCCGCCATCGCGCTTGCTCCCACTGCGGCGAGTATCGCGGCCGCAAGGTTCTCGACACAGCGGAGGCGTGACCCCCGCGTCGTCCCCCGACGCGGCCACGGCCCTGCTGTTCCCCGGCCAGGGGTCGCAGCGGGTCGGGATGGGCCGACGTCTCGCGGCCGAGCATCCGGTCGCGCAGGCGACCATGGCCGAGGCGGACGACGCCCTCGACTTCCCGCTGTCGCGGCTCTGCTTCGAAGGTCCCGAGGCCGAACTCACCCGGACCGAGTTCTGCCAGCCGGCGATCCTGGCGGTCAGCATCGCCCAGTGGCGCGCGCTCGGCGCCGCGCGCGATCTCCGGCCGCAGTGGCTCGTCGGGCACAGTCTCGGTGAATACGCGGCGCTCGTCGTCGCCGGCGCGCTCGAGTTTCGCGACGCCATTCGTTTGGTGCGTCTTCGTGGCCGCGCCATGCAGGCGGCCGTGCCGGAAGGCGTCGGTGCCATGGCGGCGATCGTCGGACTCGACGACGCCGCCGTGACGGAGATCTGCGCCGAGGCTGCCGGAGGTGAGGTCGTCTCGCCGGCGAACTTCAACGGCGCGGGCCAGATCGTGGTCGCCGGGCATCGCGCCGCGGTGGAGCGCGCCATGCAAGCCGCGAAGGTCGCGGGCGGACGCGTCATCCCGCTCGCGGTGAGCGCGCCGTTCCACTGCGCACTGATGGCCCCGGCCGCCGCCGAGCTCGCGAGCGCGCTCGACGGGGTGGAGATCGAGACGCCCGCGATCCCGATCGTCACCAACGTCGAGGCGACGCTGAACACCGATCCGGCGCGCGTCCGCGCGCTCCTCGTGGCGCAGGTCACGGCACCGGTTCGATGGGCCGAATCGATGCGGCTCCTGCAATCGCTCGGGTGCCGGCGCGCCTTCGAGGTGGGCTCAGGGCAGGTGCTCACCAAGATCCTCCAGCGGATGAAGCTCGGCATCGAGGGCCGTGCCATGGAAGACGAGGGAAAGCCGTGAGCCTGCTCGCAGGGCAAGTCGCGATCGTGACCGGGGGGTCGCGCGGCATCGGCGCGGCCATCGCGCGCGACCTCGCCTCTGCGGGCGCGCACGTCGTGGTGACGTGTCGCGTGCAGCGTGCCCACGCCGACGCGGTCGTCGCGGCGATCCAAGCCGCTGGGGGCTCCGCCGAGGCGGTGACGTTCGACGTGGCCGTAGCCTCCGAGGTGGAAGCGGCGGTGCGCGAAGTGGTCGCGCGCCTTGGCAAAGTGGACGTCTTGGTAAATAATGCCGGCGTTTCCGCGGACGGGTTGATCGTGCGCATCAGCGACGATCAGTGGCAGCGGGTTCTCGACGTCAACCTCAAGGGAGTCTTCAACTGTACCAAGTCCGTCGCGCGGCCCATGATGCGGGCGCGGGCGGGTCGCATCATCAATCTCGGCTCGGTGGTGGGTGTCACGGGCAACACGGGGCAAGCGGCGTACGCCGCGGCCAAAGCCGGAATCATCGGGTTCACGAAGTCGACGGCGCGGGAGCTGGCATCGCGGGGCATCACTGCCAACGTGGTCGCACCGGGGTTCATCGAGACCGACATGACCGAAGACCTGGACGCGGGCGCGCGAGACATGTACCGGGCCATGATCCCGCTCGGCCGGCTCGGCCGGGGCGAGGACGTCGCGGCCGCGGTCACGTTTCTCGCCGGTCCCGGCGGCAGCTACATCACGGGGCAGGTCATCCACATCAACGGCGGTTTGTACGTGTGAGGAGGAAGCATGGCATCGGCAGTCGAGGCGAAGGTACGCGAGATCATTTGCGAGCAGCTCGGTGTCAGTGAAGACGAGGTCACGCCCGAGGCGTCGTTCATCGAGGATCTCGGCGCCGACTCGCTCGACATCGTCGAGCTGGTGATGGCTCTGGAGGAAGAGTACGAGATGGAGATCTCGGACGAAGAGGCCGAGAAGATCCGGACCGTTCAGGACGTCGTGAACTACATCGAGAGCCAGAAATAAACTCGGCGCGGCGCCGGGCTCCGCCGCCGCGCCAGCCATGCGACCGCGAGGCAATCGCAGAGCCCGGCCGGACGGGCCAGCTCTGCGATTTCCTTTTGAGGACCCCGAATCATGACGAGCCATCTAGCCACAGCCGATCCGGAAGTGCTGGACGCCATCCGGCGCGAAACCGAGCGTCAGAAGCACAACCTCGAGCTGATCGCGTCCGAGAACATCGTCAGCGAGGCCGTGCTCGAGGCGCAGGGATCGGTCCTCACCAACAAGTACGCCGAAGGGTATTCCGGCAAGCGCTACTACGGCGGCTGCGAGTTCGTCGACATCGTCGAGGATCTCGCGATCGCGCGCGTGAAGGAGCTCTTCGGCGCGGATCACGCCAACGTGCAGCCGCACTCGGGCTCGCAGGCCAACATGGCCGTGTATTTCTCGCAGCTCGAGCCGGGCTCGACGATGCTTGCGATGAACTTGAGTCACGGCGGCCATCTGACGCACGGCAGTCCGGTGAACTTCTCGGGGAAGTTCTTCAACGTCGTGCATTACGGCGTTCGCGAGTCCGATCACCGTCTCGACTACGAGCAGCTGGAACAACTCGCCCGCCAGCACAAGCCGAAGATGATCGTCGCCGGCTACAGCGCTTATCCGCGCCAGCTCGACTTCGAGCGCTTCCGGGCGATCGCCGACGAGGTGGGCGCGCTCTTGATGACCGACATGGCGCACTTCGCCGGGCTCGTCGCGGCGGGCGTGCACCCGTCGCCGGTACCGCACTGCGACTTCGTGACGAGCACGACCCACAAGACGCTCCGTGGTCCGCGCGGCGGTCTCATCCTCTGCAAGGAGAAGCACGCGAAGAGCCTGAACTCGTCGGTCTTCCCCGGGAACCAGGGCGGCCCCTTGATGCACGTGATCGCCGCGAAGGCCGTCGCGTTCAAAGAGGCGCTCGCACCGGATTTCAAGGCGTATCAGCGCCAGATCGTCGCCAATGCGAAGGCGCTCGCCGCGAGCCTCATCGAGCACGGCTTCTCGCTTCTCACCGGCGGCACCGACAACCATCTCATGATGCTCGATCTCCGCGGCAGCGAGCTCACCGGCAAGGTCGCCGAGGCGACGCTCGACCAAGCCCGGATCACGGTGAACAAGAACACGGTGCCGTTCGATCCACGCTCACCGATGGTGACGAGCGGCGTCCGGATCGGGACGCCCGCGGTAACTTCGCGCGGCATGCGGGAGCCCGAGATGGCAGTCATCGGTGGCCTCATCACGCGCGCGCTCTCGCGGGTCGGCGACACCGCCGCGCTGCGCGCGATCGGTGACGAGGTCGCGGATCTCTGCCGCCGCTTCCCCATCTATCCGGAGCGCTCCACCGAGCGCTCGTCGCCGGAGCGCTAGGGCGGTCTCCGGTGAAGTGCCCCTTCTGCCGCGATCTCGAGAACAAGGTCATCGATTCGCGCCTGTCGAAGGAGGGCGACGTCATCCGTCGGCGCCGCGAGTGCTTGCAATGCACGCGGCGGTTCACCACGTACGAGCGCGCGGAGGAGGCGTTTCCGCTGGTGGTGAAAAAGGACGGCCGCCGCGAAACCTTCGACCGCATGAAGATCGTCGCGGGTCTGAAGCGTGCGTGTGAAAAGCGCCCGGTCGGCATCGAGGCCATCGAAGCGGTGGTCGACCGCATCGAGCGTGGTCTACAGGAGCGGGGCGAGAAGGAGGTCCCGAGCTCCGCGATCGGTGAGTCGCTGATGCGGGAGCTGCACGGGCTCGACAAGGTCGCGTACGTGCGGTTCGCGTCTGTGTACCGTTCCTTCGAGGACATCGGCGAGTTCATGGAGGAGCTCGAGACGTTGCTCAAGGAGCGCCGTGGCGACGCGCAAGGCCGGAAGCCCAAAGACCGCTAGCGGGCGTGTGATCGCCCGCCGGCGGTCGCGTGACGGCGCGCCCGAGCGGCCGCGCGGGGGCGCGCACGTGCGTTGGATGGCGCGGGCCCTCGCGCTTGCCCACCGCGCCCTCGGCCGCACCAGCCCCAATCCCGCCGTCGGCGCGGTCGTCGTCCGGGGCGGCCGCGTCGTCGGCGAAGGGTGGACTCGTCCCGTGGGCGGACCGCACGCCGAGGTGGTCGCGCTCCGACAGGCCGGCGCGCGCGCCCGCGGCGCCACCCTGTACGTGACACTCGAGCCCTGCGCGCATCACGGTCGCACGCCGCCATGCATCGACGCGGTGATCGCAACCGGGATCACGCGAGTCGTGGTCGGTGTGGGCGATCCGAATCCTCGCGTCCGGGGTCGCGGCTTCCGCGCGCTCCGGGCGGCGGGGATCGACGTGATCTCGGGCGTACTCGCGGAGCAAGCGGGGGCGGTGTCGGCGTGGTTCCGGCACTACATCGTTCGCGGCAGGCCCTTCGTCATGTTGAAGCTCGCGGCCTCGCTGGACGGCCGGATCGCGACGAGGCGCGGCGAGTCGCGCTGGATCAGTGGGCCGGCGGCGCGACGGTGGGTGCACGAGCTGCGCAATCGTGTGGACGCGGTCATGGTGGGGTCGGCGACGGTGCTTGCCGACGATCCCGCGCTCACGTGCCGGCTTCGCGGCGGTCGCGATCCGATCCGCATCGTGGTCGATGGGCGCTTGCGGACGCCGCCGCGCGCACGCGTCGTACGGCAGCGAAGCACCGCGCCGACGCTCATCGCGACGACCGGTTCGGCGCCGGCGGCACGGCGCGCCGCGCTCGCGCGCGCCGGCGCCGAGGTGCTGGTCGTACCCGGTGCGCGCGGTCACGTCGACCTCGCGGCTCTTTTCCGGCAGCTCGCGGTTCGCGGGATCGTGAGCGTCATGATCGAAGGTGGAGGCGAGCTTGCCGCGGCCGCATTGCGCGCCGAGACCGTCGATCGGGCGCTCCTGATCTCGGCCCCGCTGCTGGTCGGCGGGGACGGGCGGCCGATGCTCGGCTCGCTCGGAGTGACCCGCCTCGCTCGCGCACCCCATATGGCGGCCCCGATCGTCTCGCGACTCGGGCCGGATCTCTTGATCGAGGGCCCCGTGGCATACCGATGAGGAGGGGCTATAGTGCCCCGAAGCTCATGTTGTCGCCGATCGACGAGATTCTCGCGGACCTCCGCGCCGGCAAGATGGTGGCCTTGGTGGACGAGCGGGAAGGCGGCGATGGCGTGCTCTGCATGGCCGCCGAGCGGGTCACGCCGGACGCCATCAACTTCATGGCGACGCACGCGCGCGGTCTGGTCTCGTTGGCGCTCACCGAAGGCCGAATGCGCCGCCTCGGCATCCCGCTGCTCGGCAGTCCGCTCGCGCCGAACCGTCAGCCGGCCTTCGGCGCCTCGATCGAAGCGCGGACCGGTGTGACGACGGGTATCTCCGCCGCCGACCGCGCTCGCACCATCTGCGTTGCCGTCGCGGACGGCGCGCGTCCGGAAGATCTCGCCATGCCCGGCCACGTTTTCCCGATCCAGGTGGAGCGGGGCGGGGTACTCGCGCAGAAGCGCCACCCCGAGGGCGTGATCGATCTGATGCGGCTCGCCGGCATGCGCCCGGCAGCGGTCTTGTGCACCGTGCTCTGCGAGAACGGTGCGGTTGCGACACGCGCCGACATCACGCAGCTCGCCGAGACCCACGGCCTTCGCATGACGACGCTCGCGGCACTCGGCGCACACCGGCTCCGCAGCGAGCTCCTCGTCGAGCGCGTCGTGGAGTCGGAGTTCACGACGGCCAACGGCGGCCGCTACCGCGCGATCGTCTATCGGAACGCCGTCGACCGCCACGAGCACATGGCGCTCGTGAAAGGGCCGCTTCGACCAGCCGAGGTGCCGCTGGTACGCGTGCACTCGCAGTGCCTGACTGGCGACGTGTTCCAGTCGGAGCGCTGTGACTGCGGCGAGCAGCTCGACCAGGCGCTCCGCATCATCGAGTCACTGGGACAGGGCGTGATCGTGTACATGCACCAGGAGGGGCGCGGCATCGGTCTCGCCAACAAGATCCGCGCCTACGCGCTCCAGGATCAAGGCCGGGACACGGTCGAGGCCAACCTCGAGCTCGGGTTCGAGGAGGATCTCCGCGACTATGGCATCAGTGCCCAGATCCTGCGCGATCTGGGGCTACGGAGGGTTCGGTTGCTCACGAACAATCCGCGGAAGGTGCTGGGTCTTCAGGGCTACGGCATCGAGGTCGCCGAGCGGGTGCCGCTCGAGGTGCCGCCCCGGAGTGGAAATCTCGCGTACCTCCGGACCAAGCAGGAGAAGCTCGGCCACCTGCTCACCGGTCTCAAGCCGAGCTGACGGCGCGACGATGGTGCGGGAAATTACAGGGCCGCTCGAAGGCGGCGGGTTGCGGTTCGGCATCGTGGTTTCGCGCTTCAATCGCAGCGTGACGGGATCCCTGCTGTCGGGGGCACTCGAAGCATTGGCCGGGCACGGGGTTGCCGACGACGACGTCCTCGTCGCGCACGTGCCGGGCGCGTTCGAGATTCCGTACGCGGCGAAGCGCATGGCGCACAGTGGTCAGTACGACGCGCTCATCTGCCTCGGGGCGGTCGTGCGGGGGGAGACGCCGCATTTCGACTACATCTGCGCCGAGGTGACCCGGGGACTTGGCCGGATCATGGACGCGCACCGGCTTCCGATCGCGTTTGGCGTCCTCACCACGGACACGATAGAGCAAGCGCTCGCCCGTGCCGGCGAAGGGCACGGCAACAAGGGGTACGAGGCAGCGGTGACGGCGATCGAGATGGTACGCCTCTGCCGGCTGCTCGGGTGAGCGACAGACGATGGGCATGCGACGGAAAGGCCGGGAGCTCGCGCTTCAGGCGCTCTATCAAGTGGATTTCTCCGCGGACGACCCGCGTCGCGCGGTGCAAGTCTTCTGGGAGCATTGTGACGCGCCCGACGACGCGCGCGCGTTCGGCGAGGATCTGGTCGGCGGCGTCCTGAACGAGCGCTCCCGCATCGACGAGCTCATTGGTGGCAGCTCGGACAATTGGCGGCTCGAGCGCCTATCGCACGTCGATCGCAACATCCTTCGCGTCGCTACCTACGAGCTGCTCTGCCGGCGTGACGTCCCGGCGAGCGTCGCCATCGACGAGGCGATCGAGATCGCGAAGCGGTTTGGCAGCGACGAATCGCCGACGTTCGTGAACGGGGTCCTGGACCACATTGCCGCGACCGTCGGCGCCAAAGAACGGCAGCGGGCGCTCTAGCCGGCGGATGGAACACCGCTACGATCCCCATACCGTCGAACAGCGTTGGCAGGCGCGCTGGACGGACGCCAAGACGCACGAGGTGCGCGTCGATCCGACTCGCCCAAAGTTCTACTGCCTCGAGATGTTCCCCTATCCGTCGGGGCGCATCCACATGGGACACGTCCGCAACTACACGATCGGCGACGTCATGGCGCGCCAGCGTCGGATGCGCGGCTACAACGTCCTGCACCCGATCGGCTGGGACGCGTTCGGTATGCCCGCGGAGAACGCGGCGATCGAGCGTGGTGCTCACCCGGCTGATTGGACCCGCGACAACATCGCCAACATGCAGGTGCAGCTGCGCCGCATGGGCTTCAGCTACGATTGGAGCCGCGAGCTCGCGACCTGCGATCCCACGTACTACCGCTGGGAGCAGCGCTTCTTCCTCGCGATGCTCGAACGCGGGCTCGCGTACCGGCGGAAGTCCATCGTCAACTGGTGCGAGAAGTGTCAGACGGTGCTCGCCAATGAGCAAGTCGAAGACGGCAAGTGCTGGCGCTGCGAGTCGACGGTCCTCGAGCGCGACCTCGAGCAGTGGTTCCTCCGCATCACCGCGTACGCGGACGAGCTGCTCGGTGGCACGGAACGGCTCGCCGGCTGGCCCGAGAAGGTTCTCGTCATGCAGCGGAACTGGATCGGGCGCAGCACCGGCGCCGAGCTCCGGTTTCCCGTCGAGGGACGAGACGACGAGGTCCGCGTCTTCACGACCCGGCCCGACACCGTGTTCGGCGCAACGTTCGTGAGCGTCGCTGTCGAGCACCCGCTGGTCGCCGCGTTGTCGGCGGGTACGAGTGAGGAGCGGGCAGTCGCCGAGTTCGTCCGCACGGTGCGGGCGCAGACGCCGGAGGAGCGCGCGGAGGGGAAGGACGGCGTCTTCATCGGCGCCTGGTGTCGGAATCCCTTCACGGGCGAGCGCCTCCCGATCTACGCGGCGAGCTTCGTGCTGATGGCGTACGGCGCGGGCGCCGTGATGGCGGTGCCGGCCCATGATCAGCGCGACTTCGAGTTCGCGCGTACGCACGGCCTGCCGCTCCGCGTGGTCGTGCAGCCCGACGGCACGCCGCTCGACCCTGCCACGATGGAAGCCGCGCACGAGGGCCCGGGGACCCTGATTGGCTCCGGCGAGTTCGACGGCCTTCCGAGCGAGGACGGCAAGAGGCGGATCACGGCAGCTGCCGAGCAACGTGGGTTCGGCAAGGCTACGACGCAGTATCGACTCCGCGACTGGGGCGTTTCGCGCCAGCGCTACTGGGGCGCGCCGATCCCGGTCGTCTACTGCGACGCGTGCGGCATCGTCCCCGTACCGGTCGATCAGCTGCCCGTCGAGTTGCCGCTCGACGCGGAGTTCACGGGCTCGGGCGGCTCACCGCTGGCGAAGGTCGAGCACTTCGTGAAGACGGGGTGTCCGAAGTGCGGCGGCGTGGCGCGCCGGGAAACCGATACCTTCGACACCTTTATGGAGTCGTCCTGGTACTTTCTCCGCTACACGTGCCCTCAGGAGACGACGCGGGCGTTCGACGCCGAGGCGATCCGCTATTGGCTTCCGGTCGACCAGTACATCGGCGGTGTCGAGCATGCGGTGCTGCATCTCCTGTACTCGCGCTTCTTCACCAAGGTCCTGCGCGATCTCGGCGAGATCCCCGATTGGGAGCCGCAAGGGCAGACGATCGAGCCCTTCGCCAATCTGCTGACCCAGGGCATGGTCATCAAGGACGGCGCCAAGATGAGCAAGTCGAAGGGGAACGTCGTCGACCCCGACTATCTCGTCGAGCGCTACGGCGCGGACACGGCGCGGCTGTTCTCGATCTTCGCAGCGCCCCCGGAGCGCGATCTCGAGTGGAGCGACCAGGGCGTCGAAGGCGCGTCGCGATTCCTGCATCGCATCTGGCGCATCGTCGCTCGCGGTGAAGCGTGGTTGGCCGCAACGACCGACGGTGTCGCGGGAGAACCGAGCGACGCTGCGCGGACGCTCCGGCGCCTCACGCATCGGACGATCGCGCGCGTCACCGACGACGTCGAGCGCCGCAGTCACTTCAATACCGCCGTGGCCGCGGTCATGGAGCTCGTGAACGGTTATGCCGAGCTTGTCCAGCCTGAGCCGCCCGAGGATGCGCATGTGCGCGATGCGATCGCGGAGGCCGTTCGGACCACGCTCGTTCTCTTGGCGCCGTTCGTGCCGCACATCACGAGCGAGCTGTGGGACGTGGTTGGGGGCGGCCGCCCGCTTGCCGAGGTCCCGTGGCCCGACGCGGATCCTGCGGCGCTCGTCGAGGAGGCCGTCGAGCTCGTGGTGCAGGTGAATGGAAAGGTGCGTGGGCGCTTCATGGCTCCGCCCGACACGTCGGAGGAGGTGTTGCTCCGGATGGCGCTCGCCGACGAGCGCGTGCAGTCGCAGATCGGCGGCAGGCCGATCCGGAAGACGCACGTCGTCCCCGGACGCTTGGTGAGCCTCGTCGTATGATTCGGTGGCATCGCGGTCGGGTGCTCCGTCGGCTCGCCGCGATGACGGCGGCCGCCGCGATCGCGGGATGCGGGTACCAGTTTGCGGCCGGCGGCCGCCAGTTCGACGCGGACATTCGCACGATCGGCGTGCGCACCTTCGCCAATCAGACGCGCGAGATCGGCGTCGAGAAGCGGCTGGCGATGGCGATCGAGCGCGAGTTCGTGATTCGCGGTCCATTGAAGGTCGCCGACGTCGACGAGAGCGACCTCGAGCTGACCGGCACCGTGCGTGCCGCGGAAGACCGGCCTGTCGCGTTCAACCGCGACGACGAGGTGTTGATCTACCAGACCATACTCGCGCTCGACCTCGAGCTGCGCAAACGCGAGAGCGGAGCGGTGGTGTGGCGTGTCCAGGGCCTCCGCGTCACCGACGACTACGAGAGCGTGGCCTCGGTCGTGGTGACGACGTCTTCGGACTTCCGGGCCGGAACGCTCAACCCGGAGGATCTCGGCGCCTTCACCGACGTACAGCTCGCCGAGACGCGCCGGCGGGAGACGCTCGACCGCATGATTTCGACGCTGGCGCGGGACGTCTACGACCAGATCATGGAGGATTTCTGACGTGAGCGGCGAGGCGCCGCTCGCGTCGCTGTACCTTCTCGCGGAGGAGCGCCGTGGCGAGTTCGACGGATGGCGCGCCGATCGGGCGCTCGCCGACATCCGGCGTATGCTCGAACGCAAGGGCTCGCTCGCCGTGCACGGATACCACGCCGGGCAGTGCGACGTGGTGGCGCTTGCCGACGCCATCGAGACCCCGTCCCTCTTTGGAGCGCGTACGTTGCTCGTGGTGCGCGGTGTCGAGAGTCTCGACGAGCGCGGTCAAGAGCGGCTCACTGCGGCGCTCGACCGCCAGGCGCCGCAGGTGACGCTCGCGATCGTCGCGCGGACCGCCGACATGCGCCGGAAGTTCTTCGCGCGTTGTCGGGAGCTCGCGACGCGGTTGCCGGTCGATCATCCGCGTGCGTCCGAGATGCGGGGGTTCGCCGATCAGTTCGCGCGCGAACGGGAGCGCGAGCTCGCGCCGGATGCCAGGGAGCTGTTGCTGGAATGCGTCGGCCGCGACCTTCTCCTGCTCGCGAGCGAGCTCGACAAGCTCGCAGCGGCGGTGACAGCGCGCGTGATCTCCGCGGACGACGTTCGGCGAGTGAGCGCCCCGGGGCGCGAGCACGGCAACTTCGAGGTCGCCGATGCGCTCTGCGCCCGGGATGCCGCGGCGGCGACCCGGCTCCTCGCGTGCGCGCTCGACGAAGGGGCGCAGCCCGTCGCGCTGATTGGTGCCCTCGCGGCGAGTCTGAAGCCGCTCGTGGCGGGGGCGGAGCTGGTGGCACGGGGTCGGAGCGTCGACGACGCGCTCCGCGAGCTCGCGATCGCGCCGTACCAGCGTATCGCGTGTCAGCGCGGGCTGCGGGCCTATCGCCCGGCCGAGCTGAGGCGCGCGTTCAGCGAGCTCGCCGACATCGACTTCGCCACCAAGACGGGCGGGGACGGACGGGCGCTCCTCGAGCTCTGGATGATCCGCGTCTGTGGCGGCGGCTCACGCGTGCGCGGCGCGGCCGGCCGACCGTGAGCGGCGGATCAGGCCGTGGCCGAGAGCTTTTGGACGGCGAGAGTCAGACGCGAGATCTTGCGCGACGCGGTGTTGCGGTGCAGGACGCCTTTGGTGGCGGCCTTGCTGATCACGCGCGTGGCACTCAGCAGCCGCTCTGCGGCTTCCGCCTGATTGCCGGCGGCGATCGACTCGCGCACCCGCCGCACGGAAGTGCGAAGGCGCGAACGGATCGCGGTGTTGCGGGTCTGACGCTTGATGCTTTGCCGATGGCGCTTCTGCGCGGATGGGTGCTTGTTCACAGTGGCGGCGCTTCTACCAGCCGACCCCAAAGTCGTCAATGACGCGCACTTGAGCGAGAAGCGCGCCATTGCCAAGGCGGCGGGTCTGGTCGGGGGCCTGACCGTCGTGTCGCGCGTGACCGGGCTCGTCCGCGACATCATCCTGGGGTACCTGTTCGGTGCGGGTACCAGCGCCGACGCCTTTTTCGTGGCGTATAGGATCCCGAACCTCCTTCGCCGCCTGGTGGCAGAGGGGGCCGCGACCGCGGCGTTCATTCCCGTCTTCACCGGCTACCTGACGAGCGGCCCGCGTGCCGAGGCCAATCGCGTGGCGCGGATCCTTTTCACCATGATGGCGATCGTCCTGGTTGCGATCACGGTCCTCGGCATCGCGTTCGCGGCGCCGATCACGGAGCTCTTCGCGCCGGGCTTCTCGGCGGTGCCGGGCAAGCTCGAGCTCACGATCACTCTCACGCGCCTCGTTTTTCCGTACATCTTTTGCATCGGCATGGTTGCGGCGGCGATGGGCGTCCTGAACGCCTTCCGGGATTTTCGCGCGCCGGCGCTTTCGCCGGTCATCATGAACGTGACGATGATCGTCGCGACCCTCGCGCTCGCACCCTGGCTCGGGGTCTACAGCCTCGCGGTCGCCGTGCTGCTCGGCGGCCTGGCCCAGATGGCGTCGCAGGTGCCGGCGCTTCGCCGGCTCGACGTGCCCCTCGCGCCAACATGGGAGCCGGGTCATCCTGCGGTCAAGCGGGTCGGACTGCTCATGCTGCCGACGGTCTTCGGGTCGGCGGTCTACCAGATCAATGTGCTCGTCAGCACGATGTTCGCCTCGTTGCTGCCGGCGGGGAGCGTCGCGTTCCTCTGGTACGCCGAACGGCTGTTCGAGTTTCCCCTCGGTGTGTTCGCGGTGGCGCTGAGCACGGCGGCGCTCCCGAGCTTCGCGACCCTCGCGAAGCGGGACATCGGCGCGTTTCGCGACACCGTCGGATTCGCGCTCCGGCTCGTGAACCTGATCGCGTTGCCCGCGGCCGTGGGGCTCGTGCTCACCGCGGACCCGCTGACGTCCGTGCTCTTCATCCGCGGCCAATTCACGCCGGAGGACGCTGCCGCGACGGCGATCGCGGTGCGGTGGTACGCCGTCGGGCTCTGGTCGGTCGCATCCGTCCGCGTACTCGTGCCGGCGTTCTATGCGCTCGAGGACACGCGCACGCCGGTCGTGACGGCGGCGGTGGCCTTCGTCGCGAATCTCGTGTTCGTGGTGCTCCTGATCGGACCGTTGTCGGTCCCACCCGACGGCACGGTCGGCCGCTGGCTCGCACGCGCCACGCAAGCCGTCGGAGTCTTGGATTTGCGCCACGGAGGGCTCGCGCTTTCGACCTCGCTCGCCGCGACCGTGAACCTCGGACTCCTCGCCGTGTTGCTGCGGCGGCGCGCCGGCGGCTTCGCCTGGCGGGCATGGCTCGTGTCGACGCTTCGCACGGCGACCGCGTCGGCGGCGATGGTACCGGTCGTGGTCCCGATCGTCGGCCACGTCGCGTGGTTCGACCCCGGCGTCGGCCTCGCGGCCCGGGTCGCGTGGCTCCTCGTCGCGGTGAGCGCCGGGACGCTGACCTGCGTCCTCGCGCTCGGCGTGCTCGGGGGCGAGGAGGTGGCGGCGATGCGGCGAGCGGTTACCGCACGGCTCGGACGTCGAGCGGCGTCGCGGCCGTCGTAGCGGATCAGTCCGGCTCGCGTTCCGCCGCCTTCTCGGCGTCCCAGAGCGCTTCGAGCTCGTCCTGCGGTACGCCGTGGATGTCGCGGCCCGCGTCCCGGAGCTCCCGCTCGATGCCGCGGAAGCGACGCCCGAAGCGGGTGAGGGCTTCGCGGAGGCAGACCTCGGCGTTGTGCTCGGCGAGGCGGCTTACGCTCGCGAGCGCGAAGAGCGCATCGCCCACTTCGTGCGCGACCCGGGACGGGTCGCCGCTCGCGAGGGCTTCCTCGAGCTCGGCGATCTCCTCCCGGACCTTGCCCATGGCGGACTCCGGCGACGGCCAATCGAAGCCGACGCGCGACGCCTTCTCGCCGATGCGATGCGCGGCGTGGAGGGCGGGGAGCTCGGGCGGCAGCCCACTCAGAATCGAAGGATCGGCTTCGGCGCCCTTGGTCGCCCGCTCTTCGGATTTGATGCGTGACCAGTTGCGCAGGACTTCTGCCGTGTCGCTGACGGTCACGTCCCCGAAGACGTGGGGATGACGGCGGACCATCTTGTCGACGATCCCGCCGATGACGTCTTCGATCGTGAAACGTTCCGCCGTGGCGGCCATGTCGGCCTGCATGACGACCTGGAGCAGCAGGTCGCCGAGCTCGTCGCGAAGATCCGCGACGTCGTCGCGATCGAGGGCGTCGAGCACCTCGTACGACTCCTCGAGCAGGCAGCCTCGGAGACTCTGCGGCGTCTGCTCGCGATCCCAGGGACAGCCGTCGGGTCCGCGCAGCTTGCGGACGACCTCCACCAACTCGTTGAAGCGGCTCATCGCGGCAAAGTTCCGGCGCCTCGTCCCGTTGTCAATCGCGGCGTGAGCCGCGGTTGCGGCTCGCGAGCGGCGCCAGTAGGGTGACCCGCATGGCGAGGGTGACCGTCTACACCACTCAGGTGTGTCCGTACTGCGTGCAAGCGAAGCGACTCCTCGGAGAGCGCTCGATTCCCTACGACGAGATCGACGTGAGCAGTGACGCCGCCCTCCGTGACGAGATGATCCAACGCGCGGGCGGCAAGCGCACGGTGCCGCAGATCTTCATCGACGGGGAGCACGTCGGCGGTTATACCGAGCTCCGCGCCCTCGCGGATCGCGGTGGGCTTGCCGGACTGCCGTAGCGCTCGACGGCCGCGTCAGGTGCCGGCCGGACCGAACGACACGTCGACCTGGAGCTCCTCGCCGATCGCCTGGAGCCGCCGACCGAGCGCCGCAGTGTCCACCTTCTCGGGGACGTCGAGCGCCATCTGCATCGTGTAGATGGGCGTGCCGCTTTCGGGCTCCGGGCGCGACTGGCTCGTCAGCTCGGCGATCGTCACACCATGGTCGGCGAGGCAGCGCGCGATTTTCGCGACGATGCCGGCCCGGTCGACGCCGCTCGCCTGGAGGTCATGGCGCCGCGCGTGCGACGCAGTGGCGTACGCCACGGGCTCCCCGTCGAGAGGCCGGAAGAACACGGTCAGGCGCTTTTCCCACTCGAGCCGCTTGCAGCCCGACGAGAGACGCTGCGCGGCGTCTGCACCCATCGACGACAGGAGCAGGAGCACTGCAAACTCGCTCCCGAGGATCGTCATGCTCGAGTCCTCGAGGTTGCAGTCGCACTCGTAGATGAGCTCGGCGAGGTCGGCGACGATGCCGGGACGATCACGACCGATGGCGGAGAGCGCGTACCAGCTCTTCATGCGGACGCGCATAGCTGCCGCCGCCGTCACGGTCAATTGTCAGCGCGCGAGGGCGAGGCCGGCGAGGAACGCGATGATCGCCGTCGAGAAGAGCGCCGGCATCTCGATCGGGAGATTGTGGCCGGCATCGGGCACCATCACGAGCCGCGACCGCGGGATGCCGCGCGAGAGGATGACCGACCCGCCCGGCGGCGTCATCTGATCGGCGAGTCCCTGCAGGACGAGGGTCGGAGCCGCGATGCGGCCGAGGTCGCTCGTCCAGTTGTAAGCGCCGAACGCCCGGGCGCTCGCGGCGTAGGCGCGCGGATCGTTCGCGCGAGTTTCTGCGGCGAGCGCGCGAACGACCTCGGGATGCGCGGCCGCAAACGCCGGTCCGAACCCGCGCGGATCCGGATCGCGGTCGGCGTCGCCGAAGCCCTTTCGTTCGACGGCATCGGCGAGACGATTCCACGCGGCGGTCGCTTTCTCGCCCACCTCGCTCGAGGTGCTCGCGAGCACGAGCCCGTCGACGCGATCGGGGAAGTCGAGCGCGAAACGCTGCGCGACGACACCCCCGCCGGAATGGCCGACGAGGAAGACGCGCGCTTCCCCGACGCGATCGAGGAGCTCGGCGAGGTCGGCCGCGAAGAGCGCCGGGCTGTAGGGACCGGGCGGCTTGGCGGATCGACCGGCACCGCGGAGGTCCCAACGGAGAACCCGGAAATGCCGGGTCAGGGCGTCGACGTGCGGCGCGAAGAACTCGAGCCGGCCGCCGAGCCCATGCGTCAACACCACCAGCGGCCCACTCGTGCCGGTGAGCTCGTAATGGAGTTGCGTTCCGTCGACGTGGGCGTCCATGCGTGCGAGCGACCGGGCACCATTAGCCCACGGTTGGGGGCACGCGGAAGACGGTGTCGTCGACGCGTCAGGTATCGTCGCCGAAGACCAGCGGCTGCTTGCCGGCCATGAGCCGTCTTCGCGCCGCTGGGCTGTGACCCGAGGTCGCGACGCGCCAGCGCCACGCGAGTAGCGCGCGCCGGAGTGGCTCGTGAGCAATCCCGAGGGACTCGCAGACGTTCACGAACGAGAAGAGCCAACGACGGTCGTCGGACAAGATCCAGCGCTCGGCCTCGTTTGGGCGGAGCGGCGATCCACCCGTACCGACGACGCGCCTCTGGAACACGACGATGGCGTCACAGAGGACCGCGAGAAGGAGTCGGCGTTCTGGTTCCGCGACCTCGAGCGCCCGGGTAGTTTCGGCAAACTGCTCGGGCAGGAGCGGGAACGCGTCGTCCCACTGATGGTCTCCACGACGATGGAGCAGGGCAGGGTTCGACATGGCGTTATCCTCTGCAGGGGATACGTTCGGCGTGGGCCGAAAGTTTCGCCGAGCGAGGCGAGCGGGGGCCGGCGCGCCGCGTCAGGCCGGTCGGCGGCCGAGGACGAAGAGCCCGATGGCAAAGACGTAGGTGCCGACGGCCGACATCCAGAGGAACCAATCGAGGTGGCCCGTTACCGTCAGTACGACGAGGAGATAGGCGAACTCACGGCTCGCGAACGCCTCGAAGAGCATGCGCTGCCGGTGGTTGGGCTCGTGGCGGACGATGCACATGTAGACCGCCGCCATGGCGACGCAGACTCCGAGGACGAGGGCACCGCCGAGGAGCGCGACAGTCGGCTCGGCGCTCCGGCGGTACAGCCCGACGGCGATGCCGCCGAAGAGGAAGAGGTGGACGAGGTTGTCGCCGAGGATGTCGAGCCGAGCGCCGAACCTACTTTCGCGGAACGTCAGCCGGGCGATCTCTCCGTCGCACCCGTCGATGATGGTGGACGCGAGGAAGAGGAGGGCACCGATCATCGCCATGGCCGGCGTGCCGGCGGCGAAGCACCACCCGCCGGCGATGCCGATCGTGATCGATGCGAGCGTGATGACGTTGGGCGCAACGCCCGTCGGTAGGAGGATGCGGGTGAGAGCGCGTGAGAAGCGGCGATCGACGTGGCGGGTGAACCAGCCGTCGCCGCTGCGCCCGAGGCGGGCGTAGAGCGCGCGTTCGGCTTCCGCGCGGTTCGTGTCGTCCGTTGCCGCCGCGAGGAGCGCGCCCGGGGGCGGATGCCAGGCGGTGCCAGCGGTCGGCGCGACCCGTAATGGATCACCGGCGCCGAGGCGCGTTCCGAGGGTCGTGGGATCGCATCGCCAGAGCGCGGCCGTTCCGGCGGCAACGAGCAAGGGTGGTCCGCTCGCCGCCGCGAGGGCCGCGAGGGTGGGTGGGTCCGTGATCGTCGACGCGGGCGCGACGATCACGTGCGGCGTGGCGTATGCGAGCCACGACTCGACCGCGGCATCGAACGCCTCGGACCGCGTGATGGGAAGATCGGGCAAGCGAGCCAGCGGCGTCGGAGACGATCCGACCAGGAGCAAACGCCGCGCACCGGCCCGCGCGAACGTGAACGCGGCCCGCTCGAGCAGGCGGAGGCCGCCGACGACGTGATCCGCTCCCGTCTCGACGACGATCACGCCGTCGAACGCCGGAGCCCCCACGTCAGGCACCGGAGGCGGGTGGCGGGATGGCCAGTCGAAGCGGATCGGTCAGCGCGACTCGCGCGCCACCGAGCCTGCTCGACTGATAGCCCCAGGCGAGCAGGCGGCAGCACGCCTCGGCCTCGCGCGCGTTCTCGCCGCGAACGCTGGCGTCGTGCACCTCGGTGTGGAAATCGTCGAGCATCGCCGTGAACCAATCCGGGTGGTACGAGCCTCCCGAGAGCGGCTGTGCGAAATGGGTTTCGACCGGGTCGCGCTCGCCGATTCTCGTGATGAGCGTCCGATCCGCGATCGTGAGCGAGCCGAGACTGCCGGTGACGGTCCCCGTGTTGCGACGCGCGTCGCCCGCCCACGTGAGCAGGATCTCGGCGCGCGCGTCGGGAAACTCGACCGTGCACTCGGCGGTATCTTCGACGCCCGCCGTGACGAACTTGCGCTGGGACGTGACCGCCGAGATGGCGATCGGGTCGGCATCGATCAAGTGTCGCGCCAGGTAGAACGCGTGCCACCCGTGATCGACCATGATGCCGCCGCCCGCCTGCGCGGGATCGAGACGCCACGGGCCGGTTTCGGCCGCGTCGCCCGGCGGCGTGGTGCGGATGGTTTCGAGCCGGACGGAGGAGACGGCGCCGATGTCGCCGCGGCGGATGGTGCGCTTGGCCGTGCGGAAGATCGGCGCGTACTTCCAGTTGTGCGTCGTAAAGACGAGCGCCCGCGCCGCGTGCGCTGCGCTCTTGATGGCGCGGTACTCTTCCCAGTGCGTCGTGAGCGGCTTCTCACAAAGAACGTGGATCCGCTTGGCGAGCACCGCGAGGACGATCGCCGCGTGAGTCGAGGGCGGCGTCGCGACGTCGACGAAGTCGAGCTTCTCCGACTGGAGGAGGGCGTCGAGCTCCGTGTAGCGGCGTGCGTTAGGGAGGCGGTCGGCGGCGACGGCCAGGCGCTCGGCGCTGGCGTCGCAGACCGCGACGATCGAAAACTGACGGTTCGACTGCCAGGCCGGCAGATGGCCTTCCACGGCCACGTTGCCGAACCCGACGATCGCTCCACGCAGCGGCCGCGGACGCCGCGTCGTCACGAGGTCGAATGCTCCCGCGCCGCGTGGGCGAAGACCTGGTCGAGGATGTCGAGGCCCTGATCGGCTTGCTCGCGTGTGGTCGTCAGCGGCGGGTTGAGGCGGATGCGGGGGAAGTATCCCATCATCAACAGGCCGTGCTGGAGCGCGTCGAGAAAGATGCGCTCGGTCTCCGGGCGGCCCAGGGGCTCGTTGGTTTCACGATCGGCGACAAGGTCGACGCCGATCATCATGCCGACGCCGCGCACGTCGCCGATGAAGGGGTACTTCTCCTGCATGACCCGCAGACGATTCAGCATGTGCGCGCCGAGGCGTGCCGCGTGCTCGACGAGGCCGTCGTCGACGATCGTCTCGATGGTTGCGAGCGCGGCGGTCGACGCGAGCGGGTTGCCGCCGTAACTCGACGACGACGCGCTCGCGCGCGAAAAGGGCTCGGCCTTCACGATCTCGTCGGAAGAGATCACGCCGCTGATCGGGAACCCGTTCCCCATGCCTTTCCCGACCGTCATGATGTCGGGTACCACGTCCGAGTGGTTGCATCCGAACCAGCGACCCGTCCGTCCGAAGCCCGTGATCATCTCGTCGGCGATCAGGAGTGCGCCGATCTCCTTGGCGATGCTCTGGATCGCGGGCAGGAAGTCCGGCGGTGGGATGACGTTGCCGGCCGTCCCCTGCATGGGCTCGATGATGATCGCCGCCACCGCGCCCGACGTCGTCTTCTTGATCGCGTGGCGGGCGAAGTCAGCGCAGGCGAGCCCGCAATCGGGATAGCGGAGAGCGAACGGGCAGCGGGCGCAGTCCGCGTATGGGACGGAGAAGCGCCCTCCAGGCAAGGGGCCCCAGCCGTGCTTCGACTCGTCGCCGATCAGGCCCATCACGCCGGCGGTCTTCCCGTGGAACCCGCCCCAGAATCCGACGATCTCGTACTTGCCCGTGTGCGACATCGCGAGGCGGAACGCGGCCTCGACCGCCTCCGCGCCGCCACTGAACAGCTGGGTCCGGCCGAGGTTCCCCGGCGCGAGCTTCGCGATCAACTTGAGCAAGCGGACGCGGTTCTCGGTCGTGAAGCTCCCTACCGAGATGCGGCGGAGCTGCGCTTCGACGGCGGCGACGTAGCCGGGATGCGCGTGGCCGAGGCTCGCGACCGCCACTCCGGCGAAGAAGTCCAGATACGTGTTGCCGTCGAGATCGGTGACGGTGGCGCCGCGACCCGACTGGAGCGCGAGCTCGGAGAGGAGCGCGATCCGCTGCTGGCCCGGAGCGACGAGCGCTTGCTCTTCGGCGAACAGCGCCCGCGATTTGGAGCCTGGCTTCTTATCCATGCTGTCCTTCGTATCGGAGTCCCGGGGTACTGCCGAGTCGATCGGCGACGTAGCCCGCGATGGCGTCGGCCGCCTCGTCGCGGCAGCGCGAGAAACTCGGCCAGTCATTGAGGTCGACGAGCACCGCGCGGCCGGCTTGGTCGACGACGAGGTCGCCGCCGAAGATCTCGAGCCCGAGCGCCCGCGCCCCGGCATGCGCCGCCTCCCACAACACGGGAAGTGGTGCCGGGACGTCGCCTCCCGGCGTGAAGCAACGGAAGAACCGTCCGTCGATGACGCCGTAGAATTTCACCACCTGGCCTTCGACGTGTGTCTGGAGCGCTGCGTGCCTGATCCCTCGGGCGGCGAAATCGTCGAGCGCCGTCTCGGCGTCGCGCGGCGTCGCCGCGAACACCACATCGCCCGCAGCCATCGCGTGCACGTCGCCGCGCTTCACCCAGCAGGGAGCCGCGACCACGAGTGTGCCACGGTCCGTCGTCGTCGCGACGATTCGTGTCGCCGGGAAGGGCACCGCTGTGCCGGTCAGCCGGCGCACGGTCTCGTGCCGATAGCAGGCACGGATCGCGTCGGGGCTGTTCACGACGGGCATGGCCGCAGCGCAGCGATCGAGCGCGGCGAGCGAGGCGGCTGACTGGCACATCGCGATCACCGCCGCGGGCGCGCTGCGTGTTAGCAGCTCGACGTCCCCGAAGCTCACGTCGATCCCGCGGTCCGCGAGCGCGTCGCACGTCCGCTCCAAAATGGCGGCGTCGTCCTCGACGCGGCCCGGCGAGTACTCGGGCTCGCGGAAGATTCCCACGACGTGCGTCACGACGCGGTCACGCCGAGCAGTCGCTCTGCCGCTGCGATGTCTTCCGGCCGGTCGACGTCGATGCTTGCGCCGACGTCGAACCCATACAGCGGGTGCCCGCGGTCGAGCAGTGCTCCGAGCACCTTGCGAAAAGCCGGAAACACGCGCTCCGCGCCGACATCTGCGAGCGAATATACGAGGGGTTGCAGGAAGTAAACGCCGGCGGTGACGTGGCGCGCGCGGGTCGGGTCGTCGAGTGATCGAATGCGGCCGGTCGCGTCGAGCTCCGCCCATAGCGGCTTCTCGTCGTCGACGGTGGTCGTGACGCCGAGCACGTTGACGTTGGGTCCGAGGGCGTGCGCGCGGGCGACGAGCGCGGCGAGCGCGTGCGGATCGCAGACGGTGTCGACGGTCGTGAGAAGGAACGGTTCGCTTTCGAGCAGCGGGCGGAGCGTCAGGAAGCTCTCGGCCGAGCTCGCCGTCGTGCGTTGGACGACCGCGACGTCGATCGGCCACGTCGTATCGCGCAGGTAGTCGCGAACCGCATTGGTTTCGGCATTCACGATGCAGGCGACGCGCGTCGCGCCCGCGCCATGGAGCGCGTCGATCGTCCGCGCGATGAGCGGGCGTCCGCCGATCTCCAGGAGCGGCTTCGGCGTGGTGATGCCGGAGGCACGGAGGCGCTCGCCGAATCCGGCGGCGATGATGCCGGCATTCATGCGAGCGCGCCGAGATCGAGGAGCGAGTCGAGCCGCCACACGCCCTCGGGCTCGCGCGGGGTGACGGCGTCGGGACGCGCGAGCCATGCCGTGCGCATGCCGGTCGCGTGCGCGGGGACGACGTCCCGCTCCCATGAGTCGCCCACATGGAGAATCGCAATGGGTGGAAGGTCGAGGTCGCGCGTGGCTAGGCGATAGATCGCGGGATCGGGCTTCGCGACCCCGGCGATCGCCGAGTCCACGACGACCGTGAACGGGGGAAAGGCGGCGTCCGCGAGCAGCGCCGGCATGTTGCCGTAGGAGTTGGAGACGACGCCCAGTCGGAAGCGACGCGCCAGCGATACCAGAAGCGGACGATTGCGATCCCAGGCCGCGCGCGTGTCGGCGATGAAGCGGTCCGCGAGGCGAGTGGCGAGTGCTGCGCTCTCGATCCGGAGCTCGCGAAGCTGGATGCCGACGTGCGTGCGCACCATGCGCTCGAGGCCGAACGCGGCGATCTCGGGATCGCGGGGGAGCGCCGCATCGGCAGCGTAGAACGCATCCCTCAGCGCGGCGTGCGGTACGTCGGCTCCGACGTCGGCATAGAGGGCCACGAAGTGGTCGAACCAGTGCTGCGCGTCGCCGTCGAGCGTGCCGCCGTAGTCGAGAAGCACGGCCTGAAGTCCTGGCATCGCGGGGGAGGGGCGTGGCACGGCAGTGAGCTACCAGTCGTGACCCGACCCGGCAATTGACGGGTCGGCAACGCGAGGCTACGTGACGCCGCGTCGTGCGCGGGGTCGAGGAACGAACGAGGCCGATCGGCATGCGACGCGAGCTTCGCGCGTCGCAGATCGTGCGCTCCGCCGCGATCTTCGTGGCGCGACCTTCGGTGGCCGAACGCGGGGACGCCCCGGGTGGGCTCGCCTTGCTCGATCGTCAGCTGAAACAGTTGCGAAAGCTCGAGATCGCCGACGTCGCGTTGCTGGTCCCCGAGGGCGATCCCATTCCCGTCGTGGCGCCGAACCTGTTCGTGCCGCGCGTCGTCCGCGTTCCGGTCGGGACCCACGATCTGTGGGGTGCGCTCGCGGCGGCCGTCGATGAGCTCGCGCCGGCGAGCCTGGCGCTCGGCGCGGATCATCTCGTCGACCTCCGCGTGCTGCGCGCGCTTGCCGGGCGGGCGGAGACGACCGTCGTCGATGCCGGCGATCCGCATGCGGCGCAGGTCGCGTGGGTGAACGTGAGCGACCTGCGGCGCGACGGTGCGGAGGTTCCGGCGCGTGCCGCGCGACTGCCGCTCGTGGCGCTCGATCCGTACAGCCCGGAGCTCCGGGGAGCGGCCGAGCCCTACGCGTTCGCGGTCGTGACCCCGGCGGATCGCGAGCGGGCGTGGCGCGTCCTCTTCGACGCCGTGCAAAAGCGGGCGCTCGACCTTCCCGGGCAATACTTCGACACGCCTTTCGAGAACTTTCTCGTCCGCCGCTTCGCGCCGACCGACGTGACGCCGAACCAGATCACGGTCGCGACGCTTCTGCTGGCGGCGGTCGTCGCGGCGCTGTTCGCGCACGGTTGGCTGCGGGTCGGCATCTTGCTCGCGCTCGTCGTCGGCGTGCTCGACGGCGTCGACGGCAAGCTCGCGCGCATGAAGCTCGCGACGTCGAAGATCGGCGAGCTCGAGCACGTGGGGGACTTTCTCTACGAGAACGCGTGGTATCTCTCCCTCGCGTCCTGGTTCGCGGTGGCCACGGGATCGGCCGCGTACTGGTACGCCGGCGTCGTGCTCGTCGCCTG
Source organism: Thermodesulfobacteriota bacterium (assembly GCA_036781285.1). Lineage (GTDB taxonomy): Bacteria > Desulfobacterota > Binatia > UTPRO1 > UTPRO1 > UTPRO1. Next base: position 13,399 of record DAIQBH010000016.1, on the reverse strand, counting down.
CGATCTGACGGACAGCCTTCTCTACCTCGTCGCGCAGAAGCGGACCGGAAGGATGCTGGACGAGCTGACGCCGTTCGATCGCGGGTTTCGCGCGATCGCCGGCAGGCGGAACGTGTACGTCATGATCTTCGTCGCCGGCTTCTTCGCGGGTGGCGCAGCGACGGCCTTCCTCGTCGGCGTCGGGTGGGCGGCGACGACCGTCGCCGTCCATGCGCTCCGGGTCGCGACGGTCGTCCGATCCCCGCAGTCGGACTAGGGGCTGACGTCGTCGGCGTGCGCGGCGGCTCGTGGCGGCGCGACGCTCAGCACGGCGAACGCCGTCATGCCGAGCGCCGCCACCACGAGCTGCGTGAGGCGTATGATGACCGCGACCGCGAGGCCCGTCGCCGGCCCGAGTCCAAAGGTGGTGAACACGAGGACACGCCCCGCCTCCTGGACGCCGATCCGGCCCGGCACGAGAAAGGCGGCGGAGTCGAGGACGAGCGCGAACGCCTCGATCGCGAGACAGGTCGCGAGATCCGTCGGCGTCCCGAGCGCCGACAGGATGAACGCCAGCTGGAGAAGCCCGACGAGCTGGCCGGCGACGTGCCACGCTATGGACCCCAGGAAGGCGGAAGGGCGGTCGCGATAATACCCCGCCAGCTGATGGTCGAGCGCCTCGCTCCCGGCATAGAGGCGATCGAGCAGGGCACGCGCCACACCCAGGCGCCGTGCGGCGGCGACGAGGGGCGCAAAGATGCCGCGACGTTGCAGCCAGACGAAACCGATGGTGCCAGCCACGGTGGCCACGAACGCCATCACGATCGCGAGTGCCAGGTCGGGCGTGTCGCGCGTGCGCGCGAGGACGGCGGAAAGTCCGAGCATGACCAGAATCGCTTGTCCGAGCGCGTAACTCATGCGAGCCGCGACGAGCGATGCGCCCGTCGCGGCCGTGGGGAGCCGCGGACGGAGCAGCATGGCCTTGGCGATCTCGCCACCGACCGTCGCGGTCGGTGTCAGTTGGTTGATCGCGACGCCGGCCTGCCGCACCCAGAAAAGAAGGGCAAAGCCGACAGGGGCGAACGGCGGCAGGGTCTTGCGCCACGCAGCCGTGTTGCAGGCGTCGATCGCGAGCTCGAAGGCGACGACACCGGCGAGCGCCCACCCGAAGTCGCGGAGATCCTCGATGAGTCCCTCGATCCCCACGCCGTGAACGAGCGCGGCGAAGAGGGCGAGTCCCGCCGCCGCCAGTAGGAGAACACGTCGCAGAACCATCCAGAC
>DAIQBH010000016.1:0-12129 GCA_036781285.1 Thermodesulfobacteriota bacterium | reverse complement strand
GAACGTCCGCGCGCTGCGCGGCGCGTGCCTCACGCCGCCGACGGGTCCGGGTTGGCGATCACGGCGTCGGGGATCGCCGTCGCCCCGGCCACGACGACGCGCCGGCCCTCGATGCGTACGCGGCCTTCGGCGATCAACTGAATCGCGTGCGGATAGAGACGATGCTCCTGGTGTTGGATGCGGGCGTGCAGTGTCGCTTCAGTGTCGTCCGGAAGCACGGGCACCGCGGCTTGCGCGAGAATGGGACCGTGATCGGTCTGCTCGTCGACGAAGTGGACGGTGACGCCGGTGATGCGCGCGCCGTGCTCGAGTGCTTGTCGCTCGGCGTGCAGACCGGGAAACGCGGGCAGGAGCGCCGGGTGCACGTTGACGACTCGGCCCGCGAAGGCGTCGAGGAGCACGGGCGTGACGAGTCGCATGAAGCCCGCGAGCACGACGAGGCCCACGCGGTGCGTGTGTAGGACGTCCACCACCTGCCGGTCGTAGGCTTCTCGGGACGGTGCATCGCGATGTGAGAGTGCTATCGCGGTCAACCCGTGACGCCGGGCGCGCTCGAGTCCGATGGCGTCCGGGACGTTGCTGATGACGACCGTGATCCGAGCGTCGAGCCGACCAGCCGCGATCGCGTCGATCAGTGCCTGAAGATTGGTGCCGCTACCGGACAGCAGCACCCCGAGCGACAGCGGCTCAGGCATCGTCCTCGGCGTAGACGAGCCCGTGCTCACCTCGGGTGACGCCGCCGATGACGACAGCGCCGGTGCGGCGTCGCCGCAAATCGTCGAGCACGCGCTCTGCACGAGCACGCGCGACGACGAGCACGAATCCGATGCCGTTGTTGAAGGTTCGGTCCATCTCGGTACGCGGGATGCGCCCGAGGCGCTCGATCAATCCGAAGATCGGGGGCACGCGCCAACTGCCCCGCCGGATGATCGCGCGGCACCCGCGTGGCAGCACGCGCGGAAGATTGCCGGGTAGTCCGCCGCCCGTGATGTGAGCCATCGCGCGAATCGTGCCGTGCGGATGACGGCGGAGGACGTCGAGCACCGGCCGAACGTAGATGCGAGTCGGCCGCAGCAACTCCGTTCCGAGTGCGGTTCGGAGGCCCGGAGCGGGACGATCGAGCGGCAGGCGTCCGCGGTCGAGCAGCACGCGCCGTGCGAGGGCGTATCCATTGCTGTGTAGGCCGGCGGACGGGAGGCCAATCAGCACGTCGCCCGGCCGAACTCCGCGCCCGTCGATCACGCGCCGGCGCTCCACGACGCCGACCGCGAAGCCGGCGAGATCGTACTCGCCGTCCGCATAGAACGAGGGCATCTCCGCCGTCTCGCCGCCGACCAGGCTGCAGCCGGCGTCACGGCAGCCCCGCGCGATGCCGCGGACGAGGTCGGTTCCGCGGCGGACGTCGAGCCGCCCCGTCGCGAAGTAATCGAGGAACAAGAACGGCTCCGCCCCGATCGTCAGCAGGTCGTTGACGCTCATCGCGACGAGATCGATACCGACCGAGTCGTGGCGATCGAGGATGAACGCGATGCGGAGCTTCGTGCCCACACCGTCGGTCGACGTGACGAGCAGCGGTTCGCGATAGCCACGTGGCAGGCGCGCGAGCGCGGCGAAGCCGCCGACTCCGGCCACGATCTCGGGACGTCGCGTGCTGCGAGCGAGCGGCCCGATCTGCTTCACGAGCCGTTCGCCGGCGTCGATGTCGACACCGGCCGAGGCATAAGTCATCGCGCGAGCGGAGGTCGGCATGGCGCGGATAGCATCGGAAAGCCCGCGAGCTGTCAATGCGCGCGCGCACCGTCGCGATCCTCCGCGGGCCGGCGCGCGAGGATGCCGGCCCGCGCTGCGCCGCGGTCGCGGGGCTCGGCGACACCGTCGTGGCGAAGAAGAACGCTCCAGTCGCGGCACAGGTCTTCGAGCTCACCGGCCACGAGTTGAAACTCGGCGCGCACGCTGCTTCGTGATGGGTGAGTCTCGTCGCGGCTATGCGTTTCGTAGAGGAACGCGCCACCCGGTGCGACGGCGGCACGGAGGGCGGGGAAGATGCGGCGGTCGAGAAAGTTTACGACCAGCACGAGCGCGTACCGCTCGGGTGGCAGCGGCCAGGCCGTGACGTCCGCGGCGACGCACGTGATTGGCAGGCCGCGCGCCCGTGCCGTCTTTTGGAGAGTCCGAAGCGCCATCGGCGCGTAGTCGACCGCGTCCACCCGATACCCGTGCTCCGCTAGCAGCAGCGCATGGCGCCCGCGCCCGCACGCGACGTCGAGCGCTCGTCGGGGTCCGACGGGCGTGAGCGAATGGAGTCGCTCGAGTGCGCGGACGACGAACGGCGACGGCGCGTCGATGGTAGCGGTGGCGCGGTGGCGTTCGTCCCAACGACGGCGGCGATCCTCGTCGTTCTCCACGGTGCGTGGCTATACCACGCGCGCGAAGGTGAGCACGTCGACGGACCTCGCGCCCGCGCGGCGCAAGGCCGTGGCCATGGCGCGCGCGGTCGCGCCTGAGGTCCAGACGTCGTCGACGACGAGGACCGCGCGACCCCGAACGAGGTCTGGGCGTCGCACGGAGAATGCATCGGTGACGTTCGCGGCGCGGGCCGCGGTCGAGAGCCCGACCTGGGAGGGGGTGGGCCGTGTGCGCACCACCGTCGTGAGGACGAGCGGGGTATCGAATCGATGCGCGAGCTCGCGAGCCAGGATCGCACTCTGGTTGTAGCCGCGCGCCCGGAGCCGGCGCGCATGCAGTGGCACGGGGATCACCAGGTCGATGGCCACATCGAAAACACGTGAGGACATGGCGGCGGCGACGCGGCGTCCGAGCCTCGAAACGCCCCGATACTTGAAGCGCGCGATCGTGGCGGCGACTGGGCTCTCCATCGCCTCGTTTCGATAGCTGGCCCATGCGCGGGCGCTACGGATCGGGCGTGGCGCTGCGATGCAACGCCCACAGGGGTCGACGCCGGGCGCGCCACAGTGCGTGCACTCCGGCGACCCGAGGCGGTGAGCCTGGCTCGTGCATGCGCGGCAGAACAAAACGTCGGCCCGCACGATCGCGTCGCAGCTCGCGCAACGCTCCGGGCACACGAGGTCGGCAAGGAAGCCGAGGAGTGGCAATGCGGGAATCGACATGCGAAACTCCGTGGCGCAGCGTCCAGAGGGTTGGTGATCCCTACGCGTGTGCCCGACGTCGGCGCAACGCGCCATCTGCCAAACCACATGCGAGTAGACATGATCCCAACATCAAAGCCGTATGGACAGGTAGTTCGAGCGGCCGTTACACTCGGCGGACGCGCTTTCGGAGGGGCCGAAAGGGCACGTCGTCATGCGGCAATTCATCATGGGCCTGCTGCTCGGGCTGGCATCGATGTACTGGTACGCGTATCAGAAGGACGCGTTCGTTCAGTCGGCGAGCGACTGGTTCGCGGAAGCGTCGGCGGATCCCGACGCCAAAGCGAAGATGGACAAGATGATCTCACGGCAGCGCTGAGGACCACGGGCGGCGCGGGGAGGCCGTATGGGTGAGCCCGCGCTGTCGGAAGCTCGGCTGCGGCAAGACCTCCAGGACGCGATGAAGAGTCGCGCGATGGAGACGGTGTACGTGCTGCGGGGTCTTCTCGCCGTCGTGGCGAACCGTCGCATCGAGGTCGGCGGCGAGCCGTCCGCCGCCGACCTCGCGAACTTGGTCGTGCGTGAGTCGAAGAAGCGGGAAGAGGCGGAGGAGTTCGCGCGCAAGGCGGGGCGCGAGGATCTCGTGGCGCAGAACGAGGCCGAGCGCGCAGTGCTGGCGCGCTACCTGCCGACGATGCTCGCGCCCGATGAGGTTGCGGCGCTCGTGCGGGCTTGGATCGCGGAAGGTCTCACGACCATGGGTCCCCTCATGGCGCGTTTGAAGGAGCGACACGCCGGCCAGTACGACGGCAAACTCGCGAGCGAGATCGTGCGGAAACTGCTCGCATCGAGCTGAGCCGACGACGAACGCATTTCGGGCTCCGTGTTTTGACTTGGCGGAAGGGAAGCGGCTAGCATTCGCGCCCGCGGAGGGTTGCATGGAGTTACCGGTCGTCACGCGTCTCAAGAAGGAGCTCCAGGAGCTGAAGCACGAGCTCACGGTCAAGGTGCCTAAGGAGCTGCAGGAAGCGGCCGCGCACGGGGACCTGTCCGAGAACGCCGAGTATGACGCCGCGAAGGCTCGGCAGGAGTTCCTGAAGGCGCGCATCGGGCAGATGCAGACGCGCATCCGTGAGCTCTCCATGTACACCCTCGCGTCCATCCCCCACGACGTCGTCGCGTACGGGAGTCGGGTGACGGTGATGGACGGTGAGGAGGGCACGACCTCCGAATATCGGATCGTGTTCCCGGAGGAGGTCGACGCCGCGAGCGGGGCGATCTCCCTCAGCTCGCCGATCGGGAAGGCGCTGATCAACAAGGCCGTTGGTGACGAGGTCGAGGTGCAAGCCCCCGGCGGGAAGCGCAGCTATCAGATCGTGGGTCTCGTGACGTTGCACGAGTCGGCCGGCGAGTCGTCGGGCGGCAGTCGTTAGCGGCAGGTCATGCGTCGTCTCTTGAGCGGCAGCCATTGAGCGGCAGCCATCGCAACCTGGCGGAGATGTTCTTCGCCAAGGCGACCGCCCGCGGAGATCGACCGAGGCATCGCGTGAAGCGCGACGGTCGGTGGGTTGACGTGTCGTGGAACGAGGTCGCCACGGCGGTTCGCGAGATCGCGGCGGGTCTCATCGCCGACGGGCTCGCTCCAGGTGCCAAAGTGGCGATCCTGTCCGGCACCCGACCGGAATGGGTCGACGCGGATCTCGGGATCTACGCGTCCGGCGGCGTCACCGTGCCGATCTATCAGTCGAACCTGCCGCACGAGTGCGGGTACATCATCGCGAATTCCGAATCGCGCGTGTGTTTCGTCGAGAACGCGAAGCAGCTCGCGAAGATTCGCAGCGTGCAGCGGGAAGGGTTCGAGATCGACGGCCAGCGTTCGCAGATTGACGTGACGCGACTCGTGCTCATCGAGGGCGAGCCGGACGGGGACGACGCGATTCGTCTCTCCGACTTGCGGGCACGCGGGCGCGACGCGCTCGGCCAGGTGCACCCCGAGATCGAGGCTCGAGTCGCCGCGCTCGGCCGCGACGATCTGGCGACGATCATCTACACCTCCGGCACGACCGGCCCACCGAAGGGCGTCATGCAGACGCACGGCAACCACCTGTCGGCCGTCGAGGCCGTGAGTGCGCTCGGGTTGGCCCGTGAAGGCGAGGTCGACTTCCTTTTTCTGCCGCTCGCCCACTCGTTCGCGCGCATGCTCGAGTACTACACGCTCTCCGCGGGCACGATCACGGCGTTCGCGACCTCCGTCGACACGCTGACGCAAGAGATCGGGGAGACCCAGCCGCACCTCATTCCCTCCGTGCCGCGCATTTACGAGAAGATCTACGCGCGCATCATGGGGGCCAGGCAGGGGAGCAATTGGCTCCGGGGAGCGCTGTTCGACTGGGCGCTCGCGGTCGGCCGAGAACGGAGTCTCCACGAGCAGCGAGGCGAGGCCCTCCCATGGCTGCTCTCGCTTCAGGCGGCGGTGGCGCATCAGTTGGTCTTCGCGCGCATCCATCAGGTGCTCGGTGGGCGCGTGCGGCTCATGGTCTCCGGTGGCGCGCCGCTGGCGCGCGAGATCATGGAGTTCTTCCATGCGATCGGCGTGCTGGTACTCGAAGGGTACGGTCTCACGGAGACGACGCCGATTTTGACGTGCAACCGCCCCGACCGCTTCAAGTTCGGCACGGTCGGTCCGGCGCTCGATACCGTGACGTTGCGGATCGCTCCGGACGGCGAGATTCTGGCGAAGGCGCCGAACGTCGCGCTCGGTTACTACGAACGACCGGAGGCGACCGCCGAATCATGGGACCAGGAGGGTTGGTTCCATACCGGAGACATCGGCGAAATCGATGCCGACGGGTTTCTTCGCATCACCGATCGCAAGAAAGATCTCATCAAAACGTCGGGCGGGAAATACGTCGCCCCGCAGAACATCGAGAGCCATCTGAAAATGCAGTCGTACATCAGCCAGGCGGTCGTGATCGGCGACAACCGAAAGTATTGCGTGGCGCTGGTCACCCTCGACGCCGACGAAGTCGCGCGCCTCGCGGCGGCCGAGGGCATCACGCTCGAGAACCGCGAAGCCGCGGCCCGTCACCCGCGCATCTTGGAGCTCGTCGAGCGCGACGTGCAGGAAGTGAACAAGCATCTGGCGTCGTACGAGAGCATCAAGTATTTCCGCATCCTCGATCGAGATTTCTCGCAGGAAACCGGCGAGCTCACGCCGAGCTTGAAGGTGAAGCGGAAGGTCGTCACCGAGCGGTACCGCGACCTGATCGATCAGATGTACGCCTGACGCGTTCGGCGCCTGATCTTGCAGCGGCGCGTGGTCGTGCCGCGCTGCGTCCCTCGGCTTGCACCCTCGGGGGACGCGTGTTATTGCCCCCAGCTGCTTTGAAAAGTGGGCCCGTGCCCGCTTTTTTTATTTGGAAGGCGCACAACCTCTCTCGGCCCAGCCTTCCGCACGCCGGGGTTCCCGAAACGCAGTTGACGTAGCGCCTCACACCCCGGTCGCGGAGACTCGGCGGAGCGGGTTCGTACGTTCGGAAAACGACACCAACGTGAACATCGACCCGAAAACCGCCCGTGTCTGGGAGATCGCCGAGCCGGTCGTGCTCGAGCTCGGCCTCGAGCTCGTCGACGTCGAGCACCGGAGGGAGGGCCGCGGAGCCATCCTGCGTCTGCTGATCGACAAGGCCGGGGGCGGGGTTTCACTGGACGAGCTGACGGCCGTGAGCCGACAAGTGTCCGACATCCTGGACGTTCGTGAAGACGCGGTTCCTGGCGCCTACACCCTCGAAGTGTCGTCGCCTGGCATCAATCGCCCGCTCACCCGACCGAGCCATTTCCCGCCGTTCGTCGGGAAGCGGGTGCAAGTGAAGACTCGCCGGCCGATCGGTGAGCGCCACACCTTCCGTGGGGTGCTCACGGCGGCGGGCTCCGACGGCATCACGGTCACGGGCGAAGACCACGCGGCGCACGAGATTCCTTTCGATGCGATCGCCCGGGCCAACTACCAGCACGAGTTCCCTGCGGTGGGCCGGCGTCGCCAGGATCGCCGGGGAACGTCACGGCCGGCGCATCAACCGGGGCCCCGCTGAGCGGGAAGGAGACGACATGCTACCCGATCTGAATCGCGTCATCGAGCAAGTCAGTAAAGAGAAGGGCATCGACAAGGGCATCATCATCGCCGCCCTCGAAGAAGCCATGCTCTCGGCCGCCCGGCGAACGTTCGGGCTCGAGCATCAGATCGAAGCGAAGTTCAATTCCGACATCGGAGAGGTGGAGCTGTTCGAGATCAAGACCGTCGTCGACGAGATCACGGACCCCGCGAATCAGGTCACCGTCAAGGTTGCCAAGGAGACGCTCGATCCCGAGGCGGAGGTCGGGGACGAGCTGCTCTCGAAGCTCTCACAGGAAAAATTCGGGCGCATCGCTGCGCAGGCGGCGAAGCAAAACATCATTCAGAAGGTCCGCGAGGCCGAGCGCACGATCATCTTCAACGAGTTCAAGGACCGGAAAGGGGAGCTCTTCTCCGGCATCGTGCAGCGCTTCGAGCGCAAGAACATCATCGTCAATCTCGGGCGGACGGACGCGATCCTGCCTGAAAAAGAGCAGATCCCGCGCGAACGCTACCGCCAAGGCGACCGCATTCGGGCTTTCATCGTCGACGTCGAGCTCACGAGCAAGGGACCGCAGATCGTGCTGTCGCGGACGCATCCCGGTCTGCTCATCAAGCTCTTCGAGCAGGAGGTGCCCGAGATCTACGAGGGCATCGTCGAGGTGAAGGGCGCGGCCCGGGAACCCGGTGGGCGTGCCAAGATCGCGGTCTATTCCAACGATTCCGACGTCGACCCCGTCGGCGCCTGCGTCGGCATGCGCGGCACGCGGGTGCAGTCGGTCGTTCAAGAGCTTCGCGGCGAGAAGATCGACATCGTGCCATGGGTCCAAGATCAGGCCGAGTACGTCTGCCGGGCGCTGTCGCCGGCGAAGGTGTCGAAGATCATCATGGACGAGGACGAACGCGCGATGGAGGTGATCGTGCCCGACGATCAGCTGTCGCTCGCCATCGGCAAGAAGGGACAGAACGTCCGGCTCGCGTCGCGTCTCACTGGGTGGCGTCTCGACGTGAAGGGCGAGGCCGAAGCCGAGGAGGAAGCGCGCAACGCGCGGCAGTCGCTGATGGCCATTCCCGGTATAGGCGACGTGACCGCCGAGCTGCTCTACCAGGACGGTTTCAAATCAGCCGAGGAGCTTGCCGGTGCCGACATCGAGCGCGTGACGCAGGTCGAAGGGGTCAGTACCGACAAAGCGACGGGCATCGTGAAGTCGGCGCAGGCCCACGTCGAGCAGAAGCGCGCCGAGGCGCAGGCACGTGCGGCCGAGGACGCTGCAGCGGCCGAGGCGGCGGCACTCGAAGCGGCCGCGGCGCTCGGAGCGACCGCCGAGCCCACTGACGCTGCGGGGGACGACAAGGCGTGATCGAGTCGGCGGAACCCATACGAACCTGTCTCGGATGCCGCGCGCGTGACGCGCAGTCGATGCTCGTGCGTGTGATCGCGAAGGACGGCACGTTGATCGTCGATCGCGCGCGTCGACTCCCCGGTCGCGGGGGCTATTTCCATCGTCAGGACACGTGTCTGGCGACCTTCGCGCGCCGGGGCGGGTTTGTGCGTTCGTTACGTTGCGTGGTAGCTAAGCCCGAGCGCGAAATGTTTCGCGCTCAGTTCCCGGAGGTGCATGGTTGATCGGGAAGAAGCGCATTCACGAGCTCGCGAAGGAGTGGGACGTCCCCGTCAAGGACGTGCTCGCCAAGCTCGAGCGACTCGGGATACGAAGCAAGAAGTCGCAAAGCTCGCTGACCGACGATCAGATCGCGCGGGTGCGCGAGGCGCTCGGGTTGCGCGACAAGGCCGCGGTGACGATTGGCGCCGAGCGCGTCGTCGCCGAGCGCGAGGTGACATCCGAAGATCAAGGGATCACCGCCCGCGAGAAGGTGGTCGAGAACCGCGTCGGGACGAACGTCATTCGTCGCCGTACCCAACGCGAAGAGATCAAGCGTGAAGAGAAGCGCGAGGAGCCGGTGGCGACGCCGCTTCCGGACGTCACGATCGCGCTGGCGCCAGTCGACCTTCCGATCGTCGAGACGCCGACGGTCGAATGGGCACCGGCGCCCGAGCCCGAGCCCGTCACGTTGCCGGAGCCGACGCTGCCGAGTGTCGCCGACATCGAGCAGGAGTTCCTGAACGCCAGTGCCGCGGAAGCTCGGGCCGAAGCCGAAGCGGCCGCGGCCGCTTCGATCGCCTCTCAGGAGGAAGAGCCCGAGCCCGTTGCCGAAGCTCCCGCGGATCTGATCGCTGATGAGGCCGTCGCCGCGCCGCCGCGCCGTGACGACGAGCCACAGCAGGTGCGCGTCCTCGGTCGTATCGACCTCAAGAAGGCGGCAACGCCGCCGCCGCGCCCTGCCGCGCGTCGTACCGAAGGTGCGGGCGCGCCGGCGCGAACGCAACCCGGTACGCCCAGCACCACCGAAGCTCCGAAAAAAGAAAACGAGTTCGCGAAGAAGGCGGGAAGCAAGAAGCGAAAAGTCATCAAGAAGACCGACATGCTCGAGACGCTCGAGCGCGATCGGCGTCCGGGTAAGCTGCGGCGAAAGAAGCGCGCGCTCCCCGGGAAGGAGCAGCATCACACCGAGATCACGACGCCGAAAGCCAGTAAGCGTGTCGTGAAGATTTCGGAGGCCATCACCGTCGGCGATCTGGCGCGCGCGATCGGCGTCAAGTTCGGTGAGGTCATCAAGAAGCTCATGGACATGGGCATGATGGCCACCGTGAACCAGGTGCTCGACGTCGACACGGCGACCTTGGTCGCGGCCGAGTTCGACTACACGGTCGAGAACGTGGCGCTGAATGTGGAATCGCTCCTCGAGGTCGGCATCGAGGACGAGGGTGGCGAAGAAGCGCGTTCACCGCGGCCGCCCGTCGTGACGATCATGGGCCACGTCGATCATGGCAAGACATCTCTTCTCGATGCGATTCGCGAGGCCAACGTGACGGCCGGCGAAGCGGGTGGCATCACCCAGCACATCGGTGCGTACTCGGTGCCGGTCGCCGAGCGCCGCGTGACCTTCCTCGATACTCCGGGTCACGAGGCGTTCACGGCCATGCGCGCCCGCGGCGCCAAGGTCACCGACCTCGTCGTGTTGGTCGTAGCGGCCGACGACGGCATCATGCCGCAGACCCAAGAGGCGATCGATCACGCCCGTGCGGCCGAGGTGCCCATCATCGTCGCGGTGAACAAGATCGACAAGCCCGAAGCCGATCTCGACCGCGTGACGCGCGAGCTCGGCAACTTCGGTCTCGCGCCGGAAGAGTGGGGTGGCGACACGATCGTGGTTCCCGTTTCCGCCAAGACCCGTCAAGGCATTCCGCAGTTGCTCGAGATGCTGTTGCTTCAATCTGATGTGCTCGAGCTCACCGCGAGCTCGAATCGGCGCGCACGCGGCGCGATCGTCGAAGCGAAGCTCGACCGCGGTCGTGGTCCGGTTGCTACCGTCCTCGTGCAGGAGGGGACGTTGAAGGTCGGCGACGCGTTCGTGTGCGGTCTCGAGTACGGCCGCATCCGAGCCATGATCGACGATCAGGGGCGCAAGCTCGAGCAAGCGAGCCCGTCGACGCCCGTCGAGATTCTCGGCCTCACTGGCGTGCCCGCAGCTGGCGACACGTTCGTGGCCGTCGCCGACGAGGCCAAGGCGCGGCAGGTCGCCGAGCATCGGCGCGCGAAGCAACGTGAGAGCGAGCTCGCCACGACGAGCAAGGTTTCCCTCGAGGATCTGTACTCGCAGATCCAGGCCGGCGGCGTGAAGGAGTTGAAGCTCGTTCTCAAGGCCGATGTGCAGGGCTCGGTCGAGGCAATCCGCGACGCGCTGACGCGCCTCGGCACCGACGAGGTCAAGCTGAGCGTCATCCACGCCTCGGTCGGCGGCATCACCGAGTCCGACGTACTGCTGGCCGCCGCGTCCAACGCGATCGTCATCGGCTTCAGCGTGCGGCCAGAGTCGAAGGCGGCGGACCTCGCGAGCCGTGAAGGTGTCGACATCCGCCTCTACAACATCATTTACGAGGTCGTGAGCGACATCCGCGATGCGCTCGAAGGCTTGCTCGAGCCGACGCTCCGTGAGCGCACGGTCGGCCGCGCAGAAGTGCGGCAGGTGTTCAGCGTGCCCAGTGCGGGCAAAGTCGCCGGTTGTTTCGTGACAGACGGCAAGATCATCCGCGGGGCGAAGGCGCGTCTCGGCCGCGATCACGTCGTCGTGCACGACGGCAAAATCGATACCCTCCGTCGCTTCAAGGACGATGCGCGCGAGGTCGCTGCTGGCTACGAATGCGGCACCAGCCTCGAGAGCTTCCAGGACATCAAGGAAGGCGACGTCATCGAGGTGTACGAGATCGAAGCTGTCGCGCGGCAGCTGAACCCGTCGGCGCGATCGATCGGCGGCGGGCAGGCGCAGGTCGAGCGGCGAGTATAACCAGGGCGTCGCGGCGTCGTCGCGACGAGATGGCTCGATCGGAAGGCATCCGTGACCGTCGGCGTGCTCCGTCTCACTCTGTACCTTCCCGAGAATCATTCGTTGAAGGGGAAGCGGAGCGTGCTTCGCACCATCAAGGCGCGCATCCGCAACAAGTTCAACGTTTCGATCGCGGAAGCGGGGGATCACGATCTCTGGCAGCGGGCTCTGCTCGGGATCAGCCAGGTCGGGACCGACGAGGCTTTCGTCGACAAAGCCCTACGGGAGGTCGTCCGGTCGATCGACGACATGCAAATCGCGGAGCTGGGTGAAGAGCAGCTCGAGTTCCTGCATTATTGAACAGTCACCATGGCGGGACATCGAACCGATCGGGTCGGCGCACTTTTGCAGTCTGCGCTCTCGGAGCTCTTGCTCTGCGGAGTTAAGGATCCGCGTGTCGCCATGGTGACGATCACGTGGTTGAAGTTGTCCCCGTAACTGAAGTACGCGACCGTCTAAGTTTCG
>DAIQBH010000015.1:18923-49867 GCA_036781285.1 Thermodesulfobacteriota bacterium | reverse complement strand
TTCGCGGTCGCCCTCTTCGTGGTGTGCACGGTGATCCTGGTGGCGGTGAGCCTGGCGACCCCCGCGCCGGCGTACGCCAAGGTCGCGGGGCTCACCTACGCGCTCGCCGACGCCGACCCGCACGCGGACCCGGCGGCCGGCCCGGTGACGCGCGCCCCGGCCGCCCCGCTCGCGGTGATGGCGACCGACCCGGCGTGGCGCCGCGTGGACCTGTGGCTCAGCGTCGGGGTGGTAGTGGGCGTGGCGCTCATCTGGTGGTACTTCTCGGCATGACGTCGCGCGGCGGCCGGGCGTGGCGCGGCGCGGCAGCGCTGCTGCTCGCCGCCTGCGCGCGCCCGGCGGCCGACGACCGGGTGACGCTCCGCTTCTGGGCGTTCGGCCGCGAGGGGGAGGTGGTGCAGGAGCTCGTCCCCGAGTTCGAGCGGCGGACACCGGGCGTGCGCGTGCGCGTGCAGCAGATTCCGTGGAGCGCTGCGCACGAGAAGCTCCTGACGGCGTACGTCGGGGGCGCGCTCCCGGACGTGGTGCAAGTCGGGAATACGTGGCTCCCCGAGCTCGTGGCGCTCGGGGCGCTTGCGCCCCTGGAGGGGCACCTCGGATCCCTCGACCGCGACGACGAGTTCCCCGGCGTGATCGCCGCGACCGCGATCGACGGCGTGCGCTACGGCGTCCCCTGGTACGTCGACACGCGCGTCCTTTTCTACCGAACCGATCTTCTGCGCGCGGTCGGTGTCGTGACGCCGCCGACGAAGTGGGACGGCTGGGTCGACGCGATGGCGCGGCTCGCCCGCGGCGGCGAACGGTACGCGATTTCCTTGCCGGCGACGGAATGGGAGCCGCTGGTGATCCTGGCGCTCCAGCGCGGCGCCGGCCTGCTGCGCGACGGCGACCGCTACGGGGATTTCCGCAGCCCGCCGTTCCGCGCCGCCTTCGAGCTCTACCGCGACTTCTTCCGGCGCGGCCTGGCCCCCACGGGCGGCGCCGCGCAGTCGGCGAACCTCTACCAGGACTTCGCCGACGGCTACTTCGCGGTGCTGCTGAGCGGACCGTGGAACGTCGGCGAGATCGAACGGCGCTTGCCGAAGCTCGCCGACGCGTGGGCGACCACGCCGCTGCCGGCGTTCGAGGGCGAGGCCCCCGGGGTGTCGCTCGCCGGCGGCGCCAGTCTGGCGCTCGTGCGCGACAGCCCGCGCCGCGCGGCGGCGTGGCAATGGATGGCGTTCCTCGCCGAGCCGGCGCAGCAGCTCGAGTTCTGGCGGCTCACGGGTGACCTCCCGGCGCGGCCGAGCGCGTGGCGCGACGGCGGACTCGGCGATGCGCCGCGGACGGCCGCGTTCTGGCGCCAGCTCGCGCGCGTGCAGGCGACACCGAAGATCCCGGAGTGGGAGCGCATCGCCGCGACGATCACGCGCCATACGGAAATCGCCCTGCGCTCGGAGGCGCCGGCCGACGACGTCCTCGCGGCGCTCGATCGCGACGTCGACGCGATCCTCGCGAAGCGGCGCTGGATGCTCGAGCGCGCGGCGGTGCGGGACGCGGCCCTGCCGGGGGAGCGCGCGTCGTGACCGGGCGTGCGGTCCCGAGCCCGGGATGGCTCTTCATCGCGCCGGCGCTCGCGGCGATCACCGCGTTCTTCTTCGTGCCGGTCGCGGCGGCTGTGATGCTCAGCCTCACCGACTTCGACATCTACGCGGTCGCGAGCCGCGAGAACCTGCGCGTCGTCGGCGCCGCGAACTACGCGCGGCTCCTCGACGACGCGCTCTTCTGGACGGCGGTCCGGAACACGCTCTACTTCGTCGCCGTCGCGGCCCCGCTCTCGATCGCGGTCTCGTTCGGAGCCGCGCTCCTGCTGAACGCGCCGTTCACGCGCTGGAAGCCGGCGTTCCGGACGGCGCTCTTCCTGCCGGTCGTCACGACCCTCGTCGCGGTGGCCGTCGTGTGGCGCTACGCCTTCCACCCCCGCATCGGCCTCATGAACGCGCTCGTGGCACCGCTCGGCATCGGACCGGTCGATTGGCTCGGCGACCCGCGCTTCGCGATGCCCGCCATCATCTTGATGACGATCTGGAAGACCTTCGGCTTCAACATGGTGATCCTGGTTGCCGGCCTCCAGGCCATTCCTCCGGGCTTGTACGAAGCGGCGCGGGTCGATGGGGCGCGCGCGTTCGCGCGCTTTCGCCACATCACCCTCCCCACGCTGCGACCGACGCTGGTTTTCGTGACCGTGATGACGGTGATCGGCGACCTCCAGCTCTTCGCCGAGCCGTACGTCATGACCCAGGGCGGCCCCGCGCACGCGACGCTCTCGGTCGTGTTGCTGATGTACCTGGAAGGGTTCCGGTGGTGGAACATGGGGCAGGCGGCGGCGATCGCGTTCGTGCTCTTCGCGGCGATGCTCGCCCTGTCGCTCGCGGCACGCGCGGTGCGGCGCTTCGCCGGCGGCGATCCGGAGGCCGCGTGAGGCGCGGGCTCGCGGCCGTCGCCGTCCACGCCGTCCTCGTCGCGGCCGCGGCGCTGACCCTCTTGCCGCTCGCGTGGATGGTGTCGGCGTCGCTCATGCCGGCGGGCGAGGCGAGCACGGTGCCGCCGCGGTGGCTCCCGAGCACGCCGACGCTCGGCCACTACCGGGAGCTCGTGGCGCGGCTCGACGTCGCCCGGGCGTTCTTCAACAGCCTCCTCATCGCGACCACGGTGACGGTCGTCTCGGTGACCCTGAACGCGCTCGCCGGCTACGGCTTCGCGCGCTTCGCGTTCGCCGGGCGGGACCGCATCTTTCGCGTGCTCCTCGCGGCGCTCGTGATCCCCGGCCAGCTCGGCATGCTGCCGCTCTTCCTCATGCTGCGCGAGATGGGTCTCGTGAACTCGCTCCTCGGCGTGCTGGTCCCCGGGCTCGCCAGCATCTTCGGAATCTTCCTGGTCCGGCAGTACGCGCTCTCGATCCCGCAGAGCCTCCTCGACGCGGCGCGCATCGATGGCGCCGGCGAGCTCCGGGTGTTCTGGTCGATCGTGGTGCCGATCTGCCGCCCCGTGCTGGTGACGCTCGCCCTCTTCACGTTCATGGGCACCTGGAACGATTTCCTCTGGCCGCTCGTCGTGTTGAGCGACGCGCGGCTCCAGACCCTGCCGGTCGCGCTCGCCAATCTCCTTGGGGAGCACGTGCAAGACACGGAATTGATGATGGCCGGTGCCGTGCTCACCGTGCTACCCGTGGTGGTGGTCTTCCTGGCGCTGCAACGCTCGTACATAGAAGGCATCGTCAGCGGGAGCGTGAAGCAATGAGGGGCGGAGGCGGAGCGGGGATGCGGCGTCGGGTGGCCGGGATCGGCATGGTTCTGTCGGCGGTGATCGCCGTACTGGCGGCGCTCGCCGCGCCCGGCGCGGGGGCGGATTCCGCACAGATCCTCGACGAGTTCGAGGACGTCCGCGGCTGGACCGCGCAAGCGTCCCCTGGCGCGAGCCTCGAGATCGCGCAGGACGCCGGCAAGACCGGCAACGCCATGCGCCTCGACTTCGACTTCCGGGGCGGCGGCGGTTTCGTGATCGCCCGCAAGGCGTTCGATCTCACGCTGCCGTCGAACTTCGCGTTCAGCTTCGCGCTCCGCGGCGAGGCGCCCACGAACAACCTCGAGATGAAGCTCGTCGAGCCGACCAACGACAACGTGTGGTGGCGGGTGCAGCGCGACTACCGATTCGCGCCCGACTGGCAGCACGTCGTCGTGAAGAAATCGCGCTTCGAGTACGCGTGGGGCAAGCGGCGCACCGCGAGCCCGAAGAAGATCGCCGTGCTCGAGATCGCGATCACGACGGGCGAGGGCGGCAAGGGCTCGGTCTGGATCGACGACCTGAAGCTCGAGGAGCGCGAGGCGCCGAGTCGCGCGGATCTGCCGCCCGCGGTCACGGCGTCGACGTTCGCGCCGGGGCACGTGCCCCGCATGGTGCTCGACCAGGATCCGCAGACGAGCTGGCGAAGCGGCGAGCTCGCGGCGGAGCAATGGCTCCAGCTCGATTTCCAGAAACGGCGCGAGTACGGCGGGGTCATCGTCGATTGGGACCCCGAGCACTACGCGACGAGCTACCGCGTGCAGGTCTCCGACGACGCCGAGACGTGGACGCTCGCGTACGCCACGACGGCGGCCGGCGGCGGCCGGAGCTACGTCTACATGCCGGACGGCGAGTCGCGGTACATCCGGCTCGAGCTCCTCCAGAGCAGCCAGGGGAAGGGATACGAGATCCGGAGCCTCGCCGTGCAGCCGATCGCCTTCTCGGCGTCGCCGAATCAGTTCTTCGAGGCGATCGCGTCGAGCGCGTTCCGCGGCACGTATCCGAAGTACTTCACCGGCCGGCAGTCGTATTGGACCGTCGTCGGTGCGCCCGACGACGACAAGGAAGCGCTCCTCAGCGAAGAGGGCATCGTCGAGGTCGACAAGGGCGCGTTCTCGATCGAGCCCTTCCTCTATCTCGACGGCGCGCTCGTCACGTGGAGCGACGCCCAGCCCGTCCAGGCGCTGGCCGAGCGGGCGCTCCCGGTGCCGTCGGTCACGTGGCAGCAGGGCGACGTGAGCCTCCGCGTCGAGGCGTTCGCCGGCGGCGCCGCCGGCGCGTCGGTCTTGTACGTGCGCTACGACCTCGCGAATCGCGGCGACAAGGCGCGCGACGTCGACCTCTTCCTCGCCCTGCGCCCATTCCAGGTGCTGCCGCCCTGGCAGACCCTCAACATGATCGGCGGCGTCACCCCGATCCGTACGCTCGCGCTCGACGGGCGGACGGTGCGAGTGAACGGCGAGCGCGCGGTCGTGTCGCTGACGCCGCTCGATCGGTTCGGCGCCGCCGGCTTCGAGCAGGGTCTCGTGGGACCCTTCTTGTTGAAAGGCCGGGTGCCTCCGGACACGAGCATCGAGGACGCGCTCGGGTGGGCGTCGGGTGCGCTCGCGTATCGCCTGAACGTGCCTCCGAACGATCACGCCGCCGTCGACATCGCCGTGCCGTTCTACGACCCCGCGCCGACGATCGCGCGCGCCGGTGTCGTGAGCGCGGCCGACGTCGATGCCGAGCGGGCGCGCGTCGTCGCCGACTGGCGCGAGCGCGTCGGCCGGGTCGAGATCACCCTGCCGCCGGAAGCGACGCCCCTGATCGAGACCCTGCGCTCGACGCTCGCGTACATCCTGATCAATCGGGACGGTCCGGCGATCCAGCCCGGATCCCGGACCTACGCCCGCTCGTGGATCCGCGACGGCGCGCTCACGTCCGACTCCTTGTTGCAGATGGGCCACACCCAGGAGGTGCGGGAGTTCCTCGCCTGGTACGCGCCGTTCCAGATGCCCGACGGTCGCGTGCCGTGCTGCGTCGACAAGCGCGGCGCCGACCCGGTGCCCGAGCACGACAGCAACGGCCAGCTCGTCTACACCCTCGCCGAGTATTACCGCTTCACGCGCGACATCGGCTTCGTGCACGCGCTCTGGCCGGCCGTCACGCGGGCCGTCGACTGGATCGCCGCCGCGCGCGCGACGCGCATGACCGAGGCGTACCAGGAGCCCGGCCGGAAGGTGTTCTACGGCTTGCTGCCCGAGTCGATCAGCCACGAGGGCTACAGCTCGCATCCCGTGCACTCCTACTGGGACGACTTCTTCGCGCTGCGCGGCATCGCCGACGCGGTGGATCTCGCGCGCGTCGTCGGCGACGAACCGCGGGCGCAGAGCTACGCGCAGCTGCGCGACGCCTTCCGCGCCGACATCGTCGCCTCGATCAAGCGCGTGATGGAGACGCGCGAGATCGACTACCTGCCGGCGTCCGTCGAGCTCGCCGACTTCGATCCGACGTCGACCGCGACCGCGATCACGATCGCGGGGCTCGTGCCCGACCTTCCGGCGGCGGCCCTCGCACGCACCTACGAGAAATACTGGGAAACGGTCGAGGATCGGGTGCGCGGCACCGCCACGAACGCCAACTACAGCCCGTACGAGCTCCGCAACGTCGAGGCGATGGTCCGCGTGGGAGCGCGCGAGCGTGCACACGAGATCTTGAACGCGCTCGTCCGCGACCAGCGTCCGCGGGCGTGGAACCAATGGGCCGAGATCGTCTGGAGCGATCCCGGCGCGCCGCAGTTCATCGGCGACATGCCGCACACCTGGGTCGCGTCGAGCTTCGTCCGTGCCATGCGGACCATGCTCGCGTACGAGCGCGAGAGCGACCGCGCGCTCGTGCTTGCGGCCGGCGTCGCGCCCGCGTGGGTCACGACCGAGCCCGGCGTCGGCGTGAAGCGGCTGCCGACGTACTACGGCGTGCTCAGCTACACCCTCCAGTCGGCGGGCGAGGGGGCATACAACGTGCGCGTCGGCGGCGACCTCGGCATGCCGCCGGGCGGCATCGTGCTCATGCCGCCGTTCCCGCGGCCGCTCAAGTCGGTGACCGTGAACGGCACCCCGCTCACGGACTTCGCCGCCGACGCGGTGACGATCCGCGAGTTCCCGGCCGACGTGCGATTGGAGTTCTGAGGCGGCGAGCTCTCAGCTCGACGAGTTGCCGTTGGTCGAGCTGCGCCAGGGCTCGACGGCGTCGCCACCGGCATTTCGGAAAGTCCCTGTCTCGCACGCGTAGGTACCGCACGGTTCGTTGCCGCAGTGGAGCGCGAGCGTCCGGTCGCCCGGCCGCTGCTCCAACCGCGCCGACCAGATCTTTCCGTCGTCGGGATCGACGATGAACACGCGCGCGCCGTTACACAAAGTGCCGCTTTAGGATTCTCAAGGCAGAATTCTGCCAGCCGCACGAACGAGGGAGCGGATCGCGGCACCGGCACTGGCCGCCGCGCTGTGCGGTGGTGGCGTGCCCGTTGCGCGATTCAACGCGTTGGCGCGAACAGGTAGACGCGCGCCGGATCCACCGCGATCGTGACCGGCTGGCCCGTCGTCAGCTCGTGCATGCCGGGGAGGCGGGCGACGACGCGCGTGTCGGTGTCCGCGGCCTTCAGATGCGCGAGGGTCTCGTGGCCGAGCCATTCGACGTGCTCGACCGTGAGCCGGAGCGTTGCCGGCGCGCCGTCCGCCGCGAGCGTCAGGGCTTCGGGGCGGATGCCGACGGTGACATGACTCCCGCTCACGCTCGGTGCTCGCACGCTCGCGGCGAGAGGCAACGTGCCGCCCGGGACCGCGACGGCGCCGCTTCCGTTCGCGCCCGCGACGAGGCGCCCGGGCAACAGGTTCATCGGCGGGTTCCCGATGAACCCGGCGACGAACGCGTTCGCGGGATGATCGTAGAGCTCGCGCGGCGTGGCGACCTGCTGGAGGCGGCCGGCATCCAGAACGGCCACCCGCTCGCCGAGCGTCATCGCCTCGACCTGATCGTGGGTGACGTAGAGCATCGTCGTCCTCGTCCGTCGCTGGAGCTCGGCGATCTCGGCGCGGACGTCGACGCGGAGCTTCGCGTCGAGGTTCGAGAGCGGCTCGTCGAGAAGTGAGACGGCGGGCTCGCGGACGAGCGCACGCCCCATCGCGACGCGCTGGCGCTGGCCACCCGAGAGCTGCTTCGGCAGGCGATCGAGCAACGTTTCCAGCTCGAGCTGGCGCGCGGCGGCGGCGACCCGCGCCGCGAGCTCGGCGCGCGACGCCCCCCGCATCCGCAACGGAAACTCGAGATTCTGGCGCACGGTCATGTGCGGGTAGAGCGCGTAGTCCTGGAAGACCATCGCGACGTTCCGTGCCTGCGGCGGCAGGCCGTCGACGCG
This sequence comes from Thermodesulfobacteriota bacterium, assembly GCA_036781285.1. GTDB lineage: Bacteria > Desulfobacterota > Binatia > UTPRO1 > UTPRO1 > UTPRO1. The sequence continues at coordinate 42,150 of DAIQBH010000015.1, read as the reverse complement.
TGCGTCGCCGATCCGGATCTCGCCGCTCGTCGGCTCGTCGAGACCGGCGATGAGACGCAGTACGGTCGACTTGCCGCAGCCCGACGGGCCGACGAGGACGAGCAGCTCGCCGTCGGCGGCTTCGAACGAGACGTCGTCGAGTGCGCGCGTGCCGTTCGCATCGCGCGCACCCGCGCTGGCCGGGTACTCTTTGACGACCGAGACGAGCGCGACGCGAGCCATCGCGGATCTCTCTACTCGAAGAAGCGCTCGTCGCCGAGGATCGCGATGGCGCGGGCGGTGACGGGGTCGCGCGCGAGGAGAGTGGGGATGACCCCCGGCCGGAGATGGTTCGCGACCGCGATCAGGATCATCGCCTGGTCGAGAACCAGGTAGTTGTGCGCAACGCCGCCGGTCATGGGATCGACGGCGTCGTAGAAGCCCCAGTCGCCGTAGGCGTCGAAGCGTTCGGCGAGGCGGCGGAGGTTCGTGATCGCCTCGGCGGGCGTGACGGCGAGGGCCAGCGCCCCGGCGTGCGGCGTCACGACGCCGGCGCCGTACCCGCGCGCGCCGAGGATGCGGACGCCGTACTCCCGGTACCCCTCGGTTCCCGGCACGCTGCTCGGGGACAGGCCCCAGACCGGGTAGCCCAGGGCCTCGGTCGCATAGCGACGCTGGACGGTCGCGTGCGCGGCCGCGTTCGCGCCGAGGCTCCTGGGCGCCGCCCGCATCTCGTCGAGCACGAGGGTCGGCATGAGCGCCTCGAACATGCTGCCGCCCCAGGAGGGCACGTACCGGATGCCCTCCCACTCGTAGTGTCCGCTCCAGACGGTGTGGCCGCGGACGGTCGTCCGCCGCGCGCCGATCGGCGGCTGGTTCTGCCCGAGACACTCGGCGGGGTACGTGCGCACCATCCGGAACCAGGCGTCCTCCGGGACGTCGCCCTTGCCGATCGCGAGCAGCGCGCCGAGCCGGGCCTCCGTGTAGAGGACCCCGTAGTGGTACCGCGAGCGCGCGCGACGGTGGACGAAATAGCCGTGCGAGAGGAGGCCGAGGCCCTCGTCGTAGAAGAAGCGGTAGTCCATGCGCTCGAGGAGCGCCGTCGTGCGGGCGGCGACCGCGGGGAAAGCGGCGCGCGCGATCATCAGGCCCGCGGTCAGCCACGACGAGTCGACGAACGAGATGAAGTTGCTCGAGCGCTCGAGCGAGGTCGTGTCGTAGTAGTTGAAGAAGAAGCCCGCGTGGGTCTCGAGCTTGGCGAGAGTGTCGAGCGTGCGGTCGATCGCGGCGACGGCCTCGCCGGCTGGCACGAGCCCGAGCTCGGAGGCGGCGACGATCGCGATGAAGTGCATCCCGATGTTGGTGACGTTCGTGTAGTCGCCGACGCGGCCCGCGGGCGGGGTCGCCGTGCCCGCTTCGAGGCGGACGTGGTCGACGGGGAGACCGTTCTCCTCGTCGGTCGCGGCGTCGATCCCGCGCCAGGTGTCGCGGGCGAGCCGCTCGAGGAACGCGCGGTCGTCCGCCGGCAGCGTCGCGCGATCGACGACGAGGGTAGACGGCCAACCCTTGAGCCGCGCGCGGACGAACGGTCGGGCGGCGACCTCGCCGCCGTGCTCGTCCTCCCAGGCCCGCTTCTTCGGCGTCACGACCGGGTCGTCTTCCCAGATCGGCGTGTCGCTTTCGATCCGAACGGTCGATTCGAGCGGGCAGACGGGAGTCGGCGGGGTTGCGCCCTCCGCTCGGGCGATCGTCGCCGAGAGGCTGGCGGCGCCGAGCAGCACGACGACGGCCGCGAGCAACGGGAGGACCGGTGTTCGCGCGGACCGTCGGTGCATGCGCCGTGCATTGTGTCAGAAGACCGGCGCACCGTCTGCCGAGGCATATTCGTGGGCGGCGTTGCACGCCGCCCGCTTCCCTGAGGGCGGCCGTGTGGTATCGCGTCCCGCCGATGGACACGGCACACCTCGTCGGCGGCTCGGGCATGGTACAGGCGACCTTTGGCGTCCTCCTCGGCTGGGCGATGGCGGGCTTCGCGGACGGCCGCGCTACGCTCGGGCCGTTCCGGAGCCGGAAGCGCGTCCTGCAATGCCATCTCGACAACCTCTTCATGGGCGCGCTTCAGCTCGGCGTCGCGGCGGTGCACCCCGCGATCCCGGCGGGCGCGGCCTGGTGTCTCGTCGTCGGCTCGTGGGTGAACCCGCAGCTCTTCCTCTGGCAGGCGTTCGATCCCCAGGTCGATCTCGGCAAGGGCTGGCGGCTCTTGATCGCTCTCGGATCGTTCACCGCCGCGACGACCGGATGGATCTGGGCGACGGCCAGCTACCTCGGCTCGTGACGCGCAGGGGAGTCGTGCGCTTGACGCGCTTCGCGCCGCCTCCCATACCAGCCGGGTGACTTCGGCCGCGCGCCCGCAGGGCGCCTTTCCCGCGGGCTTCGTCTGGGGCACGGCGACCGCCGCCCATCAGGTCGAGGGCGGCAACTGGAACAACGACTGGTGGGCCTGGGAGCACGCGCCCGGCACGCCGTGCCGCGAGCCGAGCGGCGACGCCTGCGACCATTTTCATCGCTATCCGGACGACCTCGACCTGCTCGCCGAGCTCGGCTTCACCGCTTACCGCTTCTCGCTCGAATGGAGCCGGATCGAGCCGGAGGACGGCGAGTTCTCGCAGGCGGCGCTCGATCACTACCGCCGCATGGGCGACGCGTGCGTCGCGCGCGGCCTGGCGCCGATCGTCACCTTCCATCACTTCACGACGCCGCGCTGGGTGGCGGCGCGCGGCGGCTGGACCAACGCGGAGACCGCGGCGCGCTTCGCCCGTTTCTGCGAGCGGGCGGCGCCCCGGCTCGCCGACGTGGTGACCCGCGTCTGCACCATCAACGAGCCGAACATCGTGGCCGACATCGGGCATCGCTGGGGCGTGTTCCCTCCCGGCCTCCGCGATCCGGCGATGCGCCTGCGCGCCAACGAGGTGCTGCTGGCGGCGCATCGCCGCGCCGTCGACGTGATCCGGAGCGCGTGCGGGTCGACGCCGATCGGCCTCACGCTCGCGATGCAGGACTACCAGGCGGTCGACGGCGGCGAGGCGGTGCGCGACGCCGAGCGGCGCGACATGGAGGACTTCTTCCTGGAAGGCGTGCGCGGCGACGACTACGTGGGAGTCCAGACGTACACGCGCGTGCGGGTCGGACCGGACGGGCCGCGGCAGCCGGCGGCGGGGGCGCGCGTGACGCAGATGGGGTGGGAGTACTGGCCGGAAGCGCTCGAAGCCTGCATCCGCCGCGCGTACGCGCTCGCCGGCACGCGAATCATGGTGACGGAGAACGGCATCGCGATCGACGACGACCGCGAGCGCATCGAGTACGTCGACCGCGCGCTCCGCGGCGTCCAGGCATGCCTCGCGGACGGTCTGCCGATCGACGGCTACGTCTATTGGAGCTTGCTCGACAACTTCGAATGGGCCTTCGGGTACGGCCCGCGGTTCGGGCTCGTCGCCGTCGAACGTGCGACGCAAGCACGGACCCCGCGTCCGAGCGCCCGCTGGCTCGGGTCGGTGGCGCGTGCCAACCGACTACTCCCCGTGCCATGATGCGACGATTTTTCGAGCGTGCCGCCGAGTGACGCGATGGACAAACGGCTTGCGCCTTTCGCCGCCGACCCGAGTGCCCTGTTGAAGTCCGATACTCCCGCGGAGGGCGGGCGGCTCACGCTCGACGGTCCCGGCAATCGCCTCCTCCAGGACTGGAAGCTCGCGCACGTCAGGGCCGTCGCGTATCTGGCGGCCCTCGCGGTGCCGGTCGCCGAGCGCGATGCCCTCGCGCGCGAGGCGGTGGCGCGGGCGGTCGGCGAGGAGCCGTGGGACGAAGGCAGCGACGCGATCGACGTCACGCTGAAGGCGCTCCGGGGGCTCCTGCTGCAACGCCATCCGACGCGACCGCAGGCCTGGCAACCCGGACCCGATGCGTTCCTCGACTGGCGGCTCGCGACCGGCCTCGTCACGGGGAAAACGTCGCCGGTCCGGAACGGACACTTCGACTCGATGCCGCCGATCCGGCGTACGAGCATGGCACCCGAGCCGATGGAGCGGCGGCTCCTCCGGCGCTGGTTCGCTCGCCTCCGCGGCGTCGGGCCGTCGCGCGTGGCGCGGCGGGAGTTCAAGAAGCGACGGAAGGCGCTCCCGTGGACGCGCGTCGCGTTCCGGCGCCGGTTGCTGCTCGCGACCCTGGTACTGCTGCCGACGATCGTCGCGAGCGGCTTCATGGTGAACGTGCTGCCGCGCGGCGGCGGCACCGCGCTCGAGGTCGCGATCGTCGTCGTGTTCGGTGTCTTGTTCGGGTGGATCTCGATCGGATTCTGGGCGGCGCTGATGGGGTTCTATTGTCTCGTCCGCGGCGATCGATTCGCGATCACGCATTCCCCGCCGACCGTGCCGCGCGCGGACGGGACGGGGCCGCGGCCGCCGACCGCGATCTGCATGCCGATCTGCAACGAGCCGGTCGATCGCGTCTTCGCCGGCCTCCGCGCGATCGAGCGCTCGCTCGCCGAGATCGGCGCCGCCGAGCAGTTCCACTTCTTCGTGCTGAGCGACACCGCCGACCCCGCGACGATCATCCGGGAGGAGGAGGCGTGGGCCTCGTGGTGCCGCGACGTCGACGGCTTCGACCGCATCTTCTACCGCCGCCGGCGCGTCCGGCTCCGCCGGAAGAGCGGCAACGTCGCCGACTTCTGCCGCCGCTGGGGCGCGGTCTATCCGCACATGGTGATGCTCGACGCGGACAGCGTCATGAAGGGTGCGACCCTCGTCCGCCTCGTCGAGCTCATGGAGCAGCACCCCGACGTCGGCATCATCCAGACCGTGCCGGTCGCGGTGCAGCGGCGATCGCTCTTCGCGCGCGTCCAGCAGTTCTCGAGCCGCGTGTACGGCCCGATGTTCTCGGCCGGACTCCATTTCTGGCAGCTCGGGGACGGCCAGTACTGGGGTCACAACGCGATCATCCGGACCGCGCCGTTCATCAAGCACTGCGCGCTGCCGCGCCTGCCCGGGAAGCCGCCGCTCGGCGGCGAGATCCTGAGCCACGACTTCGTCGAGGCCGCGCTCATGGGCCGCGCCGGCTGGACGACGTGGCTCGCGTACGACCTCGACGGCTCGTACGAGGAGGTCCCGTCGACGCTCCTCGAGGAGATGAGCCGCGACCGGCGCTGGTGTCAGGGGAACCTCCAGCACATGCGCCTCCTCTTCACGGAGGGACTCTTCGGCGCGCACCGGACGCTCTTCTTGAACGGCGCGCTGTCCTACGTCTCCGCGTTCCTGTGGGCGACGTTCCTGCTGCTCAGCACGTGGGAGGCCGTCGCCAACGTCTTCTTCGAGCCCGACTACTTCCCGTCGGGGCCGAGCCTCTTTCCCGAATGGCCGGTCTGGCGGCCGAATTGGGCGATCTCGCTGCTCGCCGTCACCGGCATGATCCTGTTCGTGCCGAAGCTCCTGAGCGTCGTGCTCATCACGATCCACGGACAGGCGCGGCACTACGGCGGGGTGCTGCGCCTCCTCGCGAGCGTCGTGCTCGACGTCCTGCTCTCGAGCCTCCTGGCCCCCATCCGCATGGCGTTCCACAGCCGCTTCGTCTTCACGAACCTGATCGGGCGCACGGTCGTCTGGCGCTCGCAGACGCGCGAGGACGCCGAGACCTCGTGGGAGGACGCGATCCGGGCGCACGGCTTCGACACGCTCTTCGCGAGCGCGTGGGGCGTGGCACTCTACTGGCTGAACCCCGACTACTTCTGGTGGGTGCTCCCGATCATCGGCGCGCTCGTGCTCGCGATCCCGGTGTCGGTGATGGCGAGCCGCGTGTCCACCGGCGAGCGCGCCCGCGAGCTCGGTCTCTTCCTGACGCCCGAGGAGACCGATCCGCCGGCCGAGATCCGGGCGGTCGCCGCCCAGCTCGCGACGGCGCCGCCGCCGGCGCGCGACGACTTCGTGACCGCGGCCGTCGAGCCGTACCTGAACGCGCTGCACCGGGCGCTCCTCCGGCCGGTGCGCGTGCTCGGGCCGAAGCTCCGGAAGGCGCATCACGGGTTGTTGGACGAGGTGTTCCGCCGGGGCCCGTCGGTCCTGACGCCGGCCGATCGGCGCGCGTTGCTGCGCCACCCGGATCTCGTGGCCGAGCTGCACCGGCGCGCGTGGGACGAGGACGTTCCCGAGCGCGCCGCGCGTTGGAATCTCCCGTCGACGTGACGCGCACCGCGGCACGGTGCAGCGTCGGATTCGTCGGCATCACGTTGATGCTGGCGACCGGCTGGAGACGAAGAAGTTCGCGACCCTTCTCGACGAGATCGCGGGTCGCATGCGCGTGACCTTAGATGGGCTCGAAACCGCCCGAGATCAGAGGCTGGCGGTAGCCGATGGTGCAAGCACGTTTCAGCTGAGCGGCAGCTGGTGCGGCAGCGGATCGATGCCCGCGAGCACCGCGGCGCCGTGGGCGCCGGCGCGCTCGCACGCGTCGCGGATCGACGCGCCCGCGACGAGGTACCACGTGAGGGCGCCCGCGAAGCTGTCGCCGGCCCCGTAGGAGCCGACGAAGCGCGGCGGTGGGGGTGGGGCGGCGAACCGTTCCTCACCCGTGGCGGTCCGCACGACGCCGCCGCGCGGGCCGTCGGTCAGCACGAGCGCGCGCGGCGGTACGGGATAGGCGTTCGCCGACTCGCGCGGGTCGTTGAGGCTGCCGACCGCGATGTCGACCTCGACGCCCGATGCCGCGATCACCGGGGCCCGGCGCGCGGTCACGACGAGGAGCCGGGCGGCGCGGGCGGCGCGCAGGACGGCCGGATCCTGGCCGGTGAAGAAGACCGCGTCGCACGTCGCGAAGAGGTCCCAGGGCAGAGGATCGTCGATGCGGTTCTGGAGCGGCGGCTGCATGACGACGATGGTTCGTTCGCCGTCGGGCGTCACGAGGACGAGATCGCGGCTGTGCGGACCTGGCCGCACCGCGGCGTGGATGGTCGCGCCCGAGGCCCTGAGCCGCGCGGCGACGTCGGTGCCGGCGGCGTCGTCGCCGATCGCGGTGAAGAAGTGGACCTCGGCGGGGCTGCGGAGGATCTGGAAGAACGTGATCGCGCCGCCGCCGCCCGCCATCACGGTCGGTCGCTGGAGGTGCAGGATGTCGCCGGGCGCCGGGAGCGCCGCCACGGCGGCGAGCGTGACGTGCTGGGCGTGACCGACGACCGCGATTCGGGGCCGCGATGCGCTCATGCGGCGACCCGCGCCGTATGCGACGCGACTGGACGGTTGTCATGCGGCATCGGCGCGAAGCTCTAGCATCGGTCGCGGCGCGACCTCCACCATCGGTCGACACGGACGCGCCATCCGATCGACGGCCTGACCACGCCGTGTCACTCGGCGGAACGCCGACGGGCACGCCGGCGGCGCGATTCCGCCGTACGCGCGTGGCGTGTGTCTTGCAGCAGCATTCGCCGGATTCGCGCCCACCCGCGCGCCACGAAAGGGGACACGACCGCATGCCGACCATGGAACAGCTCCTCCGCGAAGCCGTCGACAAGAACGCCTCCGACCTCCACCTGAGCGCCGGCCAGCCGCCGCGCCTACGGGTGGACGGGGACCTGGCACCCCTCGACCATCCGGTGCAGACCCCCGATGACGTCATGGCGTGCGTCGAGACCGTGCTGAACGCGGAGCAGAAAGCGAAGTTCCAGGCGGATCACGAGCTCGACCTGGCCTGCGCGCTCGACGGCGTGGGCCGCTTCCGCGTGAACGTGTTCATGCAGAACCGCGGGCCGGGCGCCGTGATGCGCCGCATCCCGACGGTGATCCCGACGATGGAGCAGCTCGGCCTGCCACCGGTGTTCCAGCAGCTTTGCTCGAAGGACCGCGGGCTCGTGCTCGTCACCGGCCCGACCGGCTCCGGCAAGTCGACCACGCTCGCCGCGATGATCGACTACATCAACAGCAACGAGGATGCGCACATCCTGACGGTCGAGGATCCGATCGAGTTCGTGCACCAATCGAAGCGCTGCCTCGTGAACCAGCGCGAGGTGGGTCCGCACACGGGCTCCTTCTCGGCCGCCCTCAAGAGCGCGCTCCGCGAGGATCCGGACGTGATCCTGGTCGGCGAGATGCGCGACCTCGAGACGATCTCACTCGCGCTCACGGCCGCGGAGACCGGCCACCTCGTGTTCGGCACGCTGCACACGTCGAGCGCGCCGAAGACGATCGACCGCATCATCGACGTCTTCCCGTCCGGGCAGCAGGGGCAGATCCGGACGATGCTCTCCGAGTCGCTGGAGGCGGTCATTGCGCAGAAGCTGCTCAAGAAGAAGGGCGGTGGACGCGTGGCGGCGCACGAGATCCTGGTCGGCATCCCTGCCGTCCGGAACCTGATCCGGGAGGCCAAGCTGCACCAGATCCCGTCGGCGATGCAGACCGGTGGATCGTTCGGCATGCAGACGATGGACGTCGCGGTCGCGGAGCTCAGCAAGAAGGGCTTGTTGGAAGTGCCGGCGGCGATGCTCAAGCCGGCGGCGGCCGGCGGTGCGCACTGACCGTCGCCGACTGACGACGTTTCCGTAGGGGCGACGACCGTCACACGCGTCGTCGGCTGGCGCCGATGCGTGCGCGTGGGGTAGTCCGACGGCGTGGACGCGCCGACCTTCGACGCCGATCTGTACACGGACGAGGCCCTCGCCGATCCGTATCCCCTCTACCGCGCGATCCGCGACCTCGGACCCGCGGTGTGGCTGAAGGCGCACGACGCGTGGGCGATCGGCCGCTTCGACGACGTGCGCGCGGCGCTGCGGGCCGACGCCGCGCTGGTGTCGAATCACGGCGTCGCGATGAACCCGCTGCTGAACAGCGAGGGCACGCGCATCACGCTCACCACCGACGGCGAGCTGCACCGTCAGCTCCGAGCCGTGCTGATGAAGCCGATGCTGCCGAGCGCGCTGCGCGCGGTGCAGGCCGAGGTCGAACGGCTCGCCGACGACCTCGTCGTCGATCTCTGCGCGCGCGGCCACTTCGACGGAATCGCCGACTTCGCGCAGCACCTTCCCGTGGCCATCGTGTCGCATCTCGTCGGCCTTCCGGAGGACGGGCGCGAACGCATGCTCGCCTGGGCGAAGGCCACCTTCGACGCGCTCGGGCCCCTCAATGCGCGCACCAAGGCCGCGACGCCGCTCATCCTGGAGATGCTGGGGTACGCCATGGGCGTCGATCGCACGAAGGTTCGTCCGGACGGTTGGGCGGCGCAGCTCTTCGCCGCGGCCGACGACGGCAAGATCGAGCCGACCGACGTCGCGAGCATGCTGATCGACTACATCGCGCCGAGCCTCGACACGACGATCCTCGGGCTCGGTCATCTGCTCTGGGAGCTCGGCCGCCATCCCGATCAATGGGCGATGCTGCGCGCCGACCCCGCGCTCGTCCCGCGCGCGATCGACGAGGTGCTCCGGTTGCACGCGCCGGTGCGCGCGTTCAGCCGTTTCGCCGTCACGGACTACGACGTCGCGGGCACGACGATCGCGAACGGGAGCCGCGTGCTGATCCTCTTCGCGTCGGGCAACCGCGACGAGCGCCGCTTCCCCGATCCCGACACGTTCGACCTCCGGCGCGACGCGCGCGAGCACCTCGGCTTCGGGCACGGGGTGCACCGCTGCGCCGGGTCGCACGTCGCGCAGCTCGAGATGCAGTCGTTACTCCGGGCGATGGTGCGCCGGGTGGGGAGGATCGAGGTGTCGGACGCCGAGCTCGGTCCCAACAACGTGCTCTACGGCTACCGGCGCTTCCGCGCGTCGTTCCGCGGGGACTGACGGAGGACGGCGCGCGTTCGCCGGTGTGCTCCCGGTCGCTACGGCTGGCGCGTCAGAGCGTCCGTTCGCGGAGCGCGGACACCCGCGCCAGCTTTTCGAAGTCGCGGTCGCGGTGCACGATCTCGAGGTCGTGGCGGAGCGCGCAGGCCGCGATCACGCAGTCGACGGACGACCGCACGGTGAGGCCGTGGCGTCGCGTCGACCTGAAGAGGCTGATCGCCTCCTCGAAGAGCCCTGCCGGCATGGGTGATTCCACGATCGGAAGAGCGAACATGGCCTGGTGCGCGAGGCGATAGGGGTCGTCGTCACGAATGCCTTGGAGGACCTCTTGGATCACGGGGAGGCACGTCACGATGTCGTCGAAGGGAACTTTCGCTTCGAGATCGAGCGGGCGTGTCCTCCGAAAGAACTCGATCCAAATGGAGGTGTCGACGAGGATCACGACCGGCCACGCCGCGCGGGGCGCGTATCCTGGCGCATCGTCGCGAGGTCGCCGCTCCATGCACCGGAGCCGCGGAGCTGCAAGATGCGCCGGGCCTTCGCGCGCCGAACGAAGTCCTCGAGCGCCATTTCGACGGCACGCGAATAGGTCTTCTCGCCACTGACGGCTACGGCCTCGCGGAGTAGATCCTCACGAAGCACAAGATTCGTACGTTTCATGTGTATGAGGTACCTCGTACGTCGTCTCGGACGCAAGGTCACGGTGGCGGAGATGGTTGCGTGCACGCGGGTCGTCGCGTCCGGTCGTTGCCCTGTGCTAACGACCATGCGCCATGGCGACGTACCTGAGCTTCGCCGAGCAGGCGCTGCACTACTTCGATCGGCCGCACGAGACGATCCCGTCGGCGCCCGTCGGCGGACCCGCCGCGTGGCGCGGCCAGGAGCTCGCGCGCCACGACGACTGGAGGATCGAGCTCACCCCGGCCCAGATCGCCGAGCTCGACGGGCTGCGCGACGATCTCCGCGCCCGCGGGCTCACGCCGGCGACGCTGCACCGCGAGGACGTCGTCCTGCCGACGCTCGCGCCTACGATCGCGATGTGGCGCCGCGAGCTCGTCGACGGCCGCGGCTTCCTCGTCGTCCGCGGTCTTCCCGTCGAGCGCTGGGGCGACGACGACGCGGGGCTCGTCTTCTGGGCGCTCGGTCTCGCGCTCGGCCGGCCCGGGGCGCAGAATCCCGAGGGCGATCTCCTCGGCCACGTGCGCGACACGGGTGAGGACGCCGGCAACCCGTTCGTTCGCCGCTATCGGACGGCGGGCGACATCGCGTACCACTGCGACCTCGCGGACGCGGTCGGACTCTTGTGCCTGCGGGCGGCGCGCGCGGGCGGGGCGAGCCGGCTCGTCAGCTCGGTGACCGTCTACGACGAGCTCGCGCGCCGCCGGCCCGATCTCGTCGCGCGGCTCTTCGAGCCGATGTGCCTCGATCGGCGGAACGAGACGAAGGACGGTGGCCCCGGCTGGGTGCCGGTGTTCCCGTGCCGCTTCGCCGCGGGAAAGCTCCGCACGTTCTACCACAGCGACTACTTCCGTTCGGTCACGCGCCATGCCGACGTGCCGCCGTTCACGCCGCAAGAGCAGGAGCTCCTCGACCTCTACGAGGCGATCGCGGCGGAGCCCGCGCTCCGGCTCGACATGCAGTTCGCCCCGGGCGACGTGCAGCTCGTGTCGAATCACGTCATCCTGCACGCGCGCACGGCGTACTCGGATGCCCCCGACCCGACGCGGCAGCGCCATCTCCTGCGTCTCTGGCTCTCGCTGTGACGAAGCTCACCGCGGCTCGACCGTGAGCACGATCAGCCTCGACGTCCTTCCGTTGGAGGCCCTCACCAAGACGGCGGAGGCGCGCCGCCCGCGACAGGCGCGTACGCGAACGCGTGCGCGGATGCGTACGCACTCGGCGCGCGCGCCGTATGGCGCCGCGCTTGCTCTCGTTCGCGGAGGCGGCCGGAGCCGCGAGGGGGTAGCAATGAACGATCGAGATCGACGGATGCTCTGCGGGCTCGTGGCCGCACTTTGTACGCTCGCCGTCATACTGATGCCGCCCGGCGCGGAAGCGGCGCCGCGCGAGTACGACATCGTCTATGTCCGCCAGCCACGCTTCGGGGACAACACCAACACCACGTGGCCCGAGGTCGCGCACCCGGCGAGCCTCGATCCCGGCGCCGACCTGATGCTGTTGCGCCCCGACGGCAGTGAGGAGCTGCTCGTCGCCGGCGGCAACGGCGCCGTCACCGATCCGTTCGTCTCGTTCGACGGCCGCTTCGTCTACTACGTGCTGTTCCCCGACGTCCGGCCGCAGGCCTACAACTCCCAGCGCGGGCTCCCGTACGGCGGCGCCGACATCTACAAGATCGAGCTCGCGACGCGCGCGATCACGCAGCTCACCTTCGGCGAGTTCACGCCCAACACCGGCGCCGGTACCTTCGACGAGTCGAATCCGGTGAATCCGGGGAACGGCTACGACCATCTCGGCTACGGCATCCTGAACCTCGGACCCGCGCCGGTCGCCGGCGGGAAGATCGCGTTCACGAGCAACCGCAACGGCTTCGTGCCGCCGCGCGGTCTCACGAACCCGACGCTCCAGCTGTTCGTGATGGACGAGGACGGCGCCAACGTGACCGCGATCGCGCCGATGAACATCGGGAGCGCGCTCCACCCGACGCCACTCCGCGACGGTCGGCTCGCGTACTCGACCCTCGAGAGTCAGGGCCTCCGCGACGGGCGCATGTGGGGCATCTGGTCCATCTGGCCCGACGGGCGGCGCTGGCAGCCGGTCGTGAGCTCGTTCCGGAGCGGGCAGGCGTTCCACTTCCTGACCCAGCTCTCGAATGGCGACCTCGTCCTCGTCGACTACTACAACCTCAACAACAACGGCTTCGGCGCGCTCTATCGGATGCCGCCGTCGGCACCGGCCGGAACACCCGGATTCTTCAGCGCGTTTCCGGAGGACAATCCCGCGATCGCGCAGACCGTCGGCGGCGGCTTCCGCTACGACTTCTCGATGTCGTTCACGCCATACGGCATGTACTCGATCACGCCGTTCACGCACGGCGGCGACGAGGCGGCGCCGGTCGGCGCGGGGGGCGTTCGCGTCGGGAAGTTCACACATCCGTCCGCGGCACCGGGCAATGACCTCCTCGCGGTCTGGACGCCGGGACCCGCGAACGACCTCGACCGTCCGACGACGATCCCGTACTACGACGGGGGCCTCTATCTGATCCCGGGCGGCAACGTCGTGAACGGGCCAACCGATCTCGTGCTCGTCAAGAACGACCCGAACTACAACGAGGCGTGGCCGCGCGCGGTCGTACCGTACCACGACGTGCACGGCGTCGATCAGCCCGATGTGCTGCCGTGGTTGCCGAACGACGGCACCGCGCACGCGGCGCTCCCGGCGGGCACGGCGACGGGGCTCGTCGGATCGTCGAGCTTCTACAAGCGCGAGAGCTTCCCCGGCTTCGTGCCGCCGTGGTCGAACACGTTCGACGGGCTCGACGCTTTCAACACGGCCGAGAACGGGCAGAGCAGCAACTGGGAGTGGCAAGGGGCCGACGCCGGCCGCTACGACGACGCCGACATCTGGGCGGTCCGACTGCTCGCGATGGAGCCGAACACGCACCGGAGCTACGGCCCGCACATCGGCCCGAGCGGCGGCCCGCTCTTTTCGAGCCACGCGATGGAGCGCCTCCGCATCCTCGGCGAAATCCCGGTGCGGAAGACGCAAGCCGGTGGCGCGCCGCTGCTCGATCCCGAGGGCAATCCCGACACGTCCTTCCTCGCCCGCATCCCGGCCGACACGCCGTTCACGTTCCAGACGCTCGACCGCCGCGGTCTCGTCCTCAACATGGCGCAGACGTGGCACCAGGTGCGGCCGGGCGAGGCGCGCTACGACTGCGGCGGCTGCCACGCGCACTCGCAGCTCCCGCTCGATTTCCATTCCACGGCCGCGGGGCAGCCAGGCTTCCCAGTCGCCGACCTGGTGCACGAGACGCCGTTGCTCTCCGCCGACGCCGGCGGGTCGCCGACGACGCGCGTCGAGCCGGTGCCGGCGGTGACGGTCGAGTTCCTGCGTGACGTGCGGCCGCTCCTCCAGCGGAGCTGCACGCCCTGTCATACGAAGAACGCCGCCAACCCGCCCGGCAACCTGGTGCTCGACGACCTCGCGATGACGAACGGCGTCCCCGGCGACTACGCGCGGCTCGCCGACGATCGACAGGCGCGCTGGGGCCATCCACCCGTCGGCCCGACGACCTGGCGACAGACGAACGCGAGCCGCTACGTGCGGAGCTTCCAAAGCCGGCGGAGCCTGCTGGTCTGGAAGATCTTCGGCGCGCGCCTCGACGGCTGGACGAACGCCGACCATCCGACCGAGTCGACGCCGGGCGTGGAGGGGACCTTGCCGAGCGGCGCCGATCCGAACGCGGCGGACCTCGACTACACCGGCACGATCATGCCGCCGCCGGGAAGCGGCGTCCCAGCGCTCAGCGCGGACGAGAAGCTCACGATCGCGCGCTGGGTCGACCTCGGCTGCCCGATCGACCAGACGACGAACGGCCACGGGTGGTTCCTCGACGATCTTCGCCCGGCGCTCGACGTCACGCTGCCGCGCCCGGGATGGAACAGCGGCGAGCTCGGGTCGCTCTTGATCGGTGCGGCCGACGGCGACTCCGGTCTCGCGCCCGGCTCTCTGTCGATCACGGCCGACGTGCCGATGGCGGGACGCGCGCCCGGCGTGGAGCTCGCCGACCTGGCGACCTCGGTCGGCGACGGCATCTGGTCGGTCGCTCTCGCGCCGGCGTTGACCGACGTCACGAATGCGCATCTGCGCGTCGCGGTCGCGGATCAGCAGGGCAACGTGACCCGCGTCGACCGGCGCTTCTCGGTCGGCGAGGGTCCGGCGCCGACGCCGACCTTCGTTTTCCCGCAGCCGACCGCGACGCCGGGCCCCGGCGGGGGCGGGCACGACTCGAGCGCCGCGGGTCTCAAGCGCCCGAAGCGCGTGAAGCTCCGCGCGGGTGCGGTCGCGAAGACGTTGAAGCTTCGCATCAAGGTGCGGAACGAGGACGTCGTCGCCGACCGTGGCGGTCCGGGCCACGAGATCCGCCTGGTGCCGAACGTCGGAAACTGCCCGGCGGGCATCGTGACCGCGGGACCGGATTTCCTGCCGCGGACGGCGGGCGCGCAGGACGCGATCGTCGTCCGCGCCGGCAAGCGCGCGACGGCCACCGTGATCCTGACGGTCGCGGCCGACGCCTTCTTCTCACCTGCGCCGGGGGTGCCGGCGCGCTGTCAGCTGACGCTCACGGCCGTCGGACCCGGCAGTGATCCCACGCCCGCGAACAACGTCGCGACGGTCGCGCTCGACGTGTACGACGCCAACGATCCGTGAGGATCGAGCTCGGCGGTAGGGATGCCGATCCGACGCAACGATCGCAACCGCTCGGCCGCGCTTGGGGACAGCGGATCGTAGATGCCGGCCGCGATCAGCTCGGCCACATTCCAAGGCTAGGTGGTCGGTAGCGCGACGGAGCCGTCGAGGAGATCGCGTAGCACGGCTTCCCACCGCACGCGCGCCGCGCGCATCTCGAGTCGCGCCGCGCGGAGCTCGGCGCGGAGATGTCGCAGCTGATCCGCGCGATCGCGGCCCCATTGTTTCCGAGCCTCGGCAAGCTCGCGCTCGCGCATGGTCAGCGCCGCTGCTGCGCGCTGCACGCTCGCGGACATCTCGGCGAAGCGCTCGCGCAGGTGAGCGAGCGCGTGCTCCGACGTGCCCTTCACGCGCTCGATCAGGCGCTGCGAGTCGCAGTCGAGCTCGGCCGCAATGATGCTCTCGGTCGGGACGCGGCGGAGATCCCAGGCGAGACCGACCATCTCGAGCCCGCGGATGAGCCACTTCGTCGGATCCCAGGCGATGCGCGACACGCCGTTGCGGTAGTCGGTCGCGAAGCGGTGGTGGAAGTTGTGGTAGCCCTCGCCGAACGTGAGGAAGGCCGTCACGATGCTGTCGCGCGCGGAGATGGCGCGGAGATACGGGCGGCGGCCGAGCCGGTGGGCGAGCGAGTTCACCAGGAACGTCGAGTGGTGGACGAGCACGACGCGAAAGATGCCGGCCCACAGCACGGCGCCCCACGGGTGCCCGACCATCCAGCCGAGCCCGAACGGCACCACGAAGCCCATGAAGACGGCGATCGGCATGTAATACTCGTGCTGCCAGCGAATCCACGGATCGGCGACGAGGTCGGGGATGTTCGAGAAATCTTCGGCCCGCTTGTGATCGGTGACGAGGAGCCAGCCCATGTGCGCCCAGAAGAAGCCGCGTGTGATGCTGTACGGATCCTCCTCGTGGTCGAGGTGCTTGTGGTGGCGGCGATGGTCGGAGCACCACGACAGCACCGAGTGTTGGAAGGCCGCCGCGCCGAAGAGCAGGTAGAAGACCTTCACGACGCGCGAGCACTCGTAAGAGCCATGCGCGAAGAGGCGGTGATAGCCGGTCGTGATGCTGAAGCCGGTCGCGCAGACGTAGAACGCGAAGAGCGCGACCTCGTGCCCGCCGACGCCCATCGAATGGATGTGTAGCGCCCCCCACACCAGGCCGACGACGGGCGTCAGCAGCAGGAAGAGAGTCGTCACCCAGTTGATTCGTTCGAGCCAGCTGCCGGTCGTCGCGTTCACCGTTTCCCCCTGTTCCTCGTCCCTGATCCTCGAAGCGTCCGGCGAGGCAAGGCAGCGATCGTACTCGATTTCGTCCACGAGTCCATCCTCGTAGTCGCCGCGCATGCCTGAACGGCGTTCGGTCGGGAATGAACGCCTTGCGGGTGAGAAAGGAGTCTCACCCATGTTTCGTTCACTCGTCCCGACCCTCGTCGCCGCCGCCGTACTCGGCGCGGGATCGCCCGCCGCCGCCCAGCCGAACACCTGCGTCGCCGGTAAGCTCGCGTGCACCAACGCTTTCGCGAGCGCGGTCTTCAAATGCTACGGGCAGATCTTCAAGACCGGTTTCGGCGGGGAGAGCCAGGACAAGGCGGAGGAATGCGTACGGAAGGCACGCGCCAAGTTCGGCACGGCGCTGAACCCGAAGACCCAGTGCTGGGACAAAGTCGAGGCGAAGGAAGACATGACCAAGCCCGCGACCGTGTGTCCCGCGGGCATCATCGACGAGTTCGACGTCGACGACATGGTCGAGGATTTCACGCTCGACGTCGTGAACAACGAGATCGCTCCCGGCGGTCCCGTTCCGTTCGGCAACACGTGCAGCGCCGGCAAGGTGAAGTGCGTGGGCGCCCTGTTCGCGTCGCTCTTCAAGTGCGAGATCAAGGCGACGAAGGCCGGGCTTCCCGCCGACGAGGAGTGCATCGCGAAGGCCGTCGCGAAGTTCGACGGCGGTGGCAACCCGGCGAAAGGCTGCTTCGCGAAGCTCGAGGCCAAACAGAAGCTCGCGAAGATCAAGACGCTCTGCGACGCCACCGGCAACACGCTCGTCGCGGGCGGCAAGGCGCAGGCGTTCGTCGCGTTCGTGGTCGTCGGACTCGAGCCCTAGCTGGCGTCCGCGGCTCGAGCCTTCGGCGGCCAGGGCACGAAGCTGCTCGTGCGCGCCACGTACGCGGCATAGCCCGGACGGGTGCGTGCGAGCTTCTTCTCCAGAAGGGGCACGCCGGAGAGCCGGGTCAGCAGCCAGGTCATCACGAGCGGCCCGGCCATCGTGAGGGGATGGTCGGTCGCGAGCGCGAAGCAGTAGAGGCCCCACCACACGACCGCGTCGCCGAAGTAGTTCGGGTGGCGGGTATAGCGCCAGAGTCCGCGATCCATCACCTGGCCCTTGCTCGCGGGGTCGCGCTTGAACCGCGCGAGCTGGAGATCGCCGATGCTCTCGAAGGCGAGGCCGATCAGCACGAGCACCGTGCCGAGCGCGTCGAGCCAGCCGAGCGCCGCGGGCGCCGGGGCCGCGATCGCGGCCTGGACGGGGAGCGAGATCAGCCACATCAGGACGCCCTGAAGGCCGAACACGATTCCGAGGCTCGCGATCCAGAAGTGCCTGCCCCAGCGCCGTCGCATCGCCTGGTAGCGGTAGTCCTCACCGCCGCCCCAGTTGCGCCAGAGGAGGTAGCCGCCGAGACGGATCCCCCAGGCCGTCACGAGCCCCGTCACGAGCCAGGCGCGGGCAGGGACGCCGGCCGCCGTCACGCGCACCGCGTGCGCGATCAGCACGAAGCCGAGGCCCCAGAAGACGTCGACGATGCTGGCGTCGCGAAGCGCCAGCGAAAGGAGCCAGAGAGCCAGCATCGCGCCGGCGACGAGTGCCGCGGTCGTAGCGAGCGTCTGCGAGACCATCCGACGACGGGCATGGCAGACGCCCGCGGCCGCGACAACCGCCGCATCGCCGGGCACGACCGCGACTGATCCGCGTCGCGCTGTGCTAGGGGAGGCGCGTGGCGGAGCGCAGGGGCGGAGGGGTGGAGGAGGCTGGGGCCGACCCGCGTGACCGCCTGGCCCGCGAGCTCGGCACCGTCGACACGACGATGCTGGTCGTCGCGTCCGTCATCGGCTCGGGCATCTTCCTCACCCCGGCGGCGATCGCGGGGCTCTTGCCGCATCCCGGGCTCATCCTCGCGGCTTGGCTCTTCGGTGGTCTCCTGTCGCTCGCCGGCGCGCTCGCCAACGCGGAGCTCGGGGCGATGTTCCCGCGCGCGGGGGGCGACTACGTCTACCTGCGCGCAGGGTTCCATCCGGCGGCCGGCTTTCTCGTCGGATGGCTGAGCTTCTTCGTGATCTACGCCGGCACCGTGGCGTCGCTCGCCGCGGCGTTCGCCGAGGCGCTGGCGCCGCATCTCGGGCTCGGAACGCCCGGCATCGTCGCGCTCGCGATCGCCGCGACGATCGCGACGTCGGGAGTCAACTACCTCGGCGTGCGCCGTGGCGTGCAGCTCAACAACTGGACGAGCTGGCTGAAGCTCGGCGGCATCACGGCGTTCGTCGCCGCGGCGGCCGTGGCGGGAGGCGGCGACGCGACGCGCCTGAGGCCGCTCGTCGCGGGTGCCGCCGATGCGGCGCCGCTCGCGGCTTTCGGGCTGGCGCTCTCGCCCGTGTTGTTCACGTATCTCGGCTGGAACGCGCCGGTCTTCGTCGCGAGCGAGATCCACGACCCGTCACGCACGTTGCCGCGCGCGCTTTTCCTCGGGCTCGCGCTCTGTACGCTGACCTACGTCGGCTTGAATCTCGTCTACCTCTACGCGCTCCCGCTCGACGCGCTCCGCGCCGCGCCGAACGCCGGCGCGGCCGCGGCGGAGATGCTGTTCGGTTCGAACGCCGGCCGCGTCATGAGCGCGTTCGTGATCGTGTCGATCCTCGGCACGCTGAACGCGACGATCCTCGTCGGCCCGCGGATCGCGTACGCCATGGCGCTCGACGGCCTCTTCGTCGGCGGCGCGCACGAGGTGCATCCCGACTATCGGACGCCGCACCGCGCGATCGTCGTGCAGGGCGTCGTCGCGATCACGCTGCTCCTCGTGCTGCGGCGGTTCCCGAGCGTCCTCGACTACACGACGTTCGCGATCGTGCTCGCGACGATGGCGGACACGGCCGTGCTCTATCGCCTGCGCTGGACGCGCCCCGACTGGACGCGTCCGTATCGAGCCTGGGGCTATCCCGTCGTACCGGCGCTCTACCTGGTGGCGAACGCCGCGATCGCGGTCGCGATGGTCCTCGGCCGTCCGCTCGAGTGCGCGATCGGGATCGGGGTGCTGCTCGCGGGACTCCCGTTCTACTGGTGGCTACG
The DNA here is from genome assembly GCA_036781285.1 of Thermodesulfobacteriota bacterium. GTDB lineage: Bacteria > Desulfobacterota > Binatia > UTPRO1 > UTPRO1 > UTPRO1. Next base: position 22,583 of record DAIQBH010000015.1, on the reverse strand, counting down.
CGCCGACAGCCGCGCGTGAGTTTCGCTGCTTCATTCCGAAACAGGTGTACCGGAACGGGACGCCAGACCCGTCCGACCGTATTGCTCCCGGCGCCGGCCGTCTCATACCGGATGACCGCATATGAGCCAGATCGAACGCATCATCGTGTTGTCCGACGGCACCGGAAACAGCGCCAGCGCAGTTTGGCGCACGAACGTATGGCGAGTGTACCAAGCCCTCGACCTCACCAACGGCCGGCAAGTGGCGCTCTACGACGACGGCGTAGGCACGTCGTCGTTCAAGCCCCTTGCGATCGCAGGGGGTGCATTCGGGTGGGGCCTCAAGCGCAACGTTCTCGATCTCTACGGCTTCATCTGTCGGAACTATCGCCAGGGCGTGGACATTCATGCCTTCGGGTTCAGCCGCGGCGCGTTCACGATCCGCGTGCTCGTCGGACTGATAGCGGATCAGGGGCTCGTTCCGTTCGAGACCGAGGAACAGCTGATGCGCGATGCTGCTGGGGCGTATCGCGCCTACCGCCGTCGGTACAACGCGACGGGGGGCCTCGTGCCGGTGCTGCGCTGGCTACGTGACCGCTCGATCGAAGCATGGCAGCGCGCGCGTGGACAGCGCACATATGGCGATCTGCAAGAGCGAAAGCTGCTGCGCAACGTTCCGGCAATTCGCTTCGTCGGGGTCTGGGACACCGTCTCCGCATACGGGTTGCCGATCGAGGAGATGACCCGCGGTGTCGACCTCTGGCTCTGGCCCATGTCGCCTCCTGACCGGCGACTGTCGGACAAGGTCACGCGTGCCTGCCACGCGCTCGCGCTCGACGATGCACGACTGACTTTTCATCCCATGCTGTGGACCGAGGCGGACGAAACGACGGCAATGTCCGCCGCGAACACCCGCGACGAGCGGATCAGCCAGGTGTGGTTCACCGGCATGCACTCCAACGTCGGCGGTGGATATCCCGACGACGGTCTCGCGCACGTCTCTCTCACCTGGATGCTGAACGAGGCATGTGCCGCCGGTCTTCAGCTCAAGCAGACGCCGAACCAGATTGCGGCCGCGGCGGCCGCGGCCGATCAAGACGGTCGGCTGTACGATTCCCGACACGGTCTCGGTGGCTCGTATCGTTACGGGCCGCGAAAACTGCTCGGGTTGCGCCGGGGTGAGGGGTGCCAGATCCAGGCCACGCCGGGATTGATCCGCGACCGCTACTGGCGCTCACGACCCGACGAGGTCGAGATTCCGCGCCTGAAGATTCATGAGAGCGTCTTCCAACGCATTCGGACCGGGGCTCGTGGCTACGCGCCGATCAACGTGCCCGAGGACTACGCCGTCGTCATGGGGAACGGCGACATTCTCGGACCCGGCCAACACGGCTATGAGCCTGCCGCGCAGGCACGGCAACGGGCCCTGAGCCAGGAATCCGTCTGGAACTCGGTGTGGCGTCGCCGGATCGTGTACTTCGCGTCCTTCCTCGCGGCCGCGTACCTGTTCGCGTTCCCCTGGTGTCACGCCACGGCCACCGGCACGAGCCGGTTCGCGTTTCTCGCTGAACCGATCAAGCTCTCGGGCGCGCTGCTTCCAGCCATGGCCAGCCGTTGGATCGAGGCGTTCGCCGCGAGCCCAGGGTGGTTCGCGCTGGGTGCGGGCCTTCTCGTTTTCTTTCTCTGGCTCGGCGGATTGCTGGAGCAGCGCATCCGCGACGAGATGCGAATGCTTTGGGATGGCAAGGGCCTTTCCAGCCAGCTACCCGACGACTGGGTCTTCGGGCTGCGTACGCACGGTGCGTACGTCGCGACGGTCGTGGCGGTGAAGTACTACGTCCTGCCGACGTTCTTCGCTTTTGGCTTCGCCGCGGCTCTCGTCTATGGCGCGTGGCGAGCGCTGTCGTTCACGCTCGCGAGCCTGCTCGGGCGGCTCGGGTGAGGCTGTCCATCGTGGACGGCGGCTAGCCGATCGCGGACGCGGCGCGGTGCCCTTGGATCGAGTCGCTCGCGCGGCTCCGGCGGAGGCGCGCCAGCGTCTCCTCCAGCACCAGGTACGCCGCCGGGACGACGAAGATCGTCAGCACCGTCGAGAACACCATGCCGCCCGCGACCGCGACGCCGAGGGGCGCGCGGAGCTCGCTGCCGGGGCCGGTGCCGAGTGCGATGGGCAGGATGCCGACGACGGTCGAGATCGCCGTCATCAGGATGGGGCGGAAGCGCGTGACCGACGCCTCGAACGTCGCCGAGGCGAGATCGCGACCCTGCTCGCGGAGCTGGTTCGCGAACTCGACGATGAGGATCGAATTCTTGGTGACGAGCCCGATCAGCATGATGAGGCCGATCTGGCTGAAGAGGTTCAGCGTGTCGCCGGTGATCCAGAGGGTCGCGAGCGCACCGGTGAACGAGAGCGCCACGGCGATCAGGAGCACGATGGGATGCCACACGCTCTCGAACTGCGCCGCGAGGACGAGGTAGATGATCACGATCGCGAGGAGGTACGCGAAGGCGAGCGCGTTGCCGGACTCGTAGAAATCCTCCGATTCGCCCGAGAAGGTGAGACGATACCCGGGCGTGTCGCCGATGATCTCGGTTGCGAGCGCCTTGATGCGGTCGAGGGACTCGCCGAGCGGCGTGCCCGGCAAGAGCGACGCCGAGAGCGTGGCGGAGCGGAGGCGGTCGAAGTGCGGCAGCTCGCGCGGCGCGGTGGACTCGCGCACGCGGACGACCGACTGGAGCGGAATGATCTCGCCGTTCTTGCCCCGCACGTAGAGCTCGAGCAGCTCGCCGGGACGGCGCCGGAACTGCTCCTCGAGCTGCACCATGACCTTGTAGGTTTCGCCTTCGAGCTTGAAGCGCGAGAGGTCGAGCCCGCCGAGGAGGATCTGGAGCGTCGACGCGATGGTGCGTACCGAGACGCCGAGGTCGGCGGCGCGGTTGCGGTCGATGTCGACCACGACCTGCGGCTTGTTGAGGACGAGGTTGCTCCGCGCGTTGACGACGCCGGGGATCTCGCCGGCGCGGTGCACGATCGCGCTCGCGAACGTCGCGAGCTGCTGCACGTCGGGGCCCTGCACGACGAGCGAGACGGGTGTGGCGTCGAAGCTCGTGCCGAGGGAGGGTGGGCTGAGCGGGAACGCGAGCATCCCGGGCACCCGGTGCAAGCGGGGATAGAGGGTGCCGATGATCGCTTCCTGCGAGAGGTCCCGGTCCTCCCAGGGATCGAGCGTGACGAACATGCCGCCCTGATTCACGGCCCCGGGCCCCGCGTTGGCGAACGCGACCACCGAAAACGCCTTCGACACGTTCGGCGCGGATTGCACGATCGCTTCGACCTCGCGCTGGTAGCGGTCGGTGTCGAGGAGGGTGCTGCCTTCCGGCGCCTCGGTGACGACGAGGATGTTGCCGCGGTCGGCCGTGGGCACGAACTCGCGCGGCGCGACCTGGAGGAGCCAGAGCCCGATCGCGAACCAGATCGCGCCGACCGCGAGACAGGTGCGCCGATGGGCGAGGGCCACGCCGAGCATGCGCCGGTAACCGTTCGTCAGGCGTTCGAGCGCGCGCTCGAGGCGGAGCTTGATGCCGTGCTCGGCGGTCGCGGGGCGGACGAGCCGTGCGCACATCATCGGCGCGAGCGTCAGGGCGACGAAGCCGGAGATGGCGACGGCCGCGGCGACGGTG
>DAIQBH010000015.1:0-18913 GCA_036781285.1 Thermodesulfobacteriota bacterium | reverse complement strand
CGCCGAACTCGCGGAAGAGGCGTCCGGTCTGATCGGTGAGGAAGGCGAGGGGCAGGAACACCGCGACCACCGACACCGTCGTCGCGAGTACGGCAAAAGAGATCTCGGCCATGCCCTCGTGCGCGGCCTGCCGAGGCGGGGTGCCGCCTTCGACCCAGCGGGTGACGTTCTCGAGCACGACGATCGCGTCGTCGACGACGAGCCCGATCGCGAGTGTGAGCCCCATGAGCGTGAGCGTGTTGATGGAGAAGCCGAAGATGTCGAGGAACGCGAAGGTGCCGATCACCGACACCGGGATCGCGACCGCGGGCACGAGGGTCGCTCGCAAGCTCCGCAGGAAGAGGTAGATCACGGCGACGACCAGCAGCACGGCCTCGAAGATCGTGCGGGTCACCTCCGCGACCGAGTGCCGGATGAAGGTCGACTGGTCGTACGCGACCTCGAGGGAGACGTCGGCGGGCAGCTCGCGTCGCAGCACCTCGACCTCGGCGAGGACCGCGTCCGCGACCGACACCGTGTTGGCCTTCGATTGGCGCACCACGCCGAGGGCGACCGCCGGCTTGCCGTTGAAGCGGACGAAGTTGCGGTCGTCCTCGGGGCCGACCTCGACGCGCGCGATGTCGCCGAGGCGGATCACCTCGCCGCCGCGCTCGGCGACGATCAGCGCCCCGAACTCCTCGGCAGTCGCGACCTCGCCGAGCGTCCGAACGGTGAACTCTCGCCGCGCCCCCTCGACCCGGCCCGACGGCAGGTCGACGTTTTCGCGTGCGAGCGCCTGCTCGACCTCGCCGATCGTCAAGTTGGTCGCGGTGAGACGGACGTTGTCGACCCAGACCCGCATCGCGTGGCGGCGCTCGCCGGCGATGATGACGGTCGCGACGCCCGGGAGCTTCGACAGGCGGTCCTTGAGGCGCGTCTCGGCGATGTTCGAGAGCTCGAGCTGGCCGTAGCGCTCGCTCGCGAGCGCCATCCAGATGATGGGCGCCGCGTCGGCGTCGCTCTTCGCGACGACCGGGTCCTCGACCTCGTCGGGCAGCGTGCCGCGCACACGGGCGACGCGATCGCGGACGTCGTTCGCGGCCTCGTCGACGTCGCGGGCGAGGTCGAACTCGATCGAGATCTCCGACACCTGCTCGCGACTGACCGACGTGATGTGGCGGATGCCGTCGATGCCGATCAGCTCGTCTTCGAGCGGCTGCGTCACCGACGTCTCGACGACCTCGGGCGCGGCGCCGGAGTAGATGGTCGCGACCGAGACGACCGGCGGGTCGACGTCCGGGAGCTCTCGGTTCGCGAGACGCGGCAACGCGATCACGCCCGTCAGCACGATGACGAGCGACATCACCGTCGCGAGGACGGGGCGCTCGATCGAGTGGCCCGAGATCTTCATGAAGGTCTCAGGTGGCGTTCAGGAGGCGGCGCTTTCGGGCGGCGCCGCGGCGCTCGGCGCCGGCGAGGGCTCGAGCCGCGACGGCACGGCCTCGATCTGGAGCCCGGGCGCGAGCTTGTTGGTGCCGGCGACGACCACGACGTCACCCGGGCTGAGCCCGTGCACGATCTCCACGAGACCCTCGTGCCGGATGCCGATCGCGACGTCGACGGGCGCGGCCTTCTGCTGGTCGTCGACCCGCCAGACGAACGCCCCTTTGCTGCCGTAGACGACCGCGCTGTCGGGCACGGCGAGCACGTCGTCCCGTGCGTCGAGCTTCGCTTCGACCGTGGCGAAGAGGCCCGGCCGCAGCACGAGGTCGGGATTCGGCACGCGCGCCTTCACGAGCAAGCGGCGGTTCTGCGGATTCAGGCTCGGCGCGACGAACGAGATCACGCCGGAGAACACGCGGTCGGGGTAGGGAGCGACGCGCAAATCGACCGGTACCCCGATGCGCGCGACCGGCATGGCGAGCTCGGGGAGCTGGAAGGCGAGCTCCAGGACCGCGATCGACTCGACCTGCACCAGATCGCTCTCGGGCTCGATGCGCGCGCCGACCGAGACGAGCCGATTCCCGGCGTAGCCGTCGAACGGTGCCCGGATGCGGGTGCGGTCGACCGCGACGCGCGCGACCTCGACCCGCGCACGCGCCGCTTCGAGCGTCGCGGTCACGTCGTCGAGCTGCGACGGGGCGACGATGCCGTCGCGCGAGAGATCGCGCGTGCGGCGGAAGTTGGACTCGGCGAGCCCGAGCGCCGTTTCCGCTTCGCGCAACCGGGCGACGGGCTCGTCGTCGCGAAGCTGGAACAGGACCTGGTCCTTCGCGACGGGCGTGCCTTCCTCGAACGCGATCGTTTCGATGATGCCGGCGACCTCGGCGCGCACCATGACGCTCTGGAGGGCGACGAGCTGCCCGAGCAACGCCGCTTCGTTCGCGAGCGTGCGCGGCGTGACGGTGACGACCTCGACGACGGGTGGTGGTGGTCCGGTGGGTGCGGTCTCGCCCGAGCGACTGCAACCGGCGAGGCCGAGCAGCAATCCCATGGTGCCGATGGTGCCGTGCACCAAGACCGAGACCCACGCGGGACCGGGACGCCTGCGCAGGTTCATCCTCGGATGTTTAGCTGGCGCTCACCGTCGCGCCAAGTCGAGTCACCCGAAGACCGCCGGCGAGAGACGAGGACCGCGGGAGGCAGACCGCGATCCTCGTCTCGAGGAGTCTATTGGAGCGTCGTCGGCACGCAGAGCTCGCGTGGGCCGAAGACCTCGAGCGCTGCCGAGCCGAACTGGTGGGTCGTGTAGAGGGTATTCGGCAGGTGCTTCTGCGGCGGCGGCGTCCCGCTCGTCGTCCGCACGAGGTAGCACATCTGCGTTTGGCCGGGGACGGGGATACCCTCGCCGTTCTTGTCGACCGCCACGCAGAGGTGGAGCGGCTTCTCGACGTCGACCGTCACCGTGCCGAACTGGTCGTCGATCTTGATGCCGGAGGCTCGCGTCTTGGCGAGTGCGACCTTGTAGCATTTGAAATGGTCGAGCGTCGCGAACATCGGCGGCGCGGGCACGCCCGCGAGGCTCTTGGCGGTCGGCACGCACAACCGGTCGGGCTTGAATACCGAAAACACGACGGCCGGTCTCGGAGCGCCTCCGGACCGGCCGTCGTGCCGTTTCAGCGGTGGATCGTCGTTACAGCAGTGGGATGCACTCCTGGCACAATGCGCAGAGCGCCAGCGGACCGCAGCCTTGCTGCGGCAGCTCGCAGACCTCGCCTGGCTCGATATTCAGATTGCCGCAGATCGAGAACGGAACATCGACGCACTCGCCGCAGAGGAGGCACAGCTGATTCGGTCCGCACCCGACGGCCGGCAGCTCGCACGCCTCTCCCTGCTCGATGTTCAGGTTGCCGCAGAACGGGATCGCGTCGACGCACTGTTGACACTCGAGACACAGCTGGCCGTCGCCGCAGCCGATCGCCGGGAGCTCGCAGGTTTCGGTCGGCTCGACGTTCAGGTTGCCGCAGACGAAGCCGAGCTCGTTGATGATCGGCGAGAGGTCGGGGAAACACTGCTGGCAGAGGAGGCACGCCTGGCTCGGGCCGCACCCGATGGCCGGCACCTCGCAGGGCTCGCCGGGATCGAGCGCGTTGTTGAGGCACGTGGCCGTCGGGACCGGGCATTGGCAGGCAGTGCACTGGCCCGGACAGAGGTCGTCGTCCGCCGCCTCGCACTCCTCGCCCGGACCGACGAAGCCGTCACCGCAGCTCGCGGGACATACGCACGGGTTCTCGGCGTTCGGCGCGCCGCACTGACCTGGACACGCGGAGTCCTGCGTGCCGTCGCACTGCTCGCCGAACTCGATCACGTCGTTGCCGCACTCGGCGTCGCACGTGCAGTTCGCGAGACAGGCGCCGGGACAGTTGTCGTCGTCGGCTCCGTCGCACTCCTCCACGAACCGGTTGATCGTGCCGTCGCCGCAGCGCTTGAGATCGATGTCGTTCGGGAAGGTGATCGCACCCGGACCCGGCAGACCGGCCGTCTGGTTGATGGCCGACGCGGACGTCGCCGGGATGCAGAAGGTCGCGACCGAGACGTTGGTCGTCGTCCCGGGCGTGCCCTGCTTCACGATGGGATCCATGAAGCAGCGCTGGTTCTTCGCGATGCACGGGCCGGTGGCGCCCGGACAGTTGCTGTTGGTCTGACACCCGATCTCGGGCGCGTTCTGGCAGGTCTGGGTCGGCGGACCGGCCACGCACTCGCCTTCGCCGACGCCCTCGCCGACGATCTGCCGGCAGAGCGGCTTGCACGCGCCGGCCCCGCCGCCGGGACAATCGGCGTCGCTGCCGCAGCCCTGGCCGTCGTTGCTGCCGCCGTCGCAGGCGCTCGCGCACTGGTTGGTTTGGGGCTGACCGTCGCACCAGCAGCTCTGGCCGGTCTGGACGTCGCAGGGCTGGTTCGTCGGGAACGTGGAGGTGCCCGTCGTGACCGGCTGGAACGGGATCATCAGGCCGCCGCCGGATACGTTCGACGACGGGCTCGGCGCGCACTCGTTCGACGTGGGTCCGAGCGGGCCGACACCCTGCACCGTGCACGCACCGCCGCCGCTCGAGCAGGTTCCGGTGGAGCCGATGGTGCAGTCGTCCGGATCCGGGAGGCCGCAGTTGCAGATGGGGCACGGCTCTCGGACCGTGATGCCGAGGTAGACGAGCGAGCTGAGCGTCGTGAACAGCTCCGCGTCGCCGGTCTGGAGGTTGTACGAGCCCGTCACGTCCTCCGCGAAGCGATTGACGATGCAGGCCGGCACGCCTCCGGCGGACAGGGGCAGGGGCGGGCCGAAGGTGTTGATGGTGCACCCGCCCGCGCTGCACTCGGCATTGGTGAGGCAGGCCTGGGTCGGATCGGCCGCGCACGACGAGCCGACGTTGCCGAAGAAGTCGCAATCGAAGTCCGACACGCCGTCGCACCCCGAGAGCTCGCCGCTGATCCGCGAGCCCTTCTGGACCGCGAAGTCGTGGGCCGTGCCGGTCCAACCGGTGTCGAGGTCGGCGCCCTCGGCGACCGTGAACGTGATGGTCGCCGACGCCGGACACGTGCAGTTCGCGGAGCACTGGCCGGGGCAGAGGCCGTCGTCGTCGCCGTCGCAGAGCTCGCTGCCCTCGCGCTCGTCGTTGCCGCAGGCGGGCGCGCACTGACAATCGGCTTGGCACGTACCCTGGCAGGTGCCCGTGCCGGTGCCGTCGCACTCCTCGCCCGGATCGATCTGGTTGTTGCCGCAGAAGACCCCGCAGGTGCAGTCCGGCTGACACGCCTCGGCGGGGCACGCGACCGAGCCGGCACCGTCGCACTGTTCCGAGCCTTCGACGATGTTGTTGCCGCAGACCGCGCCGCAGCTACAGTTCGGCTGGCAGGCGCCGGGACACGCGTCGTCGGCGGTGCCGTCGCACGTCTCGCCGAACTCGACGGTGTCGTTGCCGCAGGTGGCGGTGGTGCACTGACAATTGCCCTGGCATTGGCCGGGGCAGGCGGAATCGTCGACGCCGTCGCACTGCTCGCCGGGGTCGACGGTGTCGTTGCCGCAGCCGGGGCACTGGCAATCGATCTGACACGCCCCCGGGCAGGCGGCGTCGGCGGTGCCGTCACAGCCTTCGCCGGCGTTCAGCGCATTGTTCCCGCACTGTGCTCCGAGCTTGAAGACGCGGGTGGGGAGCTCGAGGGCGCCCGGACCGGGGAGACCGGCCACCTGGTTGACGGACTGGCTCGAGGTCGGCGGGATGCAGAACGTCGCCGCCACGACCGGCGTTTGGGTGTCGGCGACGCCCTGACGGATGATCGGATCGAGGAAGCATTGGCGGAGCGCCGTGCCGCACGACTGACCCGGGATGCAGGTCGAGCAGTTGCCCGATGGCGGCGGGTTGCAGTCGGCGTTGCTCGAGCATCCGCGGAAGGGCTCGAGGCTGCACGCCTGATCGATGGGGCCCGCTTCACAGATGCCTTCGTTCGGGCCATCCGCAGTATTGAGCGTGCAGCTGCCGTCGGCGCAGCCGTTCGGCTTGGTCGGCTGTCCCGGGCGGTTGCAGAAGCCGCTCGGGCACTGCGAGGCCGTCGAGCAGACGGCGCCGGCGTTGGAGCCGCCGACGCAGCGGCGTCCGCCGCAGACCGCGCCGCCGGGACAGTCGGCGTTCGTGTTGCACGGCTCGGCGGCCGCCGTCGCGCACGTGTCGCAGAAGCAGTTGTTGCCCGGCGCGTCGCTGCACGGGCGATTGGTCGCAAGCTGGGTTTCGCCGGTCGTCGCCGGGTTGAAGCCGATGCTCAGGTTGCCGATGTTCTTCGTCACCGACGGCGGACAATCGATGCTGAGCGAGCCGAAGTACGCGCTGTTACCCTGGACGTCGCACGCCTGGCCGTTGCGGACGCCGTCCTTGCACGTCCCGCCCTTCACCCCGTCGCGCGGCGTCGGGTCGTTCAGGCAGACCGGACACGGCTGCTCGACTGCCTCACCGTTGTGGACGGCGGCGATCAGCTGGAGGGCGACGGAGCCTTCACCCGCGTGCGGGCCGCTGTCGGAGATGTTGGCCGTACCGGTGACGGCGCCGGTCAGCCGATTCACGACGCAGACCGGGATCGCGCCCGCCGAGATCGGCAGCGGCGGCCCGAGGAGGCAGCTGCACGTCTCGCCGCCGCCGCAGCTCGGGGCGTTGGGATCGCAGGTCGTGAGCGAGCTCGAATCCGGCGCCGCGAGGTTCGAGCAGACGCAGTTCTTCGACGGGCCGGGGTAGGCGATCGGCCCGAGGAGATCGCACTGGCCGCAGGTGGGGGAGCCGGTGTCGAGGTCGCAGTTCGAGACGTTGCCTGCCATCAGCGCGGCGTTGTCGACGGTCTGGCTGTCGTGGCCGATGCCGGTCCAGCCGGTATCGAGGTCGCTGCCCGTGCGGCCGACGAACGCGACGCTCGCGGGCACCTGGCTCGGGAGCACGCACGGGCCCCCGCACACGCACATCGGCGTGCAGTTGCCGGGGCAGGCGGCGTCGTCGGTGCCGTCGCAGGCCTCGCTGCCCTCGACGACGTCGTTGCCGCAGTTGGGCGGCGGCGTGCCGCCGCTGCACTCGTTCGGATACGCGTCGACCGAGGGCGCGGCGATGCGATCGACGCAATCCGCCTTGAAGTTCGTCACGCAGCCCACGCAGTTCACCAGCTGCTGGAGCGTTCCGACGGTGCCGCCGCACGACGCGCCGCCCGGCGGGGTGACGCTCGGGCACGTGGCGGGGAAGCCGATCGTCGCGGGGGTGAGATCGTCGCCGCCGCCGCACACGCGGTCGCCGCCGCCGCACGTGCTGCACAGCTTGGCGTTCATCTTGGCCGACGCGTTGGCGAGGATCGCCGCCGACTTCGCATCCGGGCACGGCCCCGCGAATTGCCCCGTGATGATCTTGTCGTTGCACTTCTGGAGGAGCTTCGACTTGAGGCGCAGATACTTGACCGCGCTCTTGCCGATCTCGCGCTGGCACTTCTTCACGGCCGTGTTGGAGGAGTTGGTGAGCTCGTCGTAGTAGAGGCCGATCCCTTGATCGACGGCCGCCTCGTCGACGCAGAGCAGGCAGTTGCTGATGCCGTCGCAATCCGAGATCGCGTTGTTGCAGGTGCCCCCTTCGAAATTCGGACAGCTGCTGCCCCAGTTGATCGATGCCAGGCTGTCGTTGTCGTTCGGCGTCGTGCAGTCCTGATCGGCGCCGCCGCACTTCTTGTCGATCGCCGTTCGCAGCTTGAGGGACGCTTTGTCGAGCGCGGCCGTCGTCTTCACGTCGGGACACGGTCCGGTGAGCTTGCCCATCAGCACGCCTTCTTCGCACTTCGAGAGGGCTCGCAGCTTCGCCTGGACGAACTTCGCCGATGCCTTGACGACCTCGCGCTTGCAGCGCAACGCGTCAGCCCACGCGGTGCCGGACGTCGTCAGGATCGCGCCCATCGCGAACGACGCGGCGAGGACGATGGCTGAGAAGCGAACGGCCCGGATGTGGGGGGAACGGACGTGCGACATGGGCAACCTCCCTGTTCTCGATCGTCTGAACGGCGCGATGGCGACGGAACGGCACGGCGAACGACGTGGCGAGTCGTAACGTGAGCTTATTCAAGGTGACAATCACGCACCATGGCCAAATCGCTTCGGCAAAGGCGTGAGGCGTCGCCGCAAAATCGGGGAACGCTTCCGGCGCGCTCATACGCACGCGATGCACGCGAGGCAGACCGAGAGGATCCCACAGCCTCCGACCCCGGGCTCGCAGATTTCCGGTGAGACGATCACGCCGTCGCCGCAGTTCGGCGTCGCCGTCGGAGTGGGTGTTGGCGTCCCGGTCGGGGAGAGCGTCGGCGTGGGCGTCGGCGTGCGGGTAGCGGATGCCGTGGCAGTTGCCGTGACGCTCGGCGTCGGCGTCGCCGTGGGTGTCGGGGAAACGGTGGGCGTCGGCGTCTGAGTCGCGGTCGGCGTGGGTGTGGCCGTCGGCGTCGCCGTGACGGTTGGCGTGGCGGTGAGGGTCGGGGTCGGGGTGGCCGTCGGCGTCGCGGTCTCCGTCGACGTGGGCGTCGCCGTGACGGTCGCGTCCGGGGTCGCGGTCTCGGTCGGTGACATCGTCGGCGTCGGGGACTCCGTCGGGGTCGGCGAGGTCGTGGCCGTTGCCGTGATCGTCGGCATAGGCGTACCGGTTGCGGTTGCGGTTGCGGTGAGGGTCGGGGCCGCCGTCGGAGAGCTCGTGGGGGTTGCCGTTGCCGTCGGGGTCGGCGTAGGGGTCGCCGTTGCGGTGAGGGTGGGTGTCGTCGTCGTGGTCGGCGTCGCCGTGGCGGTCGGGGTCGGGGTCGGAGACGCTGTCGCGGTGGCGGTCGGAGAAATCGTCGGGGTCGCGCTGGGCGGCTCGGTTTCCGTCGGTGTGGGCGTAGTCGTCGGAGTGGTGGTCGGGGTCGCCGTTGCCGTCGCACTCGGCGTCGACGAGCTCGTCGGCGTCACCGTTCGAGTCGCGGTCGGCGTGGTGGTCGCGGTCGGCGTGCTGCTCGGGATCGGCGTGTCCGACGCAGTGGCGGTCGGTGACGGGCTCGGTGGCGCCGAAATCGTCGCTGTCGAGCTGACGGTCGGGCTCGGTGACGCGGTCGGCGAAGGCGTAGCGGTCGTCGACGGTGTCGCGGTCCGCGTCGGGGTCGGTGTCGGCGTTCCGGTCGGCGTCGCCGTCGGCGTAGCGGTGCGCGACGGCGTCGCGCTCGCGGTGGCGACGCTCGCGGTCGGGGTTGCGATCACCGCGACGGTTGGTGAAGGAGTGCCGAGAACCGTCGGCTCCGGGCGGCATTCCGGCGGCAACACACGCAGCGACGGCACGGAATGGATGTCGAGGCAGCCGGCCGTGGCTCCGAGCGTACAGTCGAAGCATTCGACGAGACTCGTCACGTCGGTGATCTCGCCCCGACACGAGTCGCCGCCAGGCGCGGCGACGTTGGGGCACGTGTCGGCGACGCCGAGCGAGCGAATCGAAGGATCGTCGTCACCGCCGCACGCGCCGTCGGCCCCACCGCACGCACGGCACCACGAGGTGATCGCTCGGGCCCGCAGACTCGCGATGCGACGCGCGGCGAGCGCATCGGGGCAGGTGCCCGTGGTCGTGCCGCGCAGCAGCCGGCTCTCGCACTGCTCGAGGGCGCGGCTGGTGCCGACGAACGCACGCTGGCTCCCGCGCACGAGGGCGCGCCGGCAGCGCGCTGCGCTCATGCTCAGCGGGGTGTCGTCGAGTCCGAGCCGCAGCTCCGCGAACGCGGCGTCGATGCTGGTCTCGCCGATGCAGGTCACGCACGCGGCGACGCCCTGGCAGTCGCGGGTCGCGAGCGGACACGCGGCGAGGTGCAGATCCGGGCACTGCGCCGTCGTCCAGCCCATCGCTGCCGCCGGGACGTCGTCCGGGCTCCCGTTACAGCGGCGATCGGCGCCGCCGCAATGGCGTTCGATCATCCGGACCGCTCGGGCGCGAAGCTTGGCGCTCCTCGCGTCGGCGCAGGTCGCGACCGCGCGTACGGCATCGAGCGGCGGGTTGCACCGCATGCGAAGCCGCATGCGATCGCGCGCGAGGGTCGCGCTCGCGCGTGCGACCGCTCGGACGCACGACGTGGCGCTCGCCGCCGCGGGCTCGCTCGGTCTCGGCACCAGCAGCAACGCGATCGTCATGCCCCAGCACGACGCGAGGCGGGCGACCCATCGGCGAGCCTGGATCGACCCAGGCGATCTCGACACCCTTCCTCCTCGGGATCGCCGGGCGATCCGAACGTTCACGCTGCGTACACGTTCTCCGGAGGGTGCGTGCGCCGCCATTCAGGGAATTCCCCAGAAACGCGACGGATCGCTACGGAGTCGACGGAAGGCTCAGGACGCGGCGAGACGGCGGTGATCGAGACCGAGGAGGGCGTGCTCCAGTTGCTCGAGCGCGGCGTCGAGCGCGGCGAGCTCGGGGGCGCACGACGCGAGGTCGCCGGCGCGCGCGCGCGTCTCGATCTCGCGTGCGAGCGCGGCGACGCGTCGGCCGCCCAGATTGGCGGCGCTGCCGCAGACGGCGTGCGCGGCGTGCTCGACGCGGGCCGCGTCGTGCGTCGCGAGCCCGCTTCGCAGCTCGATGAGCCACCGTCGCCTGTCGTCACGGAGGCCGAGCGCGAGCTCGCGCACGAACTCGAGGTCGCCGTCGACGCGGTCGAGCAATCCGGTCGTGTCGAGGAGCCCGTCGTCCGTGGTCGAAGGCGCGGGATCGGGTCGCGGCGTGGCCCACTGCCGCAGGACGGCATCGAGCGCGTCGGCGCGGAGCGGCTTGGCGAGGTGGCCCGACATGCCGGCATCGAGGCATCGTCGATGCAGCGTCGGCGCCGTGCTCGCGGTGAGGGCGACGATCGGTGTTCGGCGCGTCGCCGGCTCGCGCCGACGGATCTCCATCGTCGCCTCGAATCCATCGAGCTCGGGCAGCCGGCAATCCATGAGGACGAGGTCGTAGGCGCGGCGGATGCAAGCGTCGACCGCGCTTCGGCCGTTGCCGACGAGGTCGACGCGATAGCCGCGCTTCTCGAGGAAGCGAAGCGCGACCTTCTGGCTGATCGGGTCGTCCTCGGCAACGAGCACGTGACCGACGATCGGAAGCGCGCTCGGCGTGGCGCGCTCGCGGCGCCGCCCTGGTGCCACGACCGCCGGTGCCGGTGCGTCGAAGAGACGGAGCAGGCAGGTCTCCAGACGATCGAGACGTAGGGGCTTCGAGAGAAACGCCGTGATCTTCGCCTTCCGACCCGCACGCCGCGCCGCGCGCCGTTGGCCGATCGCGGTCAGGAGCACCATCCGCACGTCGGCGATCGCCGGCTCTTGCGCTATCGCCTGTGCGACCTCGAGGCCGTCCATCGCGGGCATGTCCCGATCGAGCAACACGACGTCGTACGGCCGTCGGCGCGTTGCCGCCGCCCGGAGGAGCGCCAGCGCGTGGGCGCCGTCCTCCGTGGCGCCGCAGCGGACGCCGAGCCGCCGGAGGTACGCGCGCAGGAGGGCGCGGACGGTCGGGCTGTCGTCGACGATCAGGACGCGCCGCCCGTGAAGGAGCGGGACGGGGACGCGCGCGCCGGCGCCGGGCTGCTTCTCCAGGCGCACGACGAGGGTGAACGTGCTGCCGGCGCCTGGCTCGCTGTCGACGACGATCTGGCCGCCCATGAGCTCGGCGAGCCGCTTCACGATCGCGAGCCCGAGCCCCGAGCCGCCGTACAGGCGGGCGTTCGAGACGTCGCTTTGCGAGAACGACTCGAAGATCATCGTCTGGCGCTCGGGCGCGATGCCGATCCCCGTGTCCGCGACGGCGACGTGCAAGAGTACGCTCGATGGGCCGCCACCGACGGCCGACACGCGGACGACGACCTCGCCGCGCTCCGTGAACTTGAGCGCGTTGCCGATGAGGTTGGAGAGGATCTGACGCAGGCGGTTCGGGTCGCCGCGGAGGGCGGTCGGCATCTCCGGGTCGATGAGCGCCGCGAGCTCGAGGTGCTTGCTGTGCGCGCGTTCCGCGAAGAGCTCGACGACCTCCTCGACCGTTCGGCGGAGGTCGAAGTCGATCACCTCGAGATCGAGCTTCCCGGCTTCCATCTTCGAGTAGTCGAGCACGTCGTCGATCACGCTCAAGAGCGATGCGCTGCACGTGCGCAGCGACTCGGCGTAGTCGCGCTGCTCCTCGCTCAGGCGCGTGTCGAGGAGGAGCGCGGTCATGCCCACGACGCCGTTCAGCGGCGTGCGGATCTCGTGGCTCATGGTCGCGAGGAAGTCGCTCTTCGCGCGCGAGGCGGTCTCCGCCATCTCCTTGGCGAGCGTGAGCTCGCGTGCCTGCCGCGTCGCTTCCTCGACGCGCTTCTGCTCGCGGAGGTCGCGACACACCGCCGCAAAGCCGCTGGGGCGCCCGGTGCGCGGATGGTGCACCAGGAACAGATTGACCGCGACCGCGAGCGGCTCGCCCGTCTCGAGATGACGGCCGCGGAGCTCGCCCTGCCAACGGCCGTTCCGGATGACGGCCGGCACGATGCGATCGTGGAAGGCCGGTCGGTCGTCCGGGTAGACGAAGTCGTCGAGGGAGACGTCGCCGACGGCGGCGTGCGGCTCCACGCCGACCAGTCGTCGCCCCGCCGGGTTCACGAAGACGACCCGCCCGTCGAGGCCCGCGACGCCGACGAAGTCGTCGCTGTGCTCGATGATGGAGGCGAGGAGGCCGCGGTCGGCCTCGGCACGTTTCTGATCCGTCAGGTCGCGGACGATGCCGATGAAGACGCGGTGGTCGTCGGTCACGACCTCGCTGAGCGCGAGCCCGAGCGGGAAGGTCGATCCGTTGCGGCGCCGACCGGTGAGCGTCACGGTCCGGTCGTTGTTGCGGCGCACGATCCGTTCCAGCCAGCGGGGACCGCCGAGATCGTGCGTGCCCGTCGCCCCGCTCGGCAGGAGGCGCGCGACGCTCTGGCCGCAGATCTCGCTGGCGGTCCAGCCGAACATGCGGACGGCGGCGGTATTGAACGATCGGATGACGCCGTCGTCGTCGACGGTCACGATGCCTTCGGCGGCGTGGTCGAGGATCGCGCGCATGCGGCCTTCGCTCTCGTTCGCGGCGCGGCGCGCCTCCAGCGCGCGGCGGCTTTCCTCGCGGCTCTCCGACCACTCGGCGCGCAAGCGGCCCGTCGCCCAGATCGTCGTGAGGAAGAGCGGTGCCATGACGAGCGCCCAGAGCGCGCCGAGCTTCAGGATCATCTCGTGGATGGGCGCGACGACGTCGTGGCGATCGACGTGGATCAAGAGGGCCCAGCGTGGCAGCGCGAGCGCGGCGTGGCCGCGCATGCGCGCGTAGCCCGTGAGCATGCCGACGCCGCGGCCGGGATCGCGCTCCTCGAGATAGCCCGGCGCGCCTCCCGCGCTCGCGAAGGCGGACGGCAAGGCGAGCTTCGGCAAGAGCGGCCGGCGCCGCGTGCTGGCGATGAGGTCACCGTTCGGGCTGAGCAGGTGCCAGTCCACGGCCATCGCAGTGCTGAATTTGCGTTGCAGCTCGCGGGTGCTGCGGTCGAAGACGCGCTTCACGTGCGACAGCGTGCCGTGCGCGACCAACACGCCGCGCACGGCGCCGTCCGCGTCGACGAGCGGCACCGTGAATGCCAGCACCGGCGAGCGCCGGGTCGAGGCGTCGCCGCTGCGGAGCGTGCGGACGTCGACCCCGACGCCGCGCGCGATCGTGAACCATGAGCGCGGGGTCACTACGGTCCCGACGCGCCCGAGATCCGACGAGGCGGTGACCCGTCCGGCGAGATCGGTGACGGCGACCCAGCGGTACTCCGGGTGGTCGGCGGCGAATGCCTGGAGTCGCGCGGCCGCGAGGCCGGCGTCGCCGCTCGCGAAGACGGCATCGCCGCTCAAGATGCGCAAGCGGCGCGCGTGCTCCGTGAGGAGGAGCGCGAGCTTGTCCACGCTCTCGGCCGCGGTGAGCGCGAGCGTGCGACCCGTGCTCTCGATCAGGCGTTCGCGCAGGCTCCACAGCCCGACGCCGGCGATCGCGAGCCCCGTGAGAATCACGACGCCGATCATCGCCGGCAACCAAGGGTACGGCCCGGTCGTCCGATTCACCGAGGGCATGGTCTCCGATCCGAGCTGCGTGGACCGACATCAAGCAAGCGGCGTGCGCGTCGCGCGGCGTGCGATTCCGTGAACCGCAAGGACCCGGAATACGGGGATTACCCGACCCGTCATCTTTGCGACTCCCGTTTGTAGGGGAATCGCGGCTGCGCGAGTTGCGGGTAGCGTTTGTGACGCTTGGATCCGAAAGTAACGGCTCGCACGCTCCATGCGACGTGCGTGCGGATTCAGAGGCAGCGCCCGAGCTCAGCGGGAGCGGACGGCGCGGCGGCCGGTGCCCCGGAGTGTCAGCGCCACGCGCGGGTCGCGCGCCAGCTCCTCGATCGCGAGCCCGGGGCGACGGCTCCAGCTCGGATAGCGATCGAGGTCGACGCCCGGCAGGTTCACGGGATCCGGCGTGCCGACGAGGTCGTCGAGCGCGATGCCGACGAGGACGCTCGGCGTGCGACAGAGGAGCGCGTGCACGGCGCCGCGGAAGCGCGGATCGGTCCCGTCGGGCGGCGCGTCCGCGGGCCAGAGCCCCGCCTGGACGAGGAGATCCGCGAGGGCGGCCACGGCGCCGCGGCGCTCGCGGCGCGCGGCGGCGAGCTCGACGTCGTTCCGGATTTGCCCGTGCCGGCGGCGGAGGCCGAGGTCGCGGCCGGCGGTCCACCCGGCGAGCGGAACGATGTCGTGCGTGTTGGCGCCGACGAGCGCGTGGCGCGGATAGCTGGCGGCCGGGCGGAAGGCCCCGCGGCGGTCGCGTCCGAAGAGCAGCACGCGCGTCGAGAGGATGCCCGCGCTCCGCAGGCGGGCCGGCAACCCCGGCGGGACGGTGCCGAGATCTTCGCCGATCACGAGCGCGCCGGCGCGCGTGCTCTCGAGGGCGAGGATGCCGAGCAGGTCGTCGGCGGGAAATCGGACATAGGCACCGTCCGACCCCGGTCGCCGGGGCGGGATCCAGAACTGCCGGAACAGTCCCATGACGTGATCGATGCGCAGCGCGCCGGCGTGTCCGAACGCGGAGCGCAGCAGCCGGACCCAGTAGCGGTAGCCGTCGGCGCGGAGCGCGTGGGGATCGAGCGGCGGGAGTCCCCAGTTCTGGCCGGCGGGTGCCAGCCCGTCGGGCGGTGCTCCGAGGCTCGTGCCGTCGAGAACGAACAGCTCCGGAAACGACCACGGATCGCTGCCGCGCGCGGCGGTTCCGAGCGCGACGTCCTGATAGACGCCGAGCGGAAGTCCACCGCGTTCGGCGCGCGCCGCGACGACCGCCAGCTGGCGATCGAGCTCGAACTGCGTCCACATCACGCGATCGATCGCTTCCGCGTGCGAGTGACGGAACGCCGCGACCGCCGTCGACCGCGCGTCGCGATACTCCCGCCGCCAGCGGCGCCAGTCGCGTCCGGCCGTCGGCGCGAGGTGCTCCTCGAGGGCGACGTAGGTCGCGAAGTCCACGAGCGCCGATCCTTCCGCGCGGAGGTACCTCCGATACGCGCGCCCGCGTGCCGTGTCGCGATCGCGATGGCGCGCGACGAAGGTCCGGTGGAGCGCCGCGAGGATCGGCGTCTTGAGCGCCATGACGCCGGCGTAGTCGACGTGCGTCCCGGCGCGGAGTCGCGCGAGAGCCTCGCGCAGCGCCGGGCTCGCGAGCCGGCGGGCGACGGACGGCGTCTCGGCGACCTCGGGGACGGCGGTGACGTCGAGGTAGAGCGTGTTCCGGTAGAGCCGGCTCACCGGGCTGTATGGGCTGATCTCGCGCCGGCCGTTCCGGAGGGCATGCAGGGGGTTCACCCCGACGAACGCCGCCCCGATGTCGCTCGCGAGATCGACGAGGGCGCCCAGGTCGCTGCAGTCCCCGGCGCCCCAGTTGCGCGCGCTTTCGACCGCATAGAGGTTCGCGAGGAGACCGAAGACGCCGCGCCGCCCGAGACGACGCTCGGGCAACGGACAATGCGGCGGCACGACGATCAGCGATTGATCGAGGTCGATCGGTGTCGCGCCCCTCGCTTCGAGCCCCAGCCGGAGCCGATGGTAGCCCGCCATTGGTGTGCGGGGCAGCGTCACGTGCGCGGTGGGATCGCCGGGGTCGAGTCGGCCGTGCGCGCTCGTGCGCGTGCCGGTTTCGTCGTGCAGCTCGAGCGTCCACTCGATGCGACGCGGGCTGCGCATCTCCCGCGGCAGCTGTACCGCGACTCGGCGCGCATCGCGCACGGTGACGACGCGGGTCGCCGGGACGGCGCGGCGCGCGGCGGCGGCGAGCGCGCGTTCGCTCTCGACGGCGGCCGTTTCGGTCTCCGCGTCGTGGCCGAGCGCCGCGATCAAGGCGACGGCGGTTCGCTCGCTCGTGACCCGCACGACTCCGCTCGTGTCGGTGTAGCGCGGGAGGATACCGAGCCGGCGGGCGAGACGTGCGAGCACGGGGCGCGAGGGCATGGATCAGGCGGGTTCCAGAACGAGCGCGCCGAGCGGTGGCAATCCCAAGACGATCGATTGCGGGAAACCATGCCAGGCGACCGACTCGGGGCGGAACGTCGGCGGGAGCCCCTGGCCCGAGCCCCCGAACTCCACGGCGTCGCTGTCGAGTATCAGGCGATACGAGCTCGAGGACGGCACGCCGACGCGATACCCGGGTCGTGGTACCGGCGTGAGGTTCAGGACGACGACGGCGTGGGCGTCACCGTCGCGCCGCTGATAGCTCACGACGGACGCGTCACGGTCCGTGCAATCGATCCAAGCGAATCCATCGGGATCCGGGTCGCGCCGCCAGAAGCAGGCCCGCTCGCGGTACAGCGCCCCGAGCGCCGACAGAAAGCGCCCGAAGGCGCGGCGGGACGGCTGCTCGGCGAGGTGCCAGTCGAGGCTCGTGTCGTGGTTCCACTCGTCGTAGGGCGCGAGCTCGGTGCCCATGAAGAGCAGCTGCTTCCCCGGTCGTGTGTACTGGTAGGCGAGCAGCAGCCGGAGATTCGCGAGCCGTTGCCATTCGTCGCCCGGCATCTTCTCGAGCAGCGAGCGCTTTCCGTGCACGACCTCGTCGTGCGAGAGCGGATTCACGAATCGTTCCCGGTGCTCGTAGAGCATCGCGAACGTGAGCTCGTCCTGGTGGAACCGGCGGTGCACCGGCTCGCGGGCGAAGTAGCCGAGCGTGTCGTGCATCCAGCCCATGTTCCATTTGAGCGCGAAGCCGAGCCCGCCGTCACGGGTCGGGTGCGTGACGCCCGGCCACGCGGTCGATTCTTCGGCGACCGTGAAGCATCCGGGCTGCTCGGCGGCGATGGTGTCGTTGAGGTCGCGGAGGAACGCGACGGCCTCGAGGTTTTCGCGCCCGCCGTGCTGGTTCGGCAGCCACTCGCCCTCGCTGCGGCTGTAGTCGAGATAGAGCATCGAGGCGACCGCATCGATGCGGAGACCGTCGATGTGGAACTCGTCGAGCCAGTAGAGCGCGTTCGCGATCAGGAAGTTCGCGACCTCGCGCCGGCCGTAGTTGAAGATGAGCGTGCCCCAATCGGGGTGCTCGCCGCGGCGCGGATCGTCGTGCTCGTAGAGCGCGGTGCCGTCGAAGCGGCGAAGCGCGTGATCGTCGCGCGGGAAGTGCGCGGGTA
Organism: Thermodesulfobacteriota bacterium; assembly: GCA_036781285.1. Classification (GTDB taxonomy): domain Bacteria; phylum Desulfobacterota; class Binatia; order UTPRO1; family UTPRO1; genus UTPRO1. The sequence goes on along the minus strand of DAIQBH010000015.1, from coordinate 1,267 downwards.
CCCAGTCGAGGATCACGCCGAGACCCGCCTGGTGGCAGGTGTCGACGAAGAAGCGGAAGTCGTCGGGCGTGCCCCAGCGCGCGGTCGGCGCGTAGTAGCCGGTCACTTGATAGCCCCACGAGCCCTCGAACGGGTGCTCCATGATCGGCAGCAGCTCGAGGTGCGTGAAGCCGAGCGTCCGCGCGTGCGCCGCGAGACGCGGTGCGATCTCGCGGAATCCCAGCGAGCGATTGCCGTCCTCGGGAACGCGCGCCCACGAGCCGAGGTGAACCTCGTACGTCGCCATCGGCGCGCGCGCCGCATCGCTGCCGGGCCGGCGTTGCATCCAGTCGCCGTCGCCCCACGCGTAGGTGCTCGGCGCGACGACGCGGGAAGCCGTGCCTGGTGCGCGCTCCATGGCGGCCGCGAACGGATCCGTCTTCAGACGAAGGGTGTATTGCGGGGTCAGGATCTCGAACTTGTAGAGCGCGTCGGCGCCGAGGTCGGGCACGAAGAGCTCGAACACGCCCGAGCCGCCGAGCTGACGCATCGGGAAGAGGCGGCCGTCCCAGCCGCAGAAATCGCCGACGACCGAGACCCGTCGCGCGTTCGGGGCCCAGACGGCGAACGCGACGCCGTCGGTGTCGTCGACGCGGCGAACGTGCGCCCCCAGATGCCGCCACAGCCGGCGGTGCGTTCCTTCGCCGAAGAGGTGCAGGTCGAGCGGGCCGAGCGTCGGAAGAAAGCGATAGGGGTCGTCGCGCTCCCATGTCCGTCCGTCGGCGAAGCGGAACCGCAGGCGGTAGCGCAGTGGGGCCGTCGCAGCCGGAAGAAAGGCCGTGAAAAGTCCGCCCCCCTGATCGACGAGCGCGGTTGGTGCGGCGTTCGCGCGTAGCACCTCGACGCCGGTCGCGTCGGGATGGAAGGCGCGGATCACCATGCCGGTGACGTCGCCGACGGTGGCCGGGTGCGCGCCGAGCAGATCGTGCGGGCTCGTGTGCGTGCCGGTGACGAGGCGTCGGATCGCCGGGGCGGATGCGTCGCTCATCGGCGATCCTCGTAGCGCAGCAGCAGGAGCGAGTGTCCGAGGAGGTTCACGACGTCGGTCTTCACCGTGCGCGTGCCGGGCCGGGCGGTGTGCAGGAGCTCGTGCCAGTCGCCAGGCCGTCCGAGCCGGGGCAGCGTGAAGGCCCGCGGTCGCACCCCGCCGTTCAGCAGCAAGAGCAACGTGCGGCCGACGACCGGTCGGCCGTGATCGTCTTTCTCGTCGGTCGCCTGGCCGTGGATC